>JAQSWN010000334.1 GCA_029266615.1 Polyangiaceae bacterium
GTCGTTCAGCTCGGAGGAGCTGTCGCAAATCGACGGCATTCTCGGTTGAAGGTCTAAAGCAGCTCGCCCGACACGGACACGCCGCCGCCACCAGGGTAGGCCTGCGGCAGCACCCTCCACCGAGGAACGAGCGAGGCATCCCTCAGCGGCACGCCCACGTCGCGCGGCAACCCGCAGAGGTTGAGCACGTCCAGCGCCGCGCAGAAATCCACGACCTCGCTCAGCAGCATGGTGACCCCGAACCCGCCGCCCGCGACCGCCAGCTCCGTGCCGCGCACGCGCCCCAGGTCCAGCTGGTGCAGCACCGGTACGCCCACGCCTACCGCCATGCCCGCGAGCGCGCCGACCCAGATGTCTGTGCGGTAGTGGCGACCCGCGCGCGCACGCAGCTGCGAGGTCATTCCGGCGAGCAGGAAGGAAAATCCCCAGACCGTGTGCCGCGCGACGAGCTCATCCGTCTGCAGGGAGTACAGCACCGAGCCGGTCGTGGCGGCCGTGAAGGACGTGCTCGCATGCCCGGAATAGAAGGACGAGTACGCGTCCGCGCCCTGGCGATCCATGAACTCCAAGATGCGCGGATCTTTGGAGTGACTGTACGGTCGCGGGCGGCGAACGATTATTTTCGCCGTGCTTGCGGCGAGCACGGTAAGCGAAAGGGCTTCCGCGTACACCAGGGAGGCGTTTCCCATTCGGGTGCCGAACCCCTGCGACATTTGAAGAAGCAGCGGCGCCATCACGGTGACGGCGAGCGTCTTGTCGCTCAGGTGGGCGGAGGACTCGCTGAAGTTCGCGCGAACCGCGTCGTCCGGCCCAAAGCGGTCCAAGTCGTAGCCGGGGCTGTGGTGCGACGTGAGGATCTGCTCGACGACCGTTCCCACGAAGCCTGCCGCGGTGATCCCGCTGTGCAGGTAGTAGTAACGATTCGATTGCACCTCCGACAGATCACGCGGCTCGGCGGAGGCATGTTGCGTGGAAGCGAACCAGGCGAGTACTAGGCCTGCACCGACGTGCGCTCGCTGCATCGAGCGCTACGCTAGCAGAACACTCAGCGCCTGGACGTCTTTCCGAGGTAGCCGACTGCCACCAATCCCGCGCCGACGATCAGGTGAACCACGTGATCGGCCGGGCGCAGCGCGAACCAACGCGCTGGAAACAGCCCGGTGACCCCGGCCACGGCTTGCCAGAGGTCGATACAACCGAACACCAGGTTGAACGCGACGGCTCCGGCGAGGGAGCGCCGCGCCAAGATCGCCAGGCCGACGCCGCCCGCGAGCAGGTGGAAAACGTTGTAAGGGGCTGCTCCGCTCATCAACGAAACGTGCGGGGGGAGCGCGAACCCCAGGATACCGGTCAGGACCAGCACCGGCGCGAAGACGAGGAGCACGTGTACGTTACGCGCGAGCCAGGACGTTCCCACCGAGCTCAAGCTGCCGCGCATGCCGCAAATTACGGAACATCTGCGGATTCGGATCGGAGAACGCTCAGGAAGCGGCTTGGGCCGGGGCCCGCTGGTAGTTGGGAGTAGGCTCGGAGATGCCGGCCAACACACCCGGTACCCAGACACGCGCCTCTTGGCTGAGGAGGGTCGGAGCCTGGGCCAGCCGCGCGATGTCCGCCAATGAGACAATGCCCACCAGCTTGCCGGCGTCGTCCACTACTGGCAGGCGCCGCACCTGATACGTGGCCATGGCATCCATCAGCAGGCGCATCGTATCCGTGGGCCGGCAGCTCGCAACGGAGCGTGACATGGCGCTCTCAACGGTCAGCTCACGTAGCGAAACGCCGCGCTTGTAAGCAGCCATGCAGACGTCGCGATCGGTCAGCATTCCTATCGGCCTTCCTTGGTCGTCCACGACCGGCACGACCCCGAAGTCTCCTTCCCACATGAGCTTGGCGGCCTCGCTCAAGTCGTCCGAGGGGCCGCAAGTGACTGGGTCGCGCTTCATCAGGTCGCGCACTCGTGTCGGCTCCTGCTCGGGACGCTGAGCGACGAGCTCCCCCACGGCTCGAGTCAAGCCGCGCGCTGTGGCAACCACGTGCTCCGCGACCCAATCGCCCCGTGACGTGAGCTTGTGCTCGAAGGCCTCGATTTCCGACTCGAGGTCCGTCAATCGGCGACGCGCGTCCATTCCCAGCAGGTGTGCGCGCAACCTAGCTTCGTCCCGAGCCCTCGCGAGGTCTTGGAGGACCTGGTTGACGTCGGCAGTGAAGTGCCCGGCCATTCCCATGCGCCCGCGCGATGCAGTATCCGTTCCGCTCCGAGCCGACTCGCCGACGGCATGAGCGCTGCAGTCGAGAAAGATTCATGCGAGCTTGCATCCTCTTATGCCTCGCGATGACGGCATGCGACGGCGCCCGGCGCGCCTCTCCCACGGCTAAAACCGAGCCGCGCCCGTCGACTGAAACCCAGCTGGCGGCGGCGGCGGCGGGCGCAACCGTCCCGACCGACGGAGCCCTGCGGGTGGAGACCTTCCAGCCGTCCAGTGGGCCGCCCACGTTCGTGCTGCGCGGTCCTCGAGGACCTGCGCGCATCGTGTTCCTGCATGGGATGTGCGGCCACGGTCTAGGTTACTTGCAGGCTTTTCCGCGAGCTGCCGCAAAGCACGGCACGCTCATCGCGCCTCAAGGAGACGTGAGCTGTGGCGGGCCGTGGTCGAAATGGTCAGCGAATTTGAGCGAGCTCGATCGACGGATTGGGGAGGCCTTCGCCTCGGCCGGGCATGCCGAGCCTCTGCGCGACATCTGGGTGATCGGGCTGTCGCAAGGCGCGACGCGCGCCGTCGAGCTCGCGCGGAAGTGGCCCGAGCGCTACACCCACCTGATCGGCATCGCGGCGCCAACCGCGATACGGCCGGGCGAGCTGAAAAGCCTGAGCGCGGCGGTGATGATGGCCGGCGATCGCGACCGTCGAGACATCATGCAGCAAAGCCAACGAGCGCTGAGCGCCAGCCGAGTCCCCGCGCTCTTCCTGCTGATGCCTGAGGCGCCCCACGGCTCGCTCGGGCGAAGCCCCGAGACGACGATGGCGACGGCACTCACCCACCTCGCAGAGCATCCACGCCGTTTGACCCCTAAAGACGAACGCTGACACGCGTTCGCTTGCCCTCTCCTTACCCAGGCGAAGCATAAATGCTGCGAGCCTGAATTTTTCTAGTGGGGGACCTGCGCTTTGTTACTCCCGAGAGTGATTCTCAAATAGTTCTACAATGGCCGCGACACGGGACGAACGATGCGGAAGATCTCGACCTCGACTTTTTTGGTGCTGCTCATGCTCTTGGGTTGCGGTTTCGAAGACCAGCCGCCCGCCAGCAATGTCGCCGGTACGAGCGGAACGTCGACGGGGGCCTCGGCCTCGACCGCCGGAGCCGGAGCTTCGACGGCCGGCAGCAGCAGCGTCGCCGGTCAGGCGGGCAATGCTGGCTCGGGCGTGCTGCCACAGGGTGGCACTACGGGCCAGGGCGGCAGCAGCAACGGCCCTGGCGGAACCGCGGGGAGCGGAACCGCGGGGAGCGGAACCGCGGGCGTCTCGACCGGTGGAACCGGCACGGGCACCGCAGGCGCGAGCGGAGGAGGCGGTGGGCCGGTCGTCGACCCGCGCTTCAAACTCAAGTGGCGCGATGATTTCGACTCCTTCAATGACGCCCGCTGGTCCAAGCGTACGCACACGTTCGAGGAGAACCTGGCGCGCTTCACCGCGAACAACGTGGTCGTGGAAGGCGGCTTCCTCAAGCTGCGCGTGAGCAAAACGCCGAGTCAGGACCGCGAGTACTCCGCGGCGGAAGTCGCGACGAAAGAGGAGTTTACCTACGGTCGCTTTGCGGGGCGCGTGAAGTTCTGCGCCGGCAGCGGCATGGTCTCCTCGCTATTCACGTACAAGCAAGACGTCTCGGATTCCTGGCAAGAAATCGACATCGAGCACCTCGGCTATCTGCCGAAGTCCATTCAATACAATCTCATCTCCGGCACCAACGCGAACCGCGTTTACCAGCCCAAGGTCGTCAACTTCCAGTGGTCGCCGACCATGGAGTTTCACGACTACGTCCTCGAATGGCTGCCGGACGGCATCACTTTCTTCATCGACGGCGCGCAAACGTGGAAGGATACGCAGCCGAAGATCAAGGATGCGCAAACGCTTCACATGAATGCTTGGCCGGCCAACTACGCGGTTACACAGTTCGCAGGGCCATTCGACCCGAATGCAGTGCCGTGCGAGGCGCAATACGACTGGGTGGAAGCGTACACATACGCCCCGTAGCCCTGACCCTCGGACTCATTTTCGCCGCGACGTGACCTAATACGCCGTGTGAAGTGTGTGATGCGCACTTAGTTGCACGCCTGATTCGTGCCGTTTTCGCGGAGGTTTCGGGCGGCCCAGCTGTTGCTTGGCGCCGGGGTCGTCACCTTTAAGGAGATGACCCCAATATGAACAACTCAAATTTTCGTTTTCTTAGCTTCGCCAGCCTCAGCCTCTTCATCGGTCTCACCCCGCTCGCTTGCGGCGACGACGGCGACAGCCCGGGCACGGCCGGTAAGGGCGGCACTTCTTCTACGGCTGGCAAAGCTAACGTCGGCGGCGAGGACAACGGCGGCACCAGCAACGGCGGTACCAGCAACGGCGGTACCAGCAACGGCGGTACCAGCAACGGTGGCAACCTGAACTTGGGCGGTGACGACAACGGCGTGGGCGGCGGTGAAGGTGGCGCGGGCGGCGAAGCCACGGTCGCCAAGAGCCGACTGCGCGTCGTGCACGCATCCCCGAACGCTCCGGCCGTGGACATCTACGTGAAGGGCTCCAGCGCCGTCGCGGTGGAAAACGTCGAGTACGGTGAGGCGACCGAGTTCCTCGAAGTGGACGCGGGCACGATCGCGTTCGACCTCCGCGCCGCCGGCGCAGAAGTCTCCGAGGACGCTGCCTTCACGAGCGAAGACATCACGCTCGAAGAGGGAGCCGAGTACACCCTGGTCGCGGCCGGTGAATTGGGGGCGGAAGACGAGGAAGTGAGCTTCCGCATCTTGCCGCTGCAACACGATTTCGACGCGGCCGAAGCGGGCGTCGCGCAGGCGCGCGTCGTTCACGCGACGACGGCGTGGGAAGACGTTGACCTGGATCTGGCGAGCACGGAAGACGCCGTCGATTTGCCGGGCCTCGCGCGTTTTGGCAGCGAGACGGTCGCCCTACCCACGACCGCAACGGACGACGTGTCGTTCTCGGCTGCGGACGCGGTGGTGTCGGAGCTGGTGCTGCCGAAACTCGCCTCCGAGAGCGAAGTGTTCGTCATCGCCACCGGTAACCCGGGCTTCCCGTTCCGCGCGCCGGCCAACGGCTTCGCGCTCCTCGTCGTCGACCAAGACGGTAAGACGAGCTGGGTGAAGGAAAATCCGTGGATTCACGTCCTCCACGCCTCCGACGTCGGCACCGTGGACTTCTACACGAGCGCGGCCCCGACCGTGAAGCTCGAGGACAACCTGGCTCAGGGCGCGCTAGGTGCGTTCCAGCTGCGTGCGAGCACGACGGGCTACACGCTCAAGGCCGTGGATGCCGACGCGCCGAACGGCTCCGTGACGAACGACGCGCAAGGTACGACCAGCACGCTGATCGTGGGTGAGCACTACTTGAGCTACCTCGCGGGCGACCAAATCCGCACCATTCGCGAGCAATTCGACCTCACGCAGACCGACGAGGTGCTGCTCCGCGGTGTGCACGGCGTCAAGGCCGGGGCGGTCGCGGCTGGGGTCGACTTTGGACCGGTGAACGTAGCGGGCACCGAGCTAACCAGCGTTCTCGTTGCTGGAGTCGCTCCGGGCCTAGCTTCGTCGACGGTGACGGGCGACTCTGTCGCACCCGGCGCCTTGACCCTCGGCGTCGCCGCGACCGGCACCACCACGCCGGTTCTCGCCACTCTGGCGCTGACCGGTACGGCCTCCACGCCGGCGGCTCCGGTCGCGGGCGAGCGCGACTTCGTGCTCGTCACCGGCGCGACGGCGGCGGCAGCCAAGCTGTACGTGGTCGACACGTCGGTCGCGGGCTGGTCGGTTCGCTGAGCTAGCCCATGGAAGGGAGCCGATCGCCCAACGCGGTCGGCTTCGTCCGTCTAGCTGAGCGGTAGCGATCCGCTGTCAGCGTTCCTTCCGAGAATTCT
>JAQSWN010000335.1 GCA_029266615.1 Polyangiaceae bacterium
AATTTTCGAATTCTTCGTCGACCCGGGCCGCTGCATCGGCTGTCAGTCTTGCGTTCAGGCCTGCGCTGAATGCGACACTCACAAGGGGCAGTCGATGATTCAGCTCGACTACCACGACCGCTCGCGCTCCACGCAGACGCTGCCCGTAATCTGCATGCATTGCGACTCTGCGCGGAGGTCTGCCCCGCCGATGCCATTAAACGCACCGAAGACGGCGTCGTTCAGACGGCAAGAAAGCCGCGTTGTATCGCGTGTGACAACTGCGTGCTCGCCTGCCCGTTCGGCGTGCCCAAGATGAACACGCGCATGAACCTCATGATGAAATGCGACATGTGCTACGACCGCACCTCGGTGGGGCTCAAGCCCATGTGCGCGTCGGTCTGTCCGAGTCAAGCGCTGGCCTTTGGCACGCGCGAAGAAATGGCCAAGTTGCGCCCTCGCGCCAAGCCGGTGAATACCTTTCAGTTCGGGATGCAAACGATTCGAACGAAGGTAAATGTCATGGTCCCCGTCGACGCACCTCTGCAGCACATCGACGTCGCCTCGCGGGCGGTATCGAACAGCTATTTCCTAGCCTTCAATGCAATCGAGACGACTTCACTGCTCGCCCCTCATCTTGCGACACCCGCGCCGGCGTTGCTCTTCGCGCTCTGCATGTACCTGCTCGGTGCGATGCTGTACCTCACGATCATCACCTTGATCTTCTATCGATTTACATTTCTGCCGATGTCGATGGCCCGACTAACTCCGAAGCTAGACGTGCTCCTCGTCATCCCACGGGGCTTCGTCTACGTGGCCCTCGCGGCTTGGGGCGCGGTATTCGTCGCGATGCTCCACGCCTTGCTGTGGCCCCCCCCGGTCGTCGACCAAGCGGCCGTCAAGTAGCGCGCGAAAGTCCCGCGCCGGCGCTGAGCGCCAACGCACGTTTTGCGTATCGCGGTGCAGAAGCTGCGCCGCCAGCCCGAGTGCCCGCGAACATTTCGGCGAATTTGCCCGGCTTGGATCTTGATGCCTCTCAGCAACGAGAGCCCTCGTCCGATGAAGGAAAGTGGGCAGAAGTGTGATGATTCGTCTTCCAATGTACCCTGCGCACCCAGAGCGCGTCTGCTGGGGCTGCGATCGATACTGCCCGGCGCACGACATGGTCTGCGGCAACGGCAGCGAACGCACACCGCATCCGATCGAGCTCTTCGGCGATGACTGGGCAGAATGGGCGGCCGAGCTGCGAGGTGACGCATCGACCCCAGATCCTTCGGCGAGCCTGCCAGAAGATGGGGCGTCGGTCCCCCGCGCAGTCGGTGGGAGCTCGCTAGGTAGCGATCAGGCGCCGCACCCAATCGAGCAGCGCGAGCGGTAGCAGCTCAGGTCGAGTCAGCAACGCATAGTGCCCAGCGCCGAAAACGAGCGGCAGGTAGCCCGCAGCTTGTCGGTCGATGGTCAGGCAAAAGGGGCTGACGCCTTGCAACTTCGCCTCGACGACGGCTTGGCGAAAGTCCTCGACGCCGTAGCGAGCGCTGTACTGATCGACGTCGTTTGGCTTCCCGTCCGACAGCAAGAGCAGTAGTCGGTGACGCGCTGGCTGGCCCATCAGCAGCGCGTTGGCGTGACGCACAGCCGCTCCGACTCGTGTGTACTGTTCGGGCTCGAGGCTCGAAATACGCCGGGCCACGGCGGGCCCGAACGGCTCGTCGAAGCTTTTTACGTCGCGTATGGTTACGTGCTCGGGGCCGTCGCCCGAGAACGCCTGCACGGCGTACGGCTGCATCAGGCCTTCGAGCGCCACGCACACCAGCAACAAAGCTTCACGCTCCACGTCGATGATGCGCCGGTGGGCCGCGACCCAGCTGTCCGTCGAGCCGCTCACGTCTACTAGCAGCACGATCGCCAGATCGCGGTGAACGCGGCGTTGGGTCTGATAGAGCCCCTGCGCGAGCGGCAAACCCGCTTGAAAATCACATTTGCTGTCGAGATAGGCCTCGAGATCAATTTCGTCGCCGTCCACCTGCTTCCGTAGCCGCGAGCGGCCAGCGCGCAGCAGCTCGAATTGGCGCCGGATCTGCTGGAGCAGCCCGCGGTGCCGCTCGAGCGTCTGCTCGACCCACGACTCGACGCCGGCGCCGCACGGTACGACGTGGACGGTCGCAGCCTCGGGATGGTAGGCGCTGATGCGATAGTCCCATTCGGGATACGTGAGCGGCGCGCCAGAACCCGAGGCCGCGCTGAGCACAAGCGTGACGCGCGGCTCTGGCGGATCATCGGAGAGAAGCACTTCGCGCGGGCGACTCGCCGTCGATACCAGCCGCGCCTCGGGCAACTCCGACAGAGCGTCGGCGAGCTCGTCCGCCGCCGCCAGATCGTCGCGATCCGTCGGGCGTTGTAGCCCATGCGGATCCTCCGCTTTTTCCTGCGGCGGCGAGGTTTGCACCATCCAAGGTCCGGGTGCCGATTGGTCCTCATTCTCTTCGGCTTGCCGCACTTGGGGACGTCGCGGCAAGCGAGTGGTACGGACGGTGCTCGTCCCCTCGCGCCCAGGCGTGGCGGCACCCTCCACGTCTTCGGATGTGAGCGCAGGCACCCGCAGCTCCCCGAGCCAGCGGTCCTTGTAGAGCGGATGGGTGCCGAAGCTAGCTCGGGGGAACGCGGCGCGGAGCTCCGCCACGCCCTCGTCGGCCCTGCCGAGCGATTGCGATGGCGTCGTGCCGGGGGCTGGGCCGGAGCCTGTCCCTTCCGTCTCGGAGCACTCACGCCGAAGCAGGGCCTCCAGTGCGCGCAGCGGCCGGGGGAACGCCTGAAGGGGAGGACGTTCGGCGAGTGACCGGGCGCGGAAGAGCCGAAGTTGAAGCGCCATACCGGGGAGAGCCCTGACCAGATCCCAATCAGCCGCGATCGCTTCGAACAGCAAATAGAGGTCGGCCCGCAGAGCATTGCCGTGGCCGGGCCAGAAGCGAGCGCTATTGCGCGCAGCCCGCATGGCCTGCTGCAGGGCCATGACACGGTATTGCTCTAGAACCGCCTCGGACCTTAGCGGTGCCAGATTCGCTGGCAACCAAATGCTGACGCCATCCGTCGCCGGCAGCGCGGTGACCCACAGCGGTCCCTCGGAGCGGCGAAAGATGCGGCCCAACAACGTAGGGGAGGGCGGCGCTTGGGCGACCCGAAGTGGCAGCGTGCGGCCCGTCACGGCCGTAACCAGGAGCGTCAGCCGCGGCACCAGCTCTGCCAACGACGGGCCCGTTATCCGAGCGCGCGCCACGTTGCGCTGCCACAGCCCTTGCGCGTAGCTGGTGGCGTGTCGCGCCACGTCGACGATGACATCCTCCGCTTCAGCCATCGGCGCTGAAACCCTGAGAGCCGAGACCACCCTTCACACGAATGTGGCCTCCACGAGATCGCGCATCGCGCTCACCAGCGTCGGATCGTCGGACAGCGGAGCGACAATCGCAGCGTGACACGCTTCGCGTACCGGAACTCCCCCGCCAATCAGCCGCGCCGCGGAGACGAGCAGTCGTGTGCTCGGGACCTCAGCCAGGCCTCGGTCCTGCAGCTCGCGCAAGCGCCGTCCCAACGTGACGAGCGCGTGCGCTACGGGTCGAGGGGCCGCGCCTTCCCGTTCGACGATGGAAATCTCGGTTGCCAGCGGCGGAAAGGCGAAATCGAGCGCCACGAAGCGCTGGCGTGTGCTGGGCTTCAAGTCCTTGAGCATGCGCTGGTAGCCCGGGTTGTAGGAGACTACGAGCTGGAAACCGGGCGCGGCATGCACCGTCTCTCCGGTCTTGTCGATCGTTAGAGCGCGCCGGTAGTCGCTGAGCGCGTGCAGCACGACGACCGTGTCTTGACGCGCTTCGACGACTTCATCCAAGTAACAAATCGCGCCCTCGCGCGCAGCTCGGGTCAGCGGCCCATCTTGCCAAACGGTTCCGTCGTGTCGGATCAAAAAGCGGCCAATCAGGTCGCTGGCAGTCAGGTCGTCGTGACAGGAAATCGTGATCAGCGGGCGGGCCAGGCGCCACGCCATGTACTCGACGAAGCGCGTCTTGCCGCATCCGGTGGGGCCTTTCAACATCACGGCTAGGTTCTGCGCGTGACACCGCTCGAATACCGCGACTTCCATGCCACACGCGACGTAATACGGAGCCTGGGAGGCTCGTTCCGCGGTATCGAGCGGGGGAGGGGCAAGAGGGGCCGTCAACTCAGTTGTTGGCAGCGACGCCAAGAGGGAGGTCGGGTTGAGCATCGGTTCGAACCGCGAACTTGGGGGCGTAGCGGAAAAAATCGTAGATGAACAAGCCGACGCCAATCGTGAAGAGCGATGCCGTAGCCGTCAACATCACGAAGTGAATTTGAATCTTGAGCTGCGCGTCGAGGTAGCCCATGCCCATGATGCGCTCGAGATAGACCTGGCCAATTCCCGCGGTGGCAAACGCCAAGGTCATACCGAACATACCCCCGACCTGCAGCCAGAACGCCCAGTACCCGAGCGCCGTGCCCTTCTCGCTCCTTTCGGGACACATTGCGGGCAGGGCGTAGGAAATCATCGCGAGCACGATCATGACGTAAGCGCCGTAGAACGCGGCGTGACCATGCATGGCGGTGATGAGCGTGCCATGCGTCCACTTGTTCACGCTCGGCAGGGTATGGGCAACCCCGAGCAGGCCCGCGCCGAACATGGTGAACACGGCGCTGCCGACCGTCCAATGTAACGCCAGCCCGTTTGGGTGCGCCAGGCCAGAGCGCCGAATCGCCGAATAGGCGTAGATGGCCATTCCGACTAGAGCGAGCGGTTCCAACGCACTGAACATTCCACCAATTGGCAGCCAATAGCTGGGCACGCCAATCCAATAATAGTGGTGGGCCGTGCCTAAAATTCCGGCCAAAAATACCAAGCCGACGATGATGTAGAGCCACTTCTCCATCACCTCGCGGTCGGCGCCGGAAAGACGAATGAGCAGGTATGCCATCAGGCCGCCCTGGATCATCTCCCATACGCCTTCCACCCAGAGATGGATGGTCCACCAACGGTAGAAGATGGCGACGGTGTAGTTCTGGTAGTGCAGCAGCGCGGGTACATACAAGATCGCAGCCAACGCGAGCCCGCCTAGCAGTACACCCTCGGTCGTCGTCAGGCGCCCTGCGCGCCGAATTGTCATGCCAATGTTGTAGAGAAACATCAGCATGACGATCACGATCACCAGCTTCGAGGGCAGGGGCTGCTCCAGCAGCTTGTTGCCGGTTCCGTACCGGAAAAAGTAGCCGATGATGGTGGCGATGCCCATCAGTGACCACAACAGCAGCTGAACGTAAGCGAGCTTGACGCTGTGCAGCTCGGTGCGCGACTCCTCGGGAACAAGCCAATAGGTTCCGCCCATGAAGCCGGTGAGCACCCAAACGATGAGCAAATTCGTGTGCATCACCTTGGTCACGTCGAACGGCAGCACGTTGATCAGCGGATCAGGGCCGAGGTACTTTGCCGCCGAAAGCAAGCCGAACACGAGTTGAAGGCCAAACAACGCCATGGCGACGGCGAAGTACCAATATGCGACCGATTGCGACTTGTAACGCATGGGGCTCCGTCAGAGTGCGAAAGAAATTACGGTTGGCGCGTGTGGAAGACGCGCCAAAGGCGAGCGAGAGGCTCACTTCAAGGAGGAAAGGTAGGCAACGAGCGCGTCGATCTGTTCTGGCTTCAGCTCCTTGCCGTACGTGCTCGGCATGAAGGAGACGCCGTTTGCCGAGTACATGTCGCCGGGCACCCGGTGTGCGCTCGGCGTGAGGATCGATTCACGCAGGTAGCCTGCGACGTCCTTAGCGTGGCCAGTATAGGCGGGCGACGCGAGCAATGCTTGCGTGCGCGCACTGACGCCGGCCAGCGAGGGGCCCGCCAAGTTCACTCCGGGTGAGACGGAGTGGCAGGCGACACACGCCGGACTGGCGGAACGGAACACGTTCTCGCCCACCGCTATCGGGTCGTCCGCCGGTGTCGTGGGGCGCGCCCCGGGCGGCAAGGGTGTGTTGTCTTGCCCGGCCTGCCGCGGATTGGCCAAGGTCGAACCGGGCAAAGTTGCGCCACTCACGAGGAGCGGTCGCGGCGGCCAGCCCTGATTG
>JAQSWN010000102.1 GCA_029266615.1 Polyangiaceae bacterium
GCCCGGCGGCTCCATCACGAACGCGCCGATTGACGACGCGTACGTTCAGAAGCTGAGCCAGGGCGTGAAGCTCACGCGCAAACCGAAGCTCGTGGTGGACGCGGGCAACGGCGCCGCCGGTCCGCTCGGGTTGAAGACGTTCGCCGCCCTGGGTCTGGAACCGACGGCCTTGTTTTGCGACATGGACGGGCGTTTCCCCAACCACCACCCCGACCCGACGGTGCCCGAGAACCTCACCGCGCTGGTGGAGCGCGTGCGCGCTGAAAAAGCCGAAATCGGCCTCGCCTTCGACGGCGACGGCGATCGCCTCGGCGTGGTGGACGAGAACGGCGACATCATCTGGGGCGATCGGTTGCTCGCGCTCTTCGCCGGTCCCATCATCGCGGCCAATCCGGGCGCCACCATCATCGGGGACGTGAAGTGCTCGCAGACCCTGTTCGATCATGTCGAGAAGCTCGGCGGCCGCCCCATCATGTGGAAGACCGGCCACTCTTTGATCAAGACGAAGATGAAAGAGGAGAAGGCGGCGGTCGCCGGCGAGATGAGCGGCCATTTCTTCTTCGCCGATCGCTACTACGGCTACGACGACGCCATCTACGCCGCCCTTCGCATGTTGGAGTTGCTCACGGCGCAAGAAAAGCCCCTCAGTGAGCTGCTCAAGGCCTTGCCCACGCGTCATTTCACGCCCGAGCTGCGCTCGGATTGCGCCGACGAGAAGAAGTTCGCCGTCATCGAGGGGCTCCGCCGCGCCCTGAAAGACCGCGGCAGCGTCAACGAGCTGGACGGCGTGCGCGTCACGTACGAGGACGGCGCCTGGGCGCTGGTGCGCGCGTCCAACACCGGCCCCATCTTGGTGCTGCGCTTCGAGGCCCCGAACGCCGAGCGCCTGAACGCGATTCGCACGGACGTGGAGCGCGTGGTCGCGGAAGTGAAGCAGAGCGTGGGCGCGGCGTGACGCAGGCGGCAGTGAGCGAAGACGTCTGGTCCATCAAGCGAGTCCTGACCTGGGCCGCCGACGACTTACGGCGCCGCGGCAACGACAGTGCGCGGCTGGACGTCGAGCTCCTGCTCGGTCACGTGATCGGGTTGGATCGCATCGGGCTCATCATGCAGTCGGAGCGGCCGCTCGCGGCCGCCGAGCTCTCCCGCTTCCGCGAGCTGTTCAAGCGTCGCCGCGCCGGAGAGCCGGTCGCGTACCTGCTCGGAGCTCGCGAGTTTTACGGGCTGTCGCTGCGGGTGGACGGGCGGGTGCTCGTCCCCCGTCCCGACAGCGAGAGGCTCGTGGAGGTCGCGCTTTTGCGCACGCGCGCCCGGAGCATGCTCGGGCAAGCGCTGGACATGTGCACGGGCTCCGGGTGCATCGCGATCGCCTTCGCACGGCAGCGTCCGACCTGGAACGTGACCGCGTCCGACATCTCGGAGGACGCGCTCGCGGTCGCGCGGGACAACGCGCACCGCACGGGCGCGATTCGAAACCTGCGGTTGGTCGGCGGCTCATTGTTCGCCCCCGTCGCGGGTCAGCGATTCGACCTGGTCACCGCCAATCCGCCGTACATTCCCGCGGGTGACATCGAAAGCCTCCCCGTCGACGTCCGTGATTTCGAGCCGAGACTCGCGCTCGACGGCGGACCGGACGGCTTGGATCTGGTCCGCGAGATCGTGAAGCAGGCGCCCGCGCACCTCACGCCGGGCGGCTTGCTCGCCTTGGAGATCGCTTTCGACCAGGGCCCGCGCACGGCGGACCTGCTGCGCGAGCTGGGCTACCAAGACGTGGCTATCGCGAAGGACTTGGGCGGTCGCGATCGTGTCGTCAGCGGCTACGGGCCGCCGTAGAACGCGAGCCGGCCGCCGAACATCGCGCTGGTCGCCTCCGCCGAGTCGCTCCACACGTGAACGAGGGAGACGGTGGGCCCGAAACCGATGCGCCACAGCCGCCAGCGCTCGTAGACCACGCCGCCCTCCACATAGGCGAGCAGTCCCCCGTCCGCCTCTTCGGGGCCGCCCTTGATCTTGAGCGGGCCGGTTCCGAGATTCGTGAACACTCCGAGATCTCGAAGGTTGGCTCCGTAAGCCGCGAGCGGGAACGCGTCGATGTGGAAGCCGTAGAGGCCGACGCTCGCGTCGCGACCGTTTCCGGAAAGGCTGAAGCCGCCGACCGCGAGCCCGAACGTCAGGTAGTCGTTGAAGGCGACCCCAAGCCAGAACAAGCCGCCGCTCCCGAGGCCGAGCTTCGTGCTCGAGAGGTACTCCGAGTCACGGATCTTCTGGATCTCGTTCGGATAGCCACTGGCGCGCCCCAACGCGAAACCGCCGCCAGTGCCGAACGTGAAGTCCGACCGACGTTTGGCCGTGTTCTGGTAGCTCGTGTTGTCCGCTTCGTTCTCTGCCTCGGCGCGCGCCACGCCGGCAGCGAGCAGACTGACCACGGTCACGGCGAGGGCAGGCGCGATCCTCATGGCCCCACATCTCGTGCAGCTACGGCGCGCGGTCAACCCCGTCGACGACGGCTCATCGATCGCAGCAGCTCCAGCATGGCTTCCTGCACTTCCGGCGGCTGCGCTTCAATCAGGCGGGCCGCTTCGAGAGCGAGCGGACCCGTCTCCCCGATGCCGCCGAGCAGCTCTCCCGGCGCCACACCGAGCCCGCGCGCGAGCGCCAAGATCGTGCTCAGTGAGGGATCACGTTGGCCGTGCTCGACCGTTCCGATGTAGTTCGGCGTCAGTGAAGAACGTTCAGCTAGCTGCTCGAGGGTGAGACCGAGCGCGAGCCTTCGTCTTCTAACTTCGCGGCCAAATGCGAGAGGCAATGGACGCCGATTTCTGATCAGTCCGGCACCAGGCATGAACCATTGATAGTGTTGGCGCTACCACACGATGAGATAGGGACATCGAAAGCCCGAGCGAGAGCTCGATCTACGCATAATTGATCGAAGCTTGTACGAGATCTTGGACTATTACGCGCGCAGCTAGGCCGCCGGTTCGGTCCGCGCGGTCCCTGCTCGGTCCCCCGCAACCGGTGGTTTGCAGTGATGGTCATTGCTCGAAGGCCGGCGGACGCGCGAGCGCCGAACCATTCAAAAACTTGTCCGAGACCAGCGCTTCGTGCGAGCCGATCGTTCGTGCACACTTCTAGCAACCTCGAACTCTACCAGTGGGCCATCGCGTGCGCACTGGTCGTGGGCGCGACGGGTTGCGATGACGGCCCCCGTGCGCCGGCCCTCTCGCTTAACGAAGGCATAGTAAAAATTGCGCCGGTACCTCCCGAAAATGGTCCCCAACTGGGCGTAGTTTCCAAGGTGGTGCAGGTCCGCGAGTATTCCGACCCCACCGCCCGGAGCGTCGGAGCGCTGCACGCCGGTGCCCGGGTGCCCCGCTCCACGGAGCCCGTCTCGCGTCATCGCTGCGCCGGTGGTTGGTACGCCGTGCGTCCGAGGGGCTTCGTTTGTGTAGGTGTGGAGGCCACGTTGGACCTCAAGCACCCGACCTTGGCCGCGATGGCGCTCGCGCCGAGCCGCGACGCGGACCTGCCCTACACGTACGCGCGCGCGAAGGTCGAAACGCCCGTCTTCGAACGGGTGGTGGATCAAGACGACGCAGTGCGAGAAGTGGGAAGGTTCCGGCGGCGCGCCGGCATGGCCGTCGTCGGCTCCTGGCGGGCGAAGGAGCCGAGCGGCGTGGACTCGCGCCTGGCCCTGCTCACGGACGGGCACTTCGTTCGGGCCAGCGACCTCGAAGCCGCCAAACCTTCCGAATTTGACGGCGTCGAGCTGGGCAAGCAAGCCGACCTGCCGCTCGCCTTCGTGGTGAAGCGAGGCGTGCGTAGCTTCCGCTTGAACGGCGGCGACGCCGAAAAAGGTGACCTGCTCGAGTACCACGCCGACCTGCCTCTCAGCGGGCGCTTCCGAACTCTGGGCAAGCTCAAGTACTGGGCCTACCCGGGGCGCGGTGAAGAGCTCTGGGTGCGGCACCAAGACGTGACCGTCGTTCAGAAGCGGACGGCGTTTCCGGACTTCGTGCGAGAAGACACGCGCTGGCTCGACGTCAGCATCACGACGGGAACGCTCGTCGCTTACGAAGGCAAACGCGCCGTCTTCGCGACCCTGCTCAGCGTGGCCCGCGAGCTTCCCGAGGGCGAAACGCGTACCGCGAGTGATCCATCGATTCCGCTGGGCACGGTGACGGTGCGAAGCAAAGCGTTGTCGCTCGCCGGAGTTGTCCCGCAGTTGGGTGAGCCGTTCGAAGTTGCGGACGCGCCGTGGGCGCTGGAGCTGAGCTCCGGGCAGCTGATCCACGGCGCCTATTGGCACGACCGGTTCGGAATCGAGCACGGCGCCGGCACGCTGGAGCTTTCCCCACGCGACGCCGCGCGCGTCTTTCGCTTCGTGGGGCCGGAGCTGCCCCCCGGCTGGCACGCCGTCTCCGCGCTCCCCGAGCCGGCGGCGCGGGTGGTGCTGCGCAAGTAGGGCCGTGCGCTCAGCGCAAGCGCTTCAGGATCTCGACCGTCGCCTTGGAGCGATTCAACGTGTAAAAGTGGATGCCCGGCACGCCCGCGGCGAGTAGCTCGCGGCACTGAGTCACGGCATGATCCACGCCGATCTGCCCGACTGCTTCCGGATCCGCGGCGACGACCTCGAGCCGTTGCATGAGCGCGCTGGGCATGTGGGCGCCACACATTGCCGTGAAGCGCTTGATTTGCGAGACGTTCGTGACGGGCATGATGCCGGCGACGATGGGCACGTGAATTCCAACCTCGCGCGCGCGTTCCACGAACGAGAAGTAGTCCGCGTTGTCGAAGAAGAGCTGGGTGATGAGAAACTCGGCGCCGGCGTCCACCTTGCGCTTGAGCTTCTCGAGATCTGCCTCCAGCGACGCGGCTTCGGGGTGCTTTTCCGGATAGCAGGCGCCGGCGATGCAGAAGTCACCGCGGCTTTTGATGAAGGCGCAGAGCTCCGACGCGTGACCGAAACCGCCTTCAGGCGTAACGAAGGAGGAGGCGCCTTGCGGCGGATCTCCGCGGAGCGCGATGACGTTCCCCACTCCTGCCGATTCCAGCTGATCCAGGACGCCGCCCAGCTCCTCTCGAGTCGCCCCCACGCACGTCAGGTGCGCCATGGCGTCGATTCCGACCTCTCGTTGGATGCGACCAACGAGCTCCACCGTGAGCTGCCGCGTGCTGCCGCCGGCCCCATACGTTACGGAGACGTATGAGGGCGCGAACGGGGCGAGCTCCGCGACGGTGCCGAACAGACGGGCGACCCCTTCTTGGTCCTTCGGCGGGAAGAATTCGAAGGAGATGGCAGCGCGCGTGCCATCGAGCTTTTCCACGATCCTCATAGCGAGCGGCCGACCGTAGCAGTAACGCGCAAGCCATGCCAGAAAGCACGGTTGATGATTCCTGAAGCGCGGTTGATGAAAATTCACGTCGTCGCGGTGGCGGGGACCGGCATGGGGGCGCTGGCAGGTCTGCTCGTCGAGCTCGGCCATGAAGTAACGGGGAGTGACGTTGCCTTCGACCCCCCCATCGGCCCAGCGCTCGTCGAATGGGGCGTAAAAACCCGGCGCGGCTTCGACACCGCTCACTTGTCACCGGCGCCGGACCTAGTCGTGGTCGGCAACGTGTGCCGTCCGAACAACGTCGAAGCGCGCGCCGCCATCGACGGCGGGCTCGAGTACACGCACATCGCGGGCGCGCTCGATCGCTTCGTGCTGCAGGGTGCGTCGCCGCTGGTGGTTGCTGGCACTCACGGCAAGACGACGACGACCTCGCTCTCGGCGTGGCTGCTCGAGGCCACCGGCTACCAGCCCGGGTTCTTGATCGGTGGTTTGCCGAAGAATTTCCCGCGTGGCTTTCGCGCGCCACGACGCGAGCCCGAGCGACGCCTACCCACGGGTGACAAGCCGTTGCGGCGCCCTCCGTTCGTGCTCGAAGGAGACGAGTACGACACCGCCTTCTTCGAGAAAACGGCGAAGTTTCTGCACTATCGCGCCGAGGTCGTGATCCTCACTTCCATCGAGCACGACCACATCGACATCTATCCGGAGCTCGAGCAATACCTGGCTGCATTTCGGCAACTCCTGCAGCGTCTGCCAGAAAATGGCCTCCTCATCGCGAACGCAGCCGATCCCTTGGTGAGGCGCGTCGTGGACGAAGCGCTCGGGGACGACGCGCGCGTCGCCTGGTACGCTTTGGATGGGGACGACACGGGCGGTAAGCCGCCGCATTGGCTCGCCGCGCCCGCTATCTTCGCGGCCGAGGGGACGACGTTCGACTTGTACGCAGGCGGCGTGCTGGCCGGACGCTTCGTCTCGCCCCTCCCCGGACATCACAATCTGCGCAATGCGGTGGCAGCGCTCGGCGCTTGTGCCCAAGGCTACGGCGCCAAGCTGAAGGACTTGGGTCCAGCCTTAGCTCGCTTTGCGGGAGTCCGGCGCCGCCAAGATCTGATCGGCGCTCCGCGCGGCATCTCGGTCTACGACGACTTTGCTCACCACCCGACCGCGGTCCGCGAAACCCTGCGCGCGCTTCGCCAAAAGCACCCGAGCGGTAAGCTCTTTGCGGTGTTCGAGCCGCGCAGCGCGACCGCTTGCCGCAACCTGCACCAGCACGAGTACGTCGAGTGCTGGAACGACGCGGACGAAGTGCTGTTCGCGCCTCTGGGGCGAGACAACCTGCCCGAATCGGAGCGGCTCGACCTCGCCGCGGTCGTGACCGAGCTCGGCCAGCGAGGCCGCGCCGCGCGCCAGCTGCCCTCCGTCGAAGCCATCCTGGACGCGCTGTGCATCGTCGCCGCGCCCGGGGATACGATCGCGCTGCTCTCGAATGGCGCGTTCGGCGGCATTCACGCAAAGCTGCTCGCGCGCCTGGCCTAGCGCAGCGCATGTGTCTTTCTCGCTGGGGCTTGGCCCCAGACCCGCGTCCGCTTCGCGTCCGCCTAGCGCAGCGCCGCTTCCCAAAGTTGCTCCTATCTCACAGGCGCTGCACTAGCCCGAAATTCGCGCAGTTTCCGGCTAAAAGCGCGCGTATTGAGCGCCCCCGCGCGCTCGTGCTAGGACGCGCCCCTTCAGGAGCTCATTGCCCGATGACATGTCCGTGCGGAAAAGGCGAATCCCTCGAAACCTGCTGTGGCCCGATCATTTCGGGCCAGGCGCTGCCGGAGACGGCAGAAGCGCTGATGCGCGCGCGCTACACGGCGTACGCGACGCACGACATCGACTTCATCTTGAGCTCGCACGATCCGGACACGGCCGGTGAGGTCGACCGCAACAACACCGAGACGTGGTCGAAGAGCGCGGAGTGGCAGGGGCTCCAGATCACGAATACGGAAGCGGGTCAGGCCACGGACGAGACGGGGGTCGTCGAGTTCGTCGCTTCGTACAAGATCCGGGGCGTGAAGATCGACCATCGCGAGCGGGCGATCTTCAAGAAGCACGGTCCGCGCTGGGTATTCGTCGACGGCATCGAGATCAAGGGTCCGCCCGTCCGCAACGAGGGCCCGAAGGCGGGCCGAAACGACCCTTGTCCGTGCGGCAGCGGCAAGAAATACAAGAAGTGTCACGGCGCGAGCTGAGCCCCGAGGCCTACGCGAGCCTAGCGCTCGAGGTCGCAACCGCCGCCGCCGCGGTGTTGATGCGCGGCTATCGGCAGCGACCGGCGCCGACTCAGAAGGCCAAGCACGACCTCGTCACCGAGTTCGACTTGGCCAGCGAGGCGTTGATCCGAGAGCGCCTCTCGGCGGCGACGCCGGAGCTCGGCTTGGTCGCGGAAGAGGGCGGCGGCGAAGCCAAGCCGCTCAGCTGGTACTGCGACCCGTTGGATGGAACGACCAACTTCGTTCACGGTCACCCTTTCTGGTGCGTCAGTATCGGGCTACTCGAGCAGGGTATTCCGGTGGCGGGCGCGGTCGTCGCTCCCGCCGTGGGCCTGGCTTGGACAGGGTACGAAGGCGGTCCTGCGCTCCGTTCCAGCGAGCCTTGCGCGGTCAGCGAGACGGAAGAGCTGGAGCACGCCCTTTGCGGCACTGGGTTTCCGCCCGATCGTAGAACCGCGCCGAGTAACAATCTGGATACTTTCGCGCGCGTTCAGAAGGTGGTGCGCGGTGTGCGCCGGTGCGGCTCCGCCGCCATGGATATGTGCCTGGTGGCGGACGGAACGTACGACGCCTACTGGGAGCGCCGGCTGAACGCGTGGGACTTGGCGGCCGGCGCTGCCATCGTGCGGGCCGCGGGCGGCACCATCAGCGCGCTCGACGGCGGGCCGGTCAACCTGAACGTGGGTCACATCATCGCCTCCAACGGGCGAGTCCACGCGGCGCTCCAGCGGCTGATTGCGCCCGAGACCGAGACCGAGACTTAACGAAGTTATCGGAGGTGCGCGAGCGGCGCACTCTGTACGCCTGTAAGACCGCTTTACTGAAACCAAACTCCACCTTTGCGGTTCGGGGCGAGTCTGGGATGATGGGGAGTCATGCGTCCGGTTCGGTCCGAAGTGCCACCGCGCCCCGCTAAGGCGGCTGTGCCGCGTGCCATCACGGACCTGAAAGCGAACCGACCGTCAGCTCGCCGCTCCGCTTCGCCCACCGCAATGGCGGAGCCTACCGTGCTTCTGGTTGGCTCTGACGCCGGGTTCGAGCCGGCGTTGCGCGTCGCCCTGGCGCGGCACCGCGTTTACGTGGAAACGACGACGGCCGACGCCGCCGTCGAAACCGTCATCGTCACCGCGCCGGATCTCGTGCTGCTCGCGAACGAAGCCGCGACGGACGGGGGGCGCGCGCTGCTCACGAAGCTCGCCGCCTCTCCTTCGAGCTCGGTCGTCCCCGTGGCGATCTTGGACGACAATCCCGCCCTCGACCAGCGGCTGCAAGCCTTCCGTCACGGCGCGGCCGCGGTCATCCCGCGGTCGGCGAGCATGGATGCCATCGCGGAGCAGATTGCACGTTTGGCGCGCGAGATTCCGGAGCGCGGCGAGGCGCTCGGTCAGGTCGGTGAAGCTACTTTGTCCGAGTTCGTGAGCGCGCTCACGAGCGAGCTTCGCAGCGGCATCCTCTCGGTGCAGCCCGGAGACGCCTCGCAAGAACCCGTTCGGCTCGTGCTCGGCAGCGGGCGTCCGCTCGCCGCGTTCATCGACGACTTCGTGACGCGCGTGCGCCGTCACGTCGTGCACGCAGAGCCGCTCAAGTATGAGTTCGACGACCGAGCCGGCGGCACCGTCAAGCTGCTCGATCCGAGCGAGCTCGAGATGGCGGCCGTCGACACGAGCGTCAAAGGCTTGCGCGTCGCGCTGGCGGACGACGATTCGGCGCGCGCGGACAGCGTCGCGCAAGAGCTGAGGTCCCGCGGCGCGATCGTGGTCGTGACGGATTTGCGACCGTCGGACGCGCGTTTTGCGCGGCTCCGGCAGGTCGATCCGCAGGTTCTCATCGCCGGCGAGCACCACCTTCAGGGCCACGGCTACGAGTTGCTGCGCCGCATGCGCAAAGACACGCGGCTGCGCTGGGCGTCGCTGCTGGTCGTGAAGTGGGAGGAGATCTGGTCGGACACGCTCAGCGTGCCGGCGCTGGACCGCCTCCAAGCGGCGCTGAGCTCGCTGGCGGAAGCCGATACGTCGCTCGTCGATCTGGCCGCGCTCGGGAAGGCCTTCGACACTCGCCTCGAGATCACGGGGCCCGCGCGGCTCCTTCGTTCGCTCGTCACCACACCGAAGGCGGTACGGGTGACGGTCGCCAACCCGCGTCTCACCGCTTCTATCGATCTCTCGGAGGGGCTCGTGGTTGGCGCCTCCGCCCACGCCCCTCACGATCCGAGCCGCACCTACGACGGCGCGCTCGCATTGTCCGGCTTGCTCGTCTTGAGCTCGGGCCGCGTTCACGTCGAGCCGGTGCAGCAACCGGCGGTCACGAACGTGATGAGCACCATCGACGTGTCCCTCAACATGGCAGAGACGGAGGTCGCGCCTATCGCGCCGTCGATCCCGATGCCGCACAGCCCGAGCTTGCCTCAGCCCCCCGAGCCGGCGCTGCCCGCTCCGCCCGGAGTGCCGGACGAGCTGAGCGGCGCAGAAATGTCCGCGCCTCGCGTCCGCCCCCGGTTAGCCGGGGAAAATCGTCGGCTCCTCGGCATCAGCAAGCCGATGGCGGCGGTGTTGGTGGGGCTCGCCTGCGCCCAAGGCCTGCTTCTGGCCTGGTTTCTCGGCTCGCTCGCGCGCCGTTCTTCGTCGGAAGCGGGCACGGCCAGCACGGCCAGCGCGCCCTCCGTGGCGGCGTCGGCCAACGTATCGGCGCAAGCTCCGCCCACCGTGCCGGAGCCCGCTCCCGCCGCGACCCCGCCCGCGACCAGCCTTCCGGTGGTGCTGCCGCCGGAGCCGCCGCGGAAAGCTCCCATCGGTAAGGACGAGTCCGGGACGGTGGCGCCGACGTGCAGCGCGCTGCTCGACCCGCTCAACCTCGACCAGGGCAATTTCCCGGGCGCAGCCTATGAACAGCAGGCGAACGGAGCCAAAGCGCTCGTTCAGGGCAAAGTGGACGACGCGCAGGTCGCCTACTGCAAGGCAGTGCGCTGGGACGCCAAAAACCCGCAAGCTCACATCGACTTGGCGCAACTCTTCCTGATCCGCAAAGACGGCGCCGCCGCAGCCGCAGAAGCCCGCGCCGCGGTAGAGCTTGACCCTAACAGCGGTCGCGCTCAGTCCCTACTCGGAGACGGCTTGGTGCGCATCGGGGATCACGAAGGCGCAAAGGCCGCTTGGCTTCTGGCCGCCGGAGTGGACCCGAACGACGAGGCCAAGTTCAAGGCCCTGCTCGATCGCAACCTGCACGAGGCCGCAGCTTCATTGAAGAAGAAGGACGTCGCGCGCGCGGAACGCTTCTTCCGGCGCGCAATCGTGCTGGATCCGGAGAGCCTCGAGGCGAGCCGCGGCTTGGCGGCCGTCCTCAATCAACTGGGCGACGGGGCAGCCGCGATGCGCTGGGCCCAGCGAGCGCTGGCTCGTGAGCCCCGAGATCCGGACGCACACGTCGTGCTCGGGGACTCGCTGCTACTGCTGGGGGACAAGCCCGCCGCGGAGCGCGAATGGCGCGAGGCGAATCGCCTGGATCCGGCGAATCTTCAGGCTCAAAACCGCATCCGGCGCCTCCGCAACCTGCGCTAAACGCGCTACGCTGCGCCGGCATGGCCGCGACGTTGTTCGAAGATCTCGGAGGGGAGCCCGCCCTCCGCAAAATCATCGACCGCTTCGTGGACCGCATCTTCGACGACGTGATGATCGGCTTCTTCTTCCGGAACGCGCGGCGCGAGCGCGTCAAAGCGAAGGAGTACGAGTTCGCGGCGCGTCACCTGGGCGCGGACCTCCCGTACACGGGTCGCCCCATCGACGAAGCCCATCGCGCCCACCCCATCATGGGCGGACAGTTCGCCCGGCGCCTCACGATTCTGAAGCAAACACTGGAAGAGCACGGCGTGCCGGAGCACGTGAAGGCTCATTGGCTCTCGCACACGGAGTCGCTCCGCCCGCTCGTCACGTCTGACGCCGGCCGCGAGTGCGACCCTGACCAAGCTCGGGCCCGCGCCGAAGGTCGGGGCAAGGAGCCATGAAGCGCTCCCTCCTGGTCGCTCTTTCGTGCGCCGCCTGCAACACCGCCGGCTCGGCGTGGATGGCCCAGCCCTTGGAGGGCGAGCTCACGGCTCCGCCTGCGCCGGTCGAGGCCAGAAGCCCCTCCGCGCCGCCGCGCAAGAGCACGAGAATTCACGTCATCAGCGAGGCTCCGTCGCTGGAGGCGTCGCTCTCATCGGCGCCCGGCAGCGGCTACACACACGCCAGCACCGCGCCGTCTTCGAAGCTCACGCTCGGAGGCAAAGCCGTCGGCACCTTCAAGAACACTTACTACGACTTCCCCAGCGAAGGTGACTTCACCGGGGAAACGGTGGGCCTGATGAGCGCGTCATGCCAGACGATCATGAACGTGCCGCGGCCGTTCTACGAAAGCGTCTGCGTGCAAGGCAGCGGAACGCTGCGCTCGGGGGGCACCGTGAGCTTCGCCAAGCGCGACTGTAGCTGCGCCGCCGAGTGCCCCCGCACGGGCCAGCGCATCTGCTTCGACCTGCTGGACAAGGCGCAGTACCCCTGGGGACGCGGGGCGATGGGCAAGGCCATCACGCCGCTGCTCACGGTCGCGGTAGATTCCACCGTAATCCCCCTCGGTACGCCGCTCTACATCCCAGAGTACGACGGCGTCGCTCGCGACCTCACCGGCACGGCCCAGCACGACGGGTGTTTTTTGGCGGAAGATCGAGGGCTCGCCGTGAAGGGGCAACACGTGGACGTGTTCACGGGGCACCGCGAGATCACCCAGCTGTGGAACCGGCTAGTTCCGAGCAACCGGGGCGTCACGGTGATCGTAGACAGCCCCCGCTGCAAGCGCGCGCGCTGATCATCCTCGCGGGAAGAAAGACGCCTGCAAGAACCGCAGGCCGGCGAGTACCTGCTCCACGCGCTCCGCGGACAGAGACCCAATCCGCTCGCCCAGCGCGCTCTTGTCTACCGCAGAAATCTGCGACGCCACGACCACGCTCTGCTTCGCCAGCAGCCCCTCTCCTACTTCGAGCAGCACGTTGCCTGGCTCGTGCATGCGGCTCAAGTTGGACGTCAGGGCGCACACGATGACGGAGTGAACACGCGACAGGTTGAAGACGTCGTCCTGCACGACCAAGTGCGGGTGGGCAATGGGGTTCGCGGGGTCCGGCCCGAGCCAGAACAGATCTCCGCGATGGATGGCACGCTGCAGCAAAGCCGCGCCAGAGTACCCCGGCGCGGCCAGCGTTCACAGCCTCAGCCCGCAACCGGCAACGAGATCTCGAAGATACGGCCGCTCACGCCGTTCTCCAGCACGTAAAGTCGGCTGCCTATGAAGATGCTGTCGATCGGCCGATCGAAGCCGGTAACCAGCTTCTTCGAGCGCACCTCGAAGCCGGTGCCGTCGGTCGTCGGGAGGATGTCCAGGTGCAGCAGGTCCTGGCCGTTCGAGTCGGGCATGTCCGCGATTGGGTTCGCGGAGCCCCAGCTGAGCAGGAACGCGTCCCCACGGAAGTCCGTGCACAGCGCGTTCGCAGCGTCGAAGCTGAGGCCGAGCGGCGAACGGTGAGCCGTGAAGGTGCCGAGCTTCTGGCCGAGGTTACTGGCGTCACTGACGCCGCCCGTGGTCGCGTTGCGGTACTGGTCCGCGTCCGGACCGAGGCTCATGATCGGATCCGTGAAGCCGCTCGGCCTCGTGCCGAGGTCCTGGAAAAAGTAGAGCTTGTTTTCGTAGCCGTGGAACAGCGGGTGCAAGCGCGGGTCGTGATTGTCAGCAGGGGTGGCGTAGCCATTGGTGATGTACGTCGGGTCGTACCAGTTGAACTGAATGGCGTTGTCCTCGTTGCCGAGGCGCCAGGGGAAGCCGTAGTGACGCCCTTGCTGAATCCAGTTCAGCTCTTCGTGGTAGTCCGCGTCCGGACCGTTGTCGGCGGAGACGAGCTTGCCGTCCGGCGCGAACGTAGGATCGAACGAGTTTCTTAGGCCTTCTGCGAACAAGTAGCCACCACTGACGAGCGCGGCGCGGTCGCTTGGCAATGTGACCGCGTTCGAGTCCGCGGGGACCCGGAACATCGCCGCGGTTAGAGGCAGCTCTCGCACGCCGCTCTGCAGCTCGCCGTGATCCGTGCGCGAGCCGCTGTTGACGTACAGGTAGTCCACGCCCGCTTCGCGGCGCACGACGATGCCGCTCCACTGGTGGTCGAAGGGCGTGCCGCTGTTAAGGTACGCAGCCGTGCGGGCGACCTCTTGCCAGGTCCAAGCGGCGCCGCTCGGCGTACCGCGGACAATGACGGCCACGTTCATGGCGCCGCCGCTGTTGGCGACCACGTACAGCTTGCCGTCCGGACCGAATGCGAAGCCTTGTACGGTGCGGAAGTCCAACACGCCCTTCGCGGCCGTGGCCTGCTCGAGCACGCTCGGGTTCTCGTTGGACGGGACGACGACGGTGCGGGCGCCCGTCACCAAGCTGTCGATACGGGTGATACCACCGTTGATGTCCAGCACGTAAGCGCGGCTGTCGAGCGGGCTCTGGGCGATACGCACGGCCCCGCCAATCCCGGAGGCAACGACGCGGGCGCGAATGTCCGTCCGGCTGAGGCCGAGTGACGTGCTGCCCTGGGGGTCGTTGTTCACGCACGTCGGCGCCGTGCCGGCCGTCACGTTCAGGTAGTTGAAATTGACGTCACCGTCGTCAAAGACGACACGCAGCTTGTGAGCCCCCGCGCTCAAGGAAATTCCTGAAATCGTGCTGTCCGCGAAGGCTTGCCAACCCGCGGAAGGCGCCGTTTGCAGGCCGCCGACGGTCGCGCCGTCGAGGGTGACGTGGAAGCGCTTGCCGACGAGCGCGGACGCCACCCGGCTCACGATGCTGACGGTTTGGGCCGTGCTCGACTGAATGTCGTACTCTAGCCACTCGCCGGGCGCCGTCCAACCGACGCTGCAGACGCCGTTTTGATCCGTCGTCGCTTCCTTGTCCACGCCGTCGCCGCGATCGCAAGCTCCGCCCTGGTTGCCGGGGGTGCTGTCGTTGAACGCGGTGTACGCCTCCGCTTCGATGCGCGCGGGTACGAGCACACCGCTCGTGGTCGCCGCCGTGACCTTCGCAAAGTTCAGGTTTTGGTTCCCGCCCGTGAACACCAGCTTCAAGGTGCGTGTGCCTTGGGCGAGCGCGATCGCTGGGGTCGTGAAGCTCTGCCAAGTTTGATACTGGTTAGCGCCGCCCGCCCAGGTCGAGGGGAGCAGGAGCGTCGCCTTGTCAACCCCGTCCACCTGAACCTTGACGCTCGTGGCCGCCCAGGTAGCGCTGCGCACCGTGACCGTGTAGTTGCCGGTCGTCGGCACCGCGACGTTCCACTGCACGCTGTCGTTTACGTCGATGAAGCCGGCGTTCTGGCCGCCTTCGATGCACGCCTCGAGCTGCAAGCCCGTCTGCCCGTCGTTAGCCTCCGCCTCCAAATTGTTGGCGATGTTTCGGCCCGATCCGCCCACCAGCGTGGCCTGGAAGTAGTTGAAGTTCATGTCGGCCGTGTCGAAGGTGATGCGGAGCGTGTGGTCGCCCGCCGCCACGTTGACGTTGTTGATCGTGCGATCCGCGAAGGCTTGCCAACCCGCGCTCGGCGCAGTCACCTGACCGATGAGCACTCCGTCCAGCCGCACGCTGGCGGTACGGTTGCCGACCGCGCTCGCGACGCGGAACGTAAAGTCGAAGCTTCCGCCGTTGGCGATGCTCAAGTCGTACTCCAACCACTCCCCGGCTTGAGTGTAGGCGACGTTGCAGCCGCCGCCGACGTCCGTCGTCACCTCTTGGTCGACGGCGCCGGTGCCGCAGTTGCCGGAGTGCGCCGCATCCGCATCCGCGAAACGCTCGAACTGCTCCGCCTCCACTCGCCCCGGCAGAGGCCGGAAGACCGCTTGCTGCTGCGAGCCTCCGCTCTCGTCCCACGACCCTTGCTCCGCGCTGCAACCGACGAACGCGATCGCGAGCGCACCCAGCCCAAAGACTCTCGAAGTTTTCACCGCGCGGATGATTCGTATTTTCCGGCGACCTCGGCAACACCTTTATTGCTTACTAAGGTCCTTTGGAACGAAGAGCCGCACGCCAATTCGCGTAATGTTGAATCGGGCCCTAAGTCGCCTGCGCGATCGTGCGCTCACGCTCCACTTCAGGTGATCACGGAAGCGGAGCGAGGACATCGCGTGCCGGTAAGCCGGACTCACGACGGTCGCTGGTCGGAGTCGAGCTTTCTTTCGGGCTCGCCTCTTTTCGACCTCCGCGCTCTGCTCCGCGCACGCTCGCAACTGTATCGAAGCGCGCCGTGCGGCAAACGGTACATAACTTGCTGCCCTTGGCGCATGAACCTCGACTTTTCGAAGGGTGCGTCGACGTGGGAGGTCACGGTGCGCCTGGTGGTCGCCATCTTCATCGGCGGCCTCATCGGCTGGGATCGCCAGCGCGCGGACAAGCCGGCGGGCCTTAGAACGCACATGCTGGTGGCGCTCGGCTCCGCGAGCTTCACGCTGCTCGGCTTCGAGGTCGGCGCGCATCTCTCGCCGCGGACCGGCGAAGGATTCGACCCCACGCGCGTGCTTCAAGGCGTGATCGGAGGCATCGGCTTTCTCGGCGCCGGGTCCATCATTCAAAACCGAGGTCAAGTCTCGGGCATCACGACCGCGGCGAGCGTTTGGGTCTCGGGGGCGCTCGGCGCCGCCGCGGGAGTGGGGGCGTTCGTGCTCGCGGGCATCAGCACCGTGCTCGCCCTGCTCATCCTGGTCGTCGCCCGGCTCGAGGGCGGGCGGCGGGCTTCGAACCCGCCGCCTGCTGCAGACGTCGATAACGACGCTGCAAGTAACGACGAGACAAAAAAGCCCGCGGCACTCGCGGCGCGCGTGTCCTAACTGCTACACGTCGAAGTCGCCTCCGCCGAAGTCGCCTCCGTCGTCCATGCCGCCGTCTGCATAGTCGTCGGCGCCGGCGTCTGCGTCGTTCTCCGCGACCGTGTCCCCTTCCCCGCCCGCGTCGGCGGACGCGTCCTCACCGCCGAACCCACCGATGGTGGACATGAACGACTGCGCGACCATGCTCCCGACGAAGCCCATCGCGAAGCTCGACATCAAGCTTGCGCCGAAGCCCATGCCGCCGCCCAGCGTTCGCTCCATCAAGCCGGGTTGCCGCACCTCCGCTCGCGTCGCCACGCGCGCCATCGCCTGCGGATCATCCGGCGAAGTAGCGGCCACGCCGGCGCGCTCCGCAGCCGGCGCTGCGTCTGTCAGTTGGGCGAGAACCGTGCGGCGTTGCTCCGGCGTGAGCTTCGCGAATGCTTCCGCGTGCGCTTGCTCGACCGTCTCCGGCGGCGCCGTGCGGAGCATGTACCGGTAGCGCTCAATCGCCTGTGCGTCGCTCGTGGGCGGCGCGGCGCCTGCGCCCGGACCCATCGGGCTCGGGCCCTGTCCCGGCCCGCCGCGACTCCGCGTGCGATCCGACTCGTCTTCCATACCCAGCAAGCGTCCGAAAAATCCCATGGCTCGATCTCCTTCGTGGGTTCAATGACCCAGACCCGCTGCTTGCACGGAGCATTCCGCGGCAAGCGACGCCAGCCCATACATCTTTCCAATGCGAGCAATAGGCTCAGCCTTCTCCGACGATTTCTAGGCGACGAATGGTATTCGTACTACGCGCGCCATCGCCGCTGACGCCCGGAGCACGTAACTCACCTGAGCTAGGGTCCGCGCCTGAGGACTGAACGAGGCGATACGCGACGGTGCCGGGCATCGCGACCGCGCATGACGCAACCCTCAGTTGTTAGATCTACCAACTGCAACCGCTAGAATGAAGCCAGCGCTCCCCCGCCGGACGCGACACATTTCGACACATAATCGGCCCCGTCCGGAATGACCCCGGCTTGGCGAGCCGTACGCAGGATGATATGCGTGGGGCTCGGTTCAGGCTGGTCGGGGCGGAGTTTTTGATGAAGTTGTTGGATTTCGAAGCAGGGAACGAGAGGCCGATCTTCTTGATCGCAGGGCCGTGCGTGATCGAGTCGCAAGAGCTCACCCTGCGGACGGCTCAGACCCTCAAAGAGATCGCGGGCCGACTTCGCATCCCCTTCATCTTCAAATCCAGCTTCGACAAAGCGAACCGAAAGAGCGGCAAGGCCTACCGCGGCCCGGGCCTGGAGAAGGGCCTCCGCATCCTGGAGCTCGTCAAAAAAGAAGTGGGCGTCCCCGTCATCACGGACGTGCACGAGGACACGCCCGTAAACGAGGTGGCGAGCGTGGCGGACGTGCTGCAGACCCCCGCCTTCTTGGTTCGGCAAACCAGCTATCTTCAGCGCGTCGCCGCCGGCGGCAAGCCCGTTCACGTCAAGCGCGGCCAGTTCATGGCCCCGTGGGACATGGCAGACGTCGTCGCCAAGCTCAAGGACGCCGGCAACGATCGCGTTCTTCTCTGCGAGCGCGGCGCCTGCTTCGGCTACGACTCCATCGTTTCGGACATGCGCGCGCTGGACGTCATGAAGCAAACAGGGTGCCCCGTCGTGTTCGACGCGACTCACTCCGTCCAGCAGCCCGGCGGCTTCGGCCCCACTGGCATGCAACGCGCGCTCGTCCCTACGCTCGCCCGCGCTGCCGTCGCCGTGGGCATCGCCGGCATCTTTTTGGAGACGCACCCAGATCCGGACAAGGCCCTGAGCGACGGCCCCAACATGTGGCCACTGTCGCGAATGGAGGAGCTCCTGACGGTGCTCTTGGAGCTGGATGCGGTAGTGAAGCGTCGACGCGCTACTGGCGCTTAGGTCAACTCCTCTACGGGGTGGGGCTCTGCCCAATTGTTGGTTTCGCGTAGCCGCGCCTGGATGGCGACATCGGAGGGCGCGGCTCCCAGCGCAAAGCTTAGAGCGACGAGCTGGCTGTACGCGCGGCGCGATGGCGAACGGTATCCGTCCTCGAGCGATTCAGTACCGGCCGCCCGGGTGATGGAACGGGCCCCCCACGAGCTGACCGTCAACGGCTCACGCAAGCACTTGATGGCGCGGGAGCCGTAGAGGTGAACGAGCTTTGCCTGTAGCTCGCCGTCCGCGCCGATCCACGCGGACCGGAACCGACCGACGCGGTGAAACGTGTCGCGCCTCAACACCAACGAAACGGGACTGATACGCGTCGCTCTTTGATCTTTGAAAAACACGAAGGTCCCATTGGGGCGCAGACGCAAACCGTGAGCGACGCAGCCAATCCTGGCCTCGCGGCGCAGCTCCGCTACCTGGTGTGCGATGCGAAAAGGCAACGCCAGGTCGTCGGCGTCATGAAACGCGAGGAGCTCCCCGCGCGCGTGCTCGGAAAGAGCATTCTTGATGTTGTAGGGCCCTTGATTCACGCGCGAAGCGAAGACGCGCACGCGTGGGTCGGCTCGGTACTCCTTTCTAATCGCCTCCAGCGTGCCGTCTTGACTCGCGTCGTCCGCCACCAGCACCTCCAACGGCTCGTACGATTGCGCGAGCAGCGACCCGATCGCGCTGATCACGGTAGGGGCCGCGTTTCTCGCGGCGACCAGCACCGAGACCAAAGGGCTGCCGCGGTGCTTCGCATGCCAGCCAAAATCCAAGCTCGGCAGCGCACCCTCTTCAGCCGGTTCATGCCACCGCAGCCGCTCGCTGGGGAGACGGTAGGCGGCGAAATAGCGCCGTAAGAAGCGGAGAGCGGCGGAGGGGTCTGAGCGGCGTGCGGCGTTGAAGAGGAGAAGGTCCAGATCGACGATGCTGGAAGCGCGCCAACCGAGCCACCTCAGCTGCTTCGTCATGTCGCACACGTCGAGCTCGCCCCGCTGGATAGCACGGTCCAAACCAAGACAGTTGACCCGGCCACTTGGCAAGCGCGCACCGGCCGACCCGAGATGGAGTAGCTCCAGCATCGCAACGCCGCGGTCCGTCCTTTCCAGCCGGAGGCGGTGCTGGGACGCAACTTTCAGAGCCTCGTCACGTCGACCGACGACCAACATCGCTTCGATGAGGACGGCGGCACGGGCCTCCAGGTCCTCCGCGCGCTCACGAAGAATACGGTCAGCGGTCTCGAACGCGCCGGTTTGCAACGCGCGTCGCAACGAAGCGCAATCCGGATTCGTTGCGACTCCCGCCCCTCTCCACGCAACCAGGCCGCGCAGCGCTGTGACTGCCTCTTGCAAGAGGCTTCTCGACGACGTGCGCGCTAGGACGCGCCCTACCCGACTGTCACGTCGGCGTTCCCATGCTTCGAGCTCGGGGCTCGTGCCAAGGCTACTCACCGGCGTTCCCTGCGTCGTCCTCGACGGTTTTACCGTTGCCGGCCAACTCATTGTCGGCCAAGTGCGTCCCCAGGGAGCCAGGGCGCAAACACACCCCACAGCGTTCGTTGCGCTGAAAGATACTACGCGAGATCTGAGTCGACTTGCCCTCGACCCAAACTCCCGCGCGACTCGACTCTCCCCGACAGCCCTGTAAGAAGGTTTGCTGTGCGGCCACCTCGATGCGAAAGGCGTACCGCGCGCCTCGAACGAGCACCGAAGAGACGCGCGCGCGATCGCCGAGGATGTCGACGCCGGTGTCGGTTCCGACGACGCTTCCATCGCTCACGCGGACGTCATTGGCCGCAATCGCGACGCCGATACTGCCGGGCGCGCCGGTCACGGCGAACCCGGAAAGGTAAGAGCCGTGGCCCCCGGGGCCGGTGTCGGGCCCGTCCTCGCGAAACCGAATGCCGGTCGCACCTGCGGGCACGTGCGAGACTTCGACGTTCGACAGACGCGCGCGGCCTCGGATGTCCAGGCCTGCTTGGCGCGGCGAGGTCTGCCCGGGACGAGAAACGCGCACGTCCTCGATCACAATCTCGTCGTTTTGCGCAGCCGTATTCTTGAAGTCGACGCCATCACCGCCGGTATCGTCGATCTGCACCCCTTCTATGCTAATCCCTCGCACGACTCCTCGCTGCAAACCGATACCGTAGTGAGCCACCGAGTGGATTTCGAGGGAACGAAGCGTGATACCCGTACTGTCGGCGACGCGAATGCCATGGGTGCCACGGCGACCCATGCGCGTGCCGTCGATGCTCAAATCGCTCACCCGCACGCTCTCCGATCCCGCGATGGAAAGCACGTGCGCGTCAGGCTTCGACCGCAGGACCAGCCTCGTGCTTCCAGCCCCGGCGCCTTGTAGCGTTAGCCCACGCGCGCCGACGATTCCGAGACACACCTGGTCGTGCGGATTGACGTCGCTCAAGTAGAACACGCCGGCGGCCAGCTGCACTCGCGCGCCCGGGATGGCCTGGGCGGCCGTGACCGCCGATTGTATCGCGGCCGTGTCGTCCTGCTCGTCCGCGCCGTCGGCACCGAAATCAGCCGCTTCGAGAACGCTCGGCTCGAAGCGAAGCGGCCTCTCGACTGGAGCGGCCTCGAGGTGGCGAGTCGGAGCGTCCGCGCTTCGAGAAACGCAAGCGGCGACGTTCACCATCACGAGAAGCGCGCCCCATTGGCGCTTAGACCATCGGATAGACACGACGGGCGACACGCGAAGCCCTCTCGATCTTCTCCAGAGGAATCTGCTCAGCCAGTTGCACGATGACGCATACCTCGCGGTACACGTTGCTGAGTGGGACCACGCGCTTCGCCCCGTGCTTGGCGGCGTCGTAGAAGAGCTCCTCGCTGCTGGTCTCCAACGGAATAATCTGGTTGTCCTCGGACGAATCGATAGGGATCGCGTAGTTGATGAAGAACTTTCTGAGCACGCCCTTTTCGCGCAGCTCGCTCAACAGGGTATGAAAGTCCAGGGTCGACATACGGTTTGCGTGCGTGCGCCACGTCGACCAGGCGAGCTTCACGCCGCGCTCCAGAAGCTGCTCGTCCGCCCCGAAATACGGCTGCCGGATCAGGACGAACTCCCGCGCAGCGCGGCACGCTTGAATCAAGACCGCGCGGGCCTCCGCGAGCGTTCTCAGGTGCTCCAGGAAGTGGAACATGAAGCAAGCCGCGACCGCGCCTTTGGAGACGGCAACGCTCGTCGCGTCCGCTTGCAGCACTTCCAGGCCGGCCGCCTTCGCCAGCGCGACCTTTCGAGGGTCGAGCTCGATGCCGGCGATCCGCTGGTAGCCGAACTGCTTGCGTACGAATTCGGCCGAGCCACCACCGCCGCAGCCGAGGTCCAGCGCTTCGAACTCACCGGTGTTGACCCGGCGTAGGAGTCTGTCATCCACCGTTTACGCCCCGATCGTGACTCTTCGCAGCTCCGCCAGCAGCGGATGCCGAGAATTGTTGTTGAGCAAGCGGTCGATGTAAGCGTTGGAGAACTTCATCCGCAATTTGTTGTGGGTGTGCTGCTTCAGCGAGTCTCGTTCCTTTATGGTGAAGCTCTGCGTCTTGAGGTGCGGCGCAAAGACGAACGGGACAATCGCGGGGAAGCGCCCCGTCGCCATGAGGCGCAAGCAAACGTCGTCCTCTTCTCCGTAGCCGCGCGGGAACTCCCGTTCGTCGAAGTACCCGAGCTCCCGCAACGAGGCGGTGCGCCACAGGCAACAGAAGCCGTTGACGGTCGGCATGAGCCAAGGCCTGAGCCCGAACTCTTCTGCGAGCTGCCTCTCCACCAGCTCCGAAAAGTGCAAGATCTCTTCGCCGTTGAGCCACTGCCAGCGAATGTCGCGCTTGAGCTGCACGGTTTGGTGGCCCGCGTTGGACGACAGCGGTCCTACACAGCCAAGCAGCTCCAGCTCCTGAAGTACCTGGCTCAGCTTTTCCAGAGAGCGGCGAGTGATGAAGCAATCCGAGTTGAGCAGGAGCACTTGCTCGCTGCTGACTTCGGCCAGGCAACGATTGATGTTACGCGTGTAGCCCAAGTTGCAATCGGCGCGCCACCACGAGATACCGACCGAGGTCGCCCACCTCTGCACGTCGGCCATCTCCGGCTCCGTGGAGCAATCATCCCCGACCGTGATGCGGTGCGGTTCGACGCCGCTTTGTACCAGGTACTTCAGAGACCGGGCGACGACCGACGTCGCGTTGAAGACGGGCATCACGATGCGGTAGTCGGCGGTCACGTCGCCAGCTCCTTCCAAGATTTGAGGGTGACGCCAGGCGTGTTGCGCAAATGAGTAACCCCGCCTTCGTAAACGTGAACCTTCAAGGATGACGCTGCCAGCGCCACCGGAAGAGCGAGCTGATCCCGGGGCACGTAGCGATAGCAAAGGCCAAACACCCGACGAAATAGCTCCGCGACCTCCGGCCCCGCGCGAAACGCCATGACTCCCGTCTCGAAAAGGCCGCCATTTCGCGGGAAGCCGAGTTCGCGCAAGTAGCGCGCGTACTCTTCACAATGGGCCGATGACGAACGACCCGCCCCCAGCACGGCGAGCACCTCGTCGTACACGCAGTCTCGCTCGTAATGTCTGAAGAGACAGAGGTCGCTGTCGTCCAGCGCCGCGAATACCCGTTGCGCAACGTCGGCCGAGATGTTCACCCGCGAGTCCAGCCAGATCATCTTGGTGCCCGCTGGCACGAGGCTGCATAGCGAGAACTTGTGGAACAAGGTAATGAGCTTCGGCGCCGGGTCCCAGAACAGCAGCGGACGCTGGTTCCACCCGACCATGGGGACGTCGCGGTCGACGTACAGGACGTGCTCGTACCGAAGCTCCGCATCGACCGACTGGAGCGCATGCCGGTCACCGACGACGCAGGTGTAAATGACCTCGCGGCTGCGATACGTCTGGGGCTGCACGCCGTAAAAAGGAATGGGAAGGCGTGCCTTGACTTTGGCTTGGCGATCCAGTGAGGCTCCTTCGATCACGGGCATCGTGACCGAGACCGCGGGGGGCTGGACGATGACGGCGGGCGAAGAGATCGCCTGCGAATCGGACCCTGGCGTCCGCCCGTTCCGAAAATAGCTATGGCGAAGCTTGTCGACGAACGTTGCTCGAGCGCCGCTCATGATGTTGTCTGCCCTCATCCTCTTGCCCAGCACACGCCAGTAGCTAGCTTCGAGCGAGCGGATGACGCCTGAGGGGTTATGACTCATGTTCCCGAGGTACCCTGCTGAGACCCTTCGTAGCGAAGCTCGAGGCTGCCACGAAGCCGTGCATCCATACACCAACAATCGTCGCGCGCAGTCGTTGGAAGTCGGAGCCGAGACCGTGGACGCGCGCGCGTCTACGGCGTAGTGTGACCGCGGGTTTGGCCGTGAGATCGAATATTTCGAGCAGGGTCCGGGACGCCTTCCAGGACGAGACCCAGCAATGGCGGGAGAGGGAGGACTTACCCCGCCTCTTCTGGCGCGACGACGACCTGGCCAAGTGGTCGCCGGCATTGGACTCGTGCTTGCGACTAGCGAACGAGCGGCACATTCACGTCGCGTTCGCCGCCATTCCGACGCGGCTGACGCAGCGGGCGAGCGAGGCCGTCCGCAGCGCCGACTGCGGACGCCTTGCGCTCCACGGCTACGCCCACGTCAACCACGCCGCCCCTGGAGCCGATGCTTGCGAGTACCC
>JAQSWN010000103.1 GCA_029266615.1 Polyangiaceae bacterium
CACCCGACGCCTACAGCTATGCGCTCCTCGAGGGTCGCAACGTGAGTGAGTTCGAGATCTCCGCGCCGCGCCTTTTCTTGCGACCGGACCGCGACGTTCTGGCCGCGGAGCGCTGCCGCCTGCGCGCGGCGTCCGACTACCAGCGGGTAAAAATCGTGGTGAGGCAAACCGCGGCCATCACCATCGCCGCGCGTCACGACGGGACGCCGTTTCGTAACTCGCTCCTCGCGGGTTTCGAGCTACCGGAGTTTCCGTTCGAGCTCGTATTGGGGCTGCTCAACAGCACGCTCTACCGCGCGCTTCATCTTGCGTCCCGGCGGGACGCGCGCCAGGGCGCGTTTCCCCAAGTGAAGGTCGCGCATTTGCGAGCGTTGCCGGCGCCGCCCGTAGCCGGCTCCGCGTGGCAGCATATCGCCGCGCTGTCCATGGAAGCGAGCGCGGGAGGGTTGAGCGTGGAGCTTCGCCGGCAGCTCGACGCGGTCGTCTTCGATTTGTTCGAAATCCAGCCGTCGCATCGAGCAGAATTGCGCCAGTTCGTTCGCGAGCTCTCGCCCCGCGCCGGGCTCACCGCGGACTTTTGCGCCTAACCTACGCGCGTCTCATGCGAACGCGGAGACGTCCCGATCGCCGCTCTTACGAGCCGCGTCGTAGCGCTCCTGGAAGTCTTCGTACGTGCCGCGCCAATCCACCAAGCCCGCCTCCGTGAAGGCGAAGATGCGGGTCGCAAACTCGTTCACCAAGTCGCGATCGTGGGTGACGACGATGCACGTGCCTTCGTACTTCTGAAGAGCGTCGCCCAAGGCGACGATGGACTCCAAGTCCAAGTGGTTGGTCGGCTCGTCCAGGATGAGCACGTTGTCCTCGAGCAGCATGAGCTTGGAGAAGATGAGGCGCACGGCTTCGCCGCCGGACAGCGCCGCGGTCGGCTTGTCACCCTCTTCTCCTTTGAACAGCATGCGTCCGAGCAGGCCACGCACCGTCTGCAGGTTGGCGCTCGGCATGAACGAGTGGAGGTAATTGGCGACGGTCGTGCCGTCCGGAATGTCGGCGCGGTGGTCCTGCGCGAGGTAGCCGATCGTGACGCCAGTGCCCCACTCGATCTTGCCGGCATCCGGCTCGAGCTGCTGCATGAGCATCTTACAGAGCGTGGTCTTGCCGACGCCGCTCTTGCCGATGACGGCGATCTTCTCGCCTTTCGTGACCACGGTGCGGAGGCCCTCGCACACCGTGACCTCCGGCCAGACTTTGGTCACGCCCTCCAGGCTCAGGGTCTGCTTGCTGGATGGCTTCTTGACCTTGAACTGGATGAACGGACGCTCGATGTTGGAGCGCTTGAGGTCCGTGAGGGTGAGCCGCTCGATCTGCTTCTTGCGGCTCTGCACCTGCGATGAGCGCGTGCCGGCCGCGAACTTGGCGACGAACTCCTGAAGCTGGGAGATCTTCTTCGCGCGCTCCGCGTTCTCCTGCTCCACCTTGCCGCGAACCTGGCCCTTGGCTTGGACCATGTCGTCGTAGCCACCCGGGTACAGAATGATGCTGTTGTAATCGATGTCCGCGATGTGCGTGCAGACCTCGTTCAAGAAGCGGCGATCGTGGGAGATCGTGATCAGCACGCCCTTGTAGCCCTGCATGAAGCGCTCCAGCCAACGGATGCTGTCGATATCCAGGTTGTTGGTGGGCTCGTCCAAGAGCAGCGCGTCGGGCTCGCCGAACAGAGCTTGGGCCAAGAGGACACGCAGCTTGCGACCGCCGGGGATCTCCCCCATCACCTTCTCGTGGTCGCTCTCTGGAATGCCCAAGCCGGACAAGAGCTCGCCCGCGTCGGACTCGGCGGTGTAGCCGTTCTCTTCGGCGATCTCGCCTTCGAGCTCGCCCAGCCGCACGCCGTCGTCGTCCGTCAGGTTCTGTTTGGCGAGCAAAAGCTCTTTCTCCTGCAGCGCCTCCCAGAGCTTGCCGTTGCCCATGATCACAACGTCCAGCACGCGCCAGGACTCGAACGCGAACTGATCCTGCTTCAGCACGCTGGTGCGCTTCGGGCGCTGCACGTTGCCGGTGTCGGGCTCGATGTCGCCCGAGACGATCTTGAGAAAGGTGGACTTACCAGCGCCGTTCGGACCCGTAACGCCGTAGCGGCGACCACCCGAGAACGTGACGGTCACTTCTTGGAAGAGCTTCTTCTGGCCGTACGCTTTGGTGACGTCTTGAACCTGGATCTGGGACATGGGCGGGCCGCTCTTAGCAGGTAATCGGCAAGAGCACCCGTGCCGAGCGTGCAAGATTCCGTAATCGTTGATGTTTAGACGCCTGCGGGCCCCCCGAAACGATGAAAACGCCGCCGGCCGCGCGGCGGATGTAGCCGAGTAGGTGTCGAAGAGCATTCAGGATCTCGTCACCACGTCCGAATCGGAGGGAGCCCTCATTGAGATCCGCCTACCGGCCCCACTAACCTGCCGGTGACTCGGAGGGACCGAGTCGAAAACCCTCTATCGGAGGCTCGATGAGAAAGCAGCAGCTCGCAATGCGAGCGTTTTGGCTCGTAACCGCGGTCGGAATCGGATCCGTTTATGCAGGCGACGGACCTGCGAGCGCTAAGTCCACGGCCAAGGCCGCGGCGGGCGAAGCGCGGCACGACAAGAATGAGCACGGCGCGCCGGGCCAAAAGCACGATCACGGTAAACCCGAATCCAACCCTGAGCCCGCGGGCAAAGACGCCGATAGAGGAAAAGTCGGCGACAAGGGAAAGGGTGAAGACAAAGACAAGGGGCCAGAAGGCCGCCGCGCCGCCGGGCATGGGATGCGCGACGTTTGGATGGAGCTGAAGTCGGGCAAGTTGAAAAAGGGCGAAGTCAAAGAGCGCTTGAGCGACTTGCGCGAGCATCGTTCGGAGCGTGCCCAGAAGCACCGCGAGGAGCTCCAGGCGCGTTTTGGCGCCGCCCTGGGCGGGCCCGCGGCTCGCGAGGAGCTCGAGCGCCACGCTCGGCGGACGGCAAAGCTGAACCAAGCCATGATCGTCGCCGAGACCGAGGTCACCAAAGACAAGGACAAGGTCAAGGAGCGGATCGGCAAGCTCATCGACAAGGAGAACGCTCGCCATCAGCTGGCGATGGCGCGCTTCCAGTCGAAAGCTCCGGGGGCCGCCGCAGCTGCTTCGGGAGCCCCGAAAGCGCCACCAGCGGTGGTTGCTTCGGACAAGGGAGATGTAAAATGATGCGCCGTACGACAGCGCTGGTCGCAGTAGGAGTCCTTTGGCTGGCCGCGTGCGACAAGAAGGAGACTCCCGCCCCCGTGACCGAAACGGCTCCCGTGACGCCGCCGGCGGCTCCGGTGCTTCCGGCCGCGACCGCGCCTACGGAACCGGCGGTCGACGTCGCGAGCCTGCCCGTGGAGGAGCAGTACGAGGCTGATGCCGAGAAGGAAGTCACGGCTGAAAACCTGACCGCCAAGCTCGACGAGCTGGAGAAGGAGATCTCCGAGCCATAACTGTCGCAGTGAGAACGAGCCTCCGAAACGGATTGGAGGCTCGTTCTCGGCTGTCCCCTAAGCTAGCGGACGCGCACTTGTCGCTCCGCCCACGTCACTCCGCCGCGGCTGTCTCTGGCGACGAACCAGAGCCGCAAGGTTTGCCCGCTCGCGCTCTTTCGCGCGACCCAGCCGTTCTGCGGCTCGTTCCCCGTCTTGACCTCATCTTCGAAGATACCTTCCGTCGCGTAGTACTGAATGACGAGCTGCTCCTCGAAGCTGCGGCCAAGCTCGTCCGTGCCCGCTTCGAAGCTCTCCGGGGCGAGGGTCGCGGTGAGCGCGTGCTTCTCCGTGTCGGGGCAGGTGTCGTAGACGAAGTCGTCTTGGTCGCACCAGCCCACCTCTCGGATCTCCTCCGCGGGCCAGTCCGTACCGTCGAACGTGACCCTTTCGAAAGACGGGTTCGCGTTGCGCTCGGTTTCGCGCACCGTCACGCGCTTGATGCCGACGATGAATTCATCGGCTGCAAGCTCGCGGCCGGTGCCCGGCTCTTCGCACCGAAACGGCAAGCCCGACGACCCTTGCTCCAGGCTCAAGTCGCCGGGGCACGCCGCCGAAATCACGCCGATGCCCGCGAAGGCGCGCGCAGCGACCGGTACCTCTGCGAGCGCGTCGCTGGGGACGACCAGCTCCACCGAGTCCAATCCCTCGCCCAGCGCGAACACCGCGCCTTCCGGATCGCCCGTCTCGCTGATGCGCTCGAAGCACGAGGTGAGGCTCGTGTCGTTCGGGTTCAAGCAGCTAGCCCACGCCCAAGTGATGGGGCGCGCTCGTGGGTCCACGCTCAGTGCGGTGACCTTCACTGTCTCGCCCGGGTGCGCGTACGGCACGTCCACGGCTTGCGCGAGCACGCGGAAGGAGTCGACTTTGGTCCCTGGCTCGAGAGCGTCCGTGCAGCCGAAAACTAGGGGCAAAAGGCACGCGAAGGCAGTGGCGGATGTTTTCATAGCTCACCTCGGAGGCCCATGATCGGCAAGATGGGAATGCCGTACGTGGCGGTCGTTTGCGAGAAGTCGTAGTTGTAAGAAATCGATTCGGTGTTCTGGTGTACGTAAGCGTTTTGCAGGTCCAGGTACCAGCTGAGCGACCAGGCCTGAAATTTCCAAGTTTTGTCCACCCGCACGTCCAGCTGGTGGAACGCCGGTAGGCGCGCGGAGTTTCGGATGCGTGAGGTGATGGGGGCGTAGCTGCCGGCGTCGTAGTCCATCGTGCCGCCCAGCTCGGGCGTGTAGGGACTACCGGTCACGTAACGGAAGCGTGCCCCCAGCTGCCAGCCGCGGCCGAGCTTGTAGCTGCCGACCGCGACCAGATTGTGAGTTTGATCGTAGTCGTACCGGTAATAATCGGCTTGGTCGGTGTCGCGGCGCTCGCTGCGGGCGAGAGTGTAGGCTACCCACCCGAAGAATTTGCCGCCTGGCTTGAAGCGCAGCAAGAGCTCCGTACCGTAGGTGCGACCCGAGCCGAGGTTGACGTAGCTGCGGCCGTTGGCGCTCTGGCCGTCGAACTGGCTGACCACGATGCCTCGCAAATCCTTGTAAAAACCCTCGAAAGAGAGCTCGATCGGTCGCGCTAGCTCTTGCTCGAAGCCGAGGCTGTAGTGGTTGGCGCTCTCGGCCCGGAGCCCCGAGTTGCCGAACGGCTTGATGCTCTCGTAGGGCTCGGGCGGTTGATGAAACAAGCCCACGCCGCCTTTCAGCGTCGTACGCGGGTAGGGCGCGTGGACGTCGTAACGCACGCCGAGGCGCGGATCCGCCGTCCAACGTCTGGTCCCCTGGTCGTAGTCGCTGCGGATGCCGGGAAGCAGCTTGAGCCTGGGCAGCGGCTTGAGCTCCAGCATCGCGTAAGCGGCTGGGCGCGCCACGCGGCCGTTCCCCTGGATGTCCACCATCGGCTTGCCGAAGACGGGCGCCTGATTCTGGTCGTCTTCGAAGTTCACGACCGGGAGTCGGTAGCCGACGTCGAACCAGCTGTACTGCACGTCGAAGCCGGCGATCGCGCTCGCGTAGTTGCCGAGCTTGGCGCGCACGTCCGAGCGGCCCTCGAGGGTGGTGATGTCTATATCCAAGTTCATGTTGCCGACGCCGATGTGCTGCTTGTCTTGGCCGATCGAGACGGTGGTGGTCCAACGCAGCGCGCTCGTGGGGCGCGTGTCGATACGGCCCTGCGCACGCCAAAAACCGGTGTGGAGCCCGGCGTCGCCGCCTGCGGCGGGATCGCGGGAGTCCGGCGAATTGAGGGTGAGCGCGAGGCGGTCGTCGGAGCCGAAGAAGAACAAGCGCGCGGTCGTGTCGCGCGTGACGTCGTGCTCCAGCATGGCCTGGTAGTCGTAGTACACGGGCGCGGTGGTCACGCCGACGCCGGCTTCACGCAGCACCGGGCCGAGCCACGTGTCGACCCAAGAGCGTCGCCCGCCGAGCATGAATCGGGTGCGGTCGTTGATGGGACCCTCCACGAGCACGCGGGCGTCCACCGTGTCGACCTGGAGCAAACCGTGAAGCTTGTCCTTCTTCGGTGAGCGCACGCCCACGTCCACGATGCCGCCGGTGGCGCGGCCGAATTGAGGGCCGAAGTTGCCCGGGTAAAAGTCGATGCGCTCGAGCATCTCGCTCGGCACGACCGAAGATAACCCACCGAAGTGATAGACGATGGGCACGTTCGTGCCGTCGACGAAGACTTGGGTGTCGCGTGGTGACGAGCCGCGCACGATGAGTAAGCCGTCGAACGCGCCCACCCGCGCGACCCCGGGCATGTTTTGCAAAGAGCGCAGCGCGTCCCCGTTCGTACCGGGAATTTTCGTGATTTCCTCGGCGGAAAGCATGCGCTGAGTCGGCTCGCGGGGCGGCCTCTCGCCCTCCACGTCGATGTCGAGGGTGTCGGCGGGCGCGGCTTCGGCGGCGGGCGCGGGTGGGGGAGCCGCCGCGGGCGCAGCGGGCGCGACCGCGACGACGGGCGTGGCGGGCGGCGGGGCTTCGAAGCGGATCCGAAATGGGATCTTAGCCGGCACCGCGACTCCGTCGCGCATCGCCGGCTCGAAGCGCAGCTGCTTGGCGGCGGCGATCGCCGACTGATCGAAGTCTTCGCCGCCGGAGCTCGACACGGCGACGTTCGTCACGGCGCCAGTCGCGTCGAGGGTGAGGACCAAGCCGACCTCGGCATTCTCACCGCTCTCGAGCTTTGTGGCGGGGTATTCGGGCTGGGTCGCCGCGGTGAGCTTGGGAGCCGTGAGCGTGTGCTCGGTCGCGGCGGGCGGAGCGTCTTGAGCTTGAGCCGCGCGCGTCGCACAGAGCGTGAGCGCCGCGACGGCGATGAAGCGGAGTCGATGCATGGAGCACGGCCAAGAGCAAGGGCCGCGCCAATGACTTTTCGAGGAAACACCACGTCTGAACAGTTAGAGAGCGGTCGCGGCGTGTGCCCGCGCGGGGCGGACGGTTGCCCTGCCGAAGGCCGGACACGTGTCCTCGGGCGCGCCCCAAAAGCCCGGACAGCCCATGATTTCAGCGAGAAAAGCACCATGACAACCCTGGCACGGGGCGTGCTGAGGCGGGCCCCCAAGGAGACCCTACGTCCTCATGAACATCGTCGAACGTTCCAAGATCATCCTGCTCCAGATCGGCGCCTCTCCCATCATGTACCTGATGCTCGCGCTCAGCGTGGTGAGTGTCGCGATCATGATCGAGCGCTCCCTGTTCTTCTTTCGTGTGCGCGAGAATCTGCAAAAGCTGGCGCAAGACCTGGCGCTCGCGCTCGACCGCGGTGACGTGAGCTCCGCCAAGGAGCTGGTCGCGACTTCTCACTCCGCCGAGTCGGCCATCGTCGCCGCCGGGCTGTCACGGCTGGAGCACGGCGCCGCCGCGGTCGAGGAGGCGATGTCCGGAGCGAGCGCGGTGCAGCGCATGCGGCTCGAGCGTCGGCTCGGCTTCTTGGGCACGCTGGGCAACAACGCGCCCTTCGTCGGCTTGCTGGGTACGGTGATTGGCATCGTCCAAGCATTCGACCACCTGCAGGTGGCGGGCGGCGCGAACGGCAGCGGCGGCGCGATGAACGACGTGATGGGCGCCATCGCGGAGGCGCTGGTCGCGACCGCGATCGGTCTCGTGGTCGCGATCCCGGCCGTCGCTGCGTTCAACGCCTTCCAGCGCCGGATCAAGGGCATTCTCGGCAACGCGGAGGCGCTGCGTCACATCGTGCTCTCTTACGTCAAAGCGCTGCCCCGTACGTCGGATCGCGCTTCCGCCTCCGACAAGGCCGCGGACGGTGAAAACGTCGTCCCCTTCGAGCAGCTGCGCGCCAGCGCGCACTGAGGATCGCAAACCATGGCAAGCGTTCAGAACACCGACGACGAAATCACGGGCATCAACGTCACGCCACTGGTGGACGTCACCCTCGTCTTGCTCATCATCTTCATGGTCACGGCCAAGCTCATCGCCGGCCAGGGCATCCCGCTCGACTTGCCCAAGGCGAAGACGGCGGGCGCGACCCAGACCGTTCTCAACGTCGCCATCGACGCTGAGGGGGCGGTGCTGGCCAACGGGAGCAAGGTCGCAAGCGACGCCGAGCTCAAGAGCCGCGCTGCCAGCGCCTTGAAAGACAACCCTGAGCTTCGCACGGTCATCTCCGCGTCCTCGTCGGCGACGCACGGCAAAGTGATGCACGTGCTGGACACCGTTCGCGACGCCGGCATCACCAAGGTTGCTTTCGCCGCGGATAAGGTCGCGTCGGCTCCGTGAGGGCACCATGTCGCTTCCCGTAGCTCACGCGCAAGTCAGCCCGCTCGTCGCCGAAATCTTCGATAGCGCCGCGCCGCGCCGTGTTTTCGCAGCTCTCGGGTGGAGCGTGGCGATCGGCGCACACCTCTTGGCGGCCGGCCTCGCGCTTTCGGAAGGTCGCCCCGCTCCGCCCGCGCCTCCTCCCCTCGAAGTCGAGCTGGCGCAGCCGCAACCTCCGCCCCCACCGCCGCCAGAGCCGGTCGTCACTCCCCCGCCCACGCCGGATCCGGTCGTCGCGCCCACGCCGGTCGCCAAAGCGGCCGCGGCGGCACCGCCCGAGCCGGCGCGCGTCGGAGCGCTGCTCACGGCCAAGGCGGATCCGACGCCGGACAAGCCCGCCGACGAGCCCGTCGATTTCACCAATGACCCGAGCCTGGTCGGGTTCGGCTCCGGCGTGGTTGCAATCGGCGGCAAAGCGCAGGTCGGCTCTAAGAACGCGGCGCTAGGGCCGGCTCCAGCGTCGACCGGTACGCGTGGCGTCGCCCAGGCCGCCGGCGAGTCGCTCACTCCCGCCTCGAACCTCAGCAAGAAACCTGGACTCGGAGAGAGCGACCCCTGCCGAGGCTTCTTCCCCAGTGGGGCAGAGGACGACGTCGCGACGGCCGCGGTGATGGTCACCATCGGGCGGTCGGGCGCCGTGTCCAGCGTGCAGCTCCTGTCCGAGTCTCCACCCAAACAAGGGTTCGGAGCTGCCGCCCGCACCTGCATGGCCGGCAAGCGCTTCAGTCCGGGGCTCGACCGAGATGGCAATCCGACCGCGACCGCGATTCGCGTCAATATCCGATTCACTCGCTGAGCTCAGGGAGGCCTTGGGCCTGGGCCGGACCCTTTCGGTTTCCGGGCCAGCGGGTGGCTTGTCGTCGGCGCGAAGCGGCGTGGTATCGTCGCGCGCGCTGACGATGACCGGGTCCCCCTCTTCACCGCCTCGACGCTCGAGCGAGAGTAGCGGTCGCATGGCTGGTGAATACCGGCTGATCCGTAAGCTCGGGGAGGGCGGCTTCGGCGCCGTCTACGAGGCCGAGCACCCGCTGCTCAAGCGGCGCGCGGCGGTCAAGGTGCTGCACCGCGTCGCCGACCAAGACTCCGACGCCGTGCAGCGGTTCATCTCGGAAGCGCAAGCCGTCAACCAAATCCGGAACCGGCACATCGTGGACGTGTTCTCGTTCGGCAAGCTGAGCGACGGTCGTCACTTCTACGTGATGGACCTGCTGGATGGCGAACCCCTGGATCGCTTCCTCAAGCAACACGGGCGCGTGGAGGTGTCGACCGCGCTCCAGCTCCTTTCGCCGATCGCGGACGCGCTGGACCTCGCGCACGGCGCGGGTATCGTGCACCGCGACCTCAAGCCGCAGAACATCTTCCTGGCATGGGACTTCAGCGGGGACACCGTACCCAAGCTGCTGGACTTCGGTATGGCCAAGCTGCTGGGCGACTCGACCGTGCACACGGTGAGCGGAACGCCCATTGGCACGCCGCTGTACATGTCGCCCGAGCAAGCCCGCGGTGAGCGCGTGGATCAGCGCTCGGACGTCTACGCGCTGGGCGTGCTTTGCTTCGAGCTCCTCACCGGGCAGCTGCCCTTCACGGGCGACACGACGGTCGCGGTTTTGATGGCGCACATCATTCAGACCGCCCCGCGCCCTTCGGAGGTATGCCCGCAGTTGTCCCCGCTGTTGGATACGCCCCTCCTGCGAATGCTCGACAAAGACCCCGAGCAGCGACCAAGCGGCGCGGGAGAAGCCATCGCCGCGCTCCGCAGCGCTGCCCTTCAAGCCGGAATCTCCCTGTCGGACGCGCCTCTGCACCTACCGCGTCCGGCCCCCAGCATCTCGGGCGAGCAGCTGCGCGGCGAGCCGGACACGTTGCTGGACGACGGCGCCCCGACTGAGCCGGACGCGCCCCAGGCCGTTTCGGCGGGAAGCAGCGGTCGTCCGCTGTGGCCGTTCGGGCTCGGGCTCGTGGTGCTGGGCATCGCGCTCGGTGTGGTCGTCTTGCGCCCGCCGGCCACGCCGGTCGTCGTGCCGGTCGAGGCTCCTTCGGTGGCGGCTGCTCAGGCCATGGTGCCCGCTCCCGCGGAGCCGAGCGTCGCCGTGCCCGTTGCGTCTGCGTCCGTCGCGGCGGAGCCGCCGCCGACGCCGAGCGCGAGCGCCTCCGCGTCGGCGCGTCCCGAACCCAAGCGTCCGAAGGCCGCGACTCCGCCGAGCGCTCCCGCACACATCCCGACGGACCTGGAGAACCCATTTTGACGCGTGGGCTCGGCGTGGCGGTGCTGCTCGGTTTGCTCGCGGGCTGCACCAACTTTCCCGTCGTTCAAGACGACCAGTGCGGTAACGCGGTGCTGGAAGAGGGGGAAGACTGCGACACGTTCGTCAACGGCAACGAGGGCGCGGTTTGCCGCCCTTCCGGTCGTGGTGCATGCCGATACGACTGCACCGAACAGCAGGACGGCACGCGCGCAAAGTGCCCCAAGGAAATGGGCTGCTCGCTGGATGGCATCTGTCGCCCGGCGACGTACGACTTCGAGGAGCCGAAGATCCTATCCTCGGACCTTTCGTCTTACGTCACCGCGCTGGATTTCGACGGCGACGGTAGCCAGGAAGTCGTCAGCGCGGAGCCGAGCGACCAGCTCCAGCAAGCGCGCTTTCGCTTGCATTACTTCGATCGCGACAGCCGCCTCGCGGAGACTCGCGCCTTTCCACGGCCCACCGGGCGACCCGTCGTTCGCAAGCTCGAGGGCCAGGGCACCGAAGACTTGGCGTTCACGAATTTTCAGATCGGGATGGTGCCGGGGCGAAAGGACCGCGCGTTCGTGCCGTCCACGTTCAGCTCGTACATCGTGGACAACGGTGACCTCCGCACCGTCAACGTGAGCGAAGGCACCGTCAATCAGTCGCTCGCGCTCGTCGCCATCTCCACGGCCGCGGGCAAGACGGGGGAGGACGAGACGGGCGTGTACATCCCCGCGGAGGACAGCAGCCTCACCTTCAATCGGTCGCTCCCCGGCCCGGTCTCGGAGCTCGTGTCGGAGCCACTCACCGCGGACCTGGTGACCACGGCCGACTCGCCGTGTGCCGAGGTCGTGCTCGCCTATCGGGGCAAGCCCTCCGCGCAGATCCTGGATGTGTGCGAGCTCGGAACCAATCCCTTGTTTGCGGACGTGGTGTGGCGCGGAGAGTTCCGCGAGCAAAACGTCTCTCTCCCCGGAGGCAGAGGTATCGACAGCCGCCCCGTCGCGGCGGACGTGAACGGAGACGGCCATCTGGATCTCCTCCTCGGCTCCGCAGGAGAAACGTTTGTCGCGCTCGGCGACGGCCACGTGCTCGAGGAGCGCGCCTCGCGCCTCGACATCCCCATCCAGGATGAACTAGGCGGGACGATCCTGACGTTGCCGACGCCGGTCGCCGCTGGTGACATCACAGGGGACGGAGTGGCGGACTACGTGCTCCCAAACGCGATTCTAGGCTCTCACCCGTCACTCATCGACGGGACGACCGTCTACGCTCAGAGCTACACCAACACCTCGCTTCCGTGGACGACCGCTTCCGTCGGGGACCTGAACGGCAATCAGCTGACCGACGTCATCGCCGCCACGGAGGGAGAGCCCGGGCTCTGGTTCGTCAGCGGCAGCGGCGGTGCCATCCCCGTCGTTCAGCCTATCCCCACTCGCGGCGACGTTCGCTTCATCGCCACCGGTGACTTCGACGGCAACGGTATCGGGGACGTCGCTTACATCGAAGACCAGGCGGATTTCGGGGCCGATGCCCTCTCGGTGGCCTATGGCACGCGCGACAACGCGCCGCTGCCGGGCGTGCAGGTGGCGGAGGTGACAGGGGTCCAGCAGCTCGGCCGTGAGCGGGACGCGGGGCTGGACTCCATCTTCACCACCTCGACGGACGAGTTGGACGGCGTGCGACGCGGCAAGTTCACGCTCTTCGCCGGGGACGCGAGCGGGTTACCCTTCGCGCCGTTCTTTCTCGTCGAGTTCGCGACACCGGGCGACATGTTGGAGGGCCACCTATCGCCGGCGCTCATCACGGGCAGCTTCGTTCGGCCCGGGCAGGGGGACGCAATTTCGCTCGGGATGGACAACGTGCTTTCCGACAGGTGGTCGCAATGGCTCCTGCAAGACATATCTAGCGGTAACGAGCGTCCGCGGCTCCTCGCGGAGGACGCTCCCAACACGGACGCGTTCGTTTTCACCTTCGAGGGGACGACCAGCATCCGGTTGAGCGCTGCGGGCGTGGCCAGCGACCTGAACGGCGACGGCCTCGACGAAGCCGTTTGGGTCATGCCTGAGGGTAGCAATGACGGCCGCGGCGGCTGCACGCTCCTTATCTCGAACGTCGACCCCGAATCGCTCGACCGTAAAAAGTCCGACCGTAGCCGCAACCTCGACGAGAGGCCGGCGCTCGTACGGCGGCAGCGGCTCTCGTTCCCGGAGTCGTGCCCATCCCCCGAGATCCGCGCCGCGGATTTGGACAAAGATTCGCGACCCGAGCTGCTCCTCCTCATCGGCGATCCCGAGCGCGGCGCTCGGCAGGTGCAGCTCCTTTGGAACGACGGCGAGGGCGCGTTCTCTTTGAACGAGCGTAGCTTCATCGCCGCGCCGGACTCGCAGGACATCAGCAGCTTCGCGCTGTTTCCGCGGCCGCCGCGGTCTTCGGCACGAGAAGACGATTCGGTCCCGGACTACGGCGTCCGTCTCGCGTTCGTGACGCCGACTACACTGCTTACGGCCGAACCTCGGCGGGACGTGCGCGAGTGGGTCATTCGCAGGAGCCAGGGCGAGTTTCGCGACGCGCGCAGCGTGGTCGTGGCCGACACGAACGGTGACCACTTCCTGGAGGCGGTCGTCGCGGACGCGCGTGGGCTTTGGATGTTGGCGGCGGGGCTGAAAGCAGACGACGTAGAATGAAGACGCAGCGCGCGTGGATCGGCGTCGTCCTCGGCGCGCTGTGGCTCGGTCAGGCGCCGGCCGCCGCGGCGGTGGAACCGGGGGATTTGGAACGCGCGAAGGCGTCCTTCAAAGCGGGGGCCAACGCTTACGCGGCGGGGGACTACCTGGCCGCAATTCAAGCGCTGGAGGCGGCATACGCGCTCACACCTCGGCCCGCCATCGCGTTCAGCCTCGCGCAAGCCGAACGCAAGCAGTACGCCGTCCAGCGCGAGCGCCCGCACCTCGAGCGCGCCGTGGAGCTCTTCCAGGCTTATCTGCAGCAAGAGCCGAACGGCGCGCGCAACAACGACGCCCGCCTCGCGCTCGCCGAGCTCCGGCCGCAGCTCGGCGCGTCGCCGGGGGAAGCGGCGCCCAAGCCGCAAGCTCGGCCGACGCGTTTGATGATCGTGACCGAAACGCCGGGCGCGAGCATCTCTCTCGACGGCGGCGCTCCGAGCAGCTCTCCGCTCATCCGCGAGGTGACCCCCGGCAAGCACTTCGCTCGTGTCCGCGCCCCCGGCTACTCGGACTTCGAGCGCGAGGTCACCGCCGTCGCCGGTGAGCTGATCTTGAGCGAGGTGCGTCTCGTGGAGAGCCCGACGTCGCTCTTCGTTTACGCGCCCGCGGGCTCGGAAATTTACGTGGACGGCGTGTACATCGCGGAAGGCGGCCCGGTCGTCACCGTCCCCCTTTCGAGCGGCCGCCATCAACTCTCCGTCGGGAAACCCGGCAAGCGGCTAGTACGTCGCGACGTTCGGCTCCGCCGCGGGCAAACCACGACCGAGTACGTCACGCTCGAGACGACGAACCAGCGCAAGCTGTCGGAGGGCTTGTTCATCGGCAGCGGGGCCGCGCTCGGCGTCGGTATCGTGCTCAGCGCGTTCGCGATTCGCAGCGAGAACAAGGCGGAAGAGTTCTTGCGGGAGCGTCGCGAGTGGTACTTGCCCGGCGACGTGACGTCCTACCGCGCCGCGATCGCCGAGCGGAATCGCTTCCGAACCGCCGCCGCGATTCACTTCGCCGGCGCCACCTCCGCGTTCGTCGCGGGGCTGTTCCTCCGCGAGCTGGATCGGCCCATCACGCCGGCCGCGCCGGCTCGCAGCCGTGACCCGAACGGAGACAACGCGCGCCTGGCGCCCCGCTGGGGGCTCGCCCCCGTAGCGCCCAGCGGCGATCTCGGCGCTTCCTTCTCGCTGCAGTTCTAGATTGGCCCGACTCATGCTTTGGAACGGAAACATGCATCTCGAACGGCGACTCGCGGCCTGCCTGTGCTCGGCACTGGTTTGCCTCGTCGCATCGCGGGCCGACGCGCAGCCCCAGTCATTGCCTCCGCCGGCCCCGCTGCCTCCCCCCGCCGTCGCCCCGTCGCCGCAGCCCTTGCCCCCGCCGCAGCCCCTGCCGGCCGCCGAAGCGCAGCCTGCGCCCGCTCCCTCGGAAACGTTGGAGGCTCCGGACCTGGACACACCGTTGCCGCCGCCGCGTCCGCCTTCTGCCCCACCGGTACCGCGCGGCGGCCCCACTCCGCCGAACGAGGCGGACACCCGTCCGCTCGTTCCGATCCGTGCCCAGCGCCGCTTGGCGCTCACGGGCGAGCTCGGATGGAACGGGTTGGCCGGCTTTGGCGCCATTTTAACCTACAACGCGCATCCGCACGTCGCCTTCGACTTGGCCGGCGGCTTCTCGCTCTTGGGTTGGAAGACGGGCGTGCGCGGGCGCTACAACATCCTCAAGAGCAACATGACGCCCTTCGTGGGCATCGGTTTCAACGCTACGAGCGGCCTAGGTGAGTTCACCTCCGACCCGAAGGACGACCCGCACGCGGATGCGGACGCGGTGCCGTTCACGCTCGACGTGAAGGCTTCGTACCTCGTTCAGTACACGGTCGGCTTCGATTTCCTGCACAAACGCGGCTTCAACATGGTCGGAGCGCTGGGCTACGCGCACTTGCTCAACGACAACAACCTCGTTCTGGTCGACGGCAAGCTCACCCGCGACGAAAAGCGAGCGGTGGACGTGATCTTCAAGGGCGGGCTCGTCATCAGCCTCGCCGCCGGGTACGCGTTCGAATAGCGGACATGCGTCCGGACAGCTGTCACGCTCGAGTGAGGGTGAGGCGCCCGGTTCGGGGGGCCACGACGGTGGATTTGCCCGGGACCCAGCAGGTAATTTCCATGCCGCCTCCGCTGCGGCGCATTAGCCGCAGCTTGCCGCGGTGCGCCTCCAAGATCTCCCGGCACAGCGCCAGGCCCAGGCCGGTGCCCTTGGCCTTGGTCGAAAAGAAGGGCACGAGCGCGTGGCGCAGCACGTCGTCGCTCATCCCGCTGCCGCGATCGGCCACGGTAATGCTCGCGGCGCCGTCGGGAGCCATCTCCACGGTGAGATGAACGTCCGGCGCCTCGGGGCTCGCTTCATGCGCGTTCTTCAGCAGGTTGATCAATGTCTGCTGCATTTGTCCGGCGTCGAACCACCCGTCTTGGCTCGGCGCGGGACCGAAGCGCGCTTGCGGAAAGAGCGCCTGCAAGTTGTCCAGGAACGCGGGCCACGCCACCCGATCCGGGCGCGGCTTCGGCAAGCGCGCGAACCGCGCGTAGCCTTCCAAGAACGCCGCCAAGTGCTGCGTACGCTCCTCTATCGTGTCGAACACGCGGCCCAGCTTCGGCAGGTGCTCGGGATTTTGCGCGATGAGTCGCGCCGAGTGCACCATCGAGGAGATGGGGGCCAAGGAGTTGTTCAGCTCGTGATTGATGATTCGAATCACGTTCTTCCAAACGTCGATTTCCTGGCGACCGAGCTCGGGCGTCAGCTCCTTCACGATGAGCAGCGTGTGCCGCTCGCCGGCCAAGTCGAATAGTCGACGGCTCAAGCTGTAGGTCGCAGACTCCCCGGCTTGCTCGACCGTGAAGAGCGCGTCTCCGTCCCTGACCAGCGCTTGCTGCAGGCTCGTCGGCGCGCCCTGCACGAGGCGCAAGAAGTTCTGATCTTCGAGGGGCTGATCTTCGGCGAAAAGCGTGAGCGCGGCTCCGTTCGCGTAAGTGATTCGACCGGTGTCGTTGTAAACGACGATGGCCATCGGCGCGCTGTCGCCCACGGCCTTGAGGAGGCTGCTGCGCTGGTCAGCGGGCGCGGGACCGGGACCGCGAGCCCCCGCTAGCTCACGGCGCGGAAAGGCGAGCGCGCCGCCCGCGATGGCTCCCGCCGCCAGCGCCGCGGCCCACGGTGCGCCGAGCAGCCGCGCCACGATGATCACCAACCCGCAAGCGATCGCGACTCGCAGCATTGCTTCAGACCTTGGGGCGCCGCTCCAACTCGACCCCGAGCCGATCCATACGCCGGTAAAGGGCCTGGCGGCTGATGCCCAACATGGCCGCGGCGGTTGCGACGACGCCGCCGCTCTGCACCAAAACGCGCTCTAGCTCCGCGCGCTCTGGGTCGGCTGCCCCCGCCTTCGGCGGCAGCTGCGCAGGCAATGAGGTGCTGCTCGTTTTGCCCCCTTCGCCGAGCCCGAGGTCCCCTTCGGTGATGCGCGGCGCCTGGCAGACCAGCGTGGCGCGCTGAATGCGGTTCTCCAGCTCGCGCACGTTGCCAGGCCACTCGTAATCAATGAGCGCCTGGCGCGCGTCCGAGGTCATCTCGTACGGCTGCCCGCTTTGAGTGTGATGGGCCCCGAGCAGGTGCTCGGCGAGGGGCAGCACGTCGTCCGGCCGATCGCAGAGCGGCGGAATGGCTAGCTCGATCACGTTCAGTCGGAAGTACAGGTCCTCACGGAACGTGCCCTGGGCGATGGCTCGCGGAAGGTCCGCGTTGGTCGCGCTGATCAGCCGCACGTCCACCTTGCGCGTCGCGTTGCTGCCGAGCCGCTGGAACTCGCCGGTTTGCAGCACACGCAGCAGCTTCATCTGGCCCATCGTGGAGAGGTTGCCAATTTCGTCCAGGAAGAGCGTGCCGCCATCGGCTTCTTCGAAGCGACCAATCCGCAGCTTCTTGGCGCCGGTGTAGGCGCCCGCTTCGGCGCCGAACAACTCTGCTTCCAGCAATTCGTCCGGCAGGCCGCCGGCGTTCACCTTCACGAAGGGCTTGTCCTTGCGGCGCGAGTTGGCCTGCACGATCTGCGCGACCCGCTCCTTGCCCGAGCCGTTGGGGCCGGTTACCAGCACCGCCGCCTCCGACGGCGCCACCTTGGCGGCGAGGCGGACCACCTCGTGCATCGCCGCGCTCGCGTAGATGAGCCCGCACAGGTCGTGCTCGCTGGCGAGCCCCGCGCGCATGCGATTGGAGCTCGCGCGTAGCCGCAAGTTCTCCTGCGAAAGCTCACGCAGCCGGATCAGGTTCTTCACGGTGGCGACGAGCTTGTCGTCGTTCCAAGGCTTGGCGATGTAGTCGCTCGCCCCCGCTCGAACGAGCCGGACGGCCGCCTCCAACGACTGAAACGCCGTCATCAGCACCACGGGCAAATCCGGGTCGAGCTTGCGGATTGCGTGCAGCAGCGCTTCCCCCTCTTCGCCGCTCGTCGCGTCGCGGTGAAAATTCATGTCCTGAAGCACCACCCCCAGCTCCTCTGACCGCACGAGCGCGAGAGCCTGCTCGGGCGTCTGCGCGGTCACGGTTTCGAAGCCATGCACCTCGAACAGCACCTCGAGCGCCGCCAGCACCGCCGGCTGGTCATCCACCAAGAGAATCTTCAGACCGCTCATCGCCGCCTCGCAGGAGCAATTACGGTGCCACCCGCGTGCCGCGGTCAAGGCACGTCGCCGCGGCGGAGGACGGGCGAGTGGCCGGAGGATGCAGACGCACAAAACGACCGAGGGGCGGCTTTGTGAGCCGCCCCTCGGAGGTGGAGCCAAGCGGGATCGAACCGCTGACCTCCTGACTGCCAGTCAGGCGCTCTCCCAGCTGAGCTATGGCCCCGGGAAAGGAGGGCGGAGCTAACACGAAAAAACGAGCCCCGCTAGAGATTTCAGACCGAGCGAGCCACAATCTTCAAGATCGGCTCACGGCCGAACGGCTGGCTGCGGTGAGCCCGGCGGATTCGGCGGCGCGTTCACTCGGACGGCGCCTCCGGGGTTCGGAGCCGCCCCGGCAGGAGCGGCCGCGCTGGCGCCGGGGTTACCCGCGGCGGTCAGCTCGGCGGTCGTCTTGCCGTCGTCCCTGGTGGCGACATACACGATGCCAACCACGAGAAATAGGCCGATTCCGAGCAGCGTGAGCCAGAGCGGCGTCGCCGGCTCGGGCGGGGGCGGGGGAGCGTGATGGTCGTCGTCGTGCTCGTGCTCGTCGTCGCCGTGCGCTTCTTCGTGCGGGTCGCCGTGGCCACTCATGGCGCCGCTTATTTTCGGTTTTCCGGCGGAGGTCAAGCGATCTCGCTGCGAGACGAGCGCCGGGCGGCTTGACCCTTCTCGGGGCGGGGTTTTAGGGTACGGCTACGGTGCCCCTTCGCGGAAGGCGGCCCGTGCCAGCCGATGGCAAACACCCCCCAACAGCGTTACAAGGTTCTCGAGAAGGTCGCTGCCGGGGGAATGGCGGAGGTGTATCGAGCCGAAAGCGCCGGGCTCGAAGGCTTCAAGAAGATCGTCGCCATCAAGCGCGTTCTCCCGCACCTCTCGGAGAAGAAGCAGTTCATCGGCATGTTCCTGGACGAGGCGCGCGTCAGCGCTCACCTCTCCCACTCGAACTGCGTGCAGGTGTTCGACATCGGCGTCGGCGACAACACCTACTTCATCGTCATGGAGTACGTGGATGGCGCCGACCTGAAGGGCGTCATCGAGTTTCGGCGCAAGCACAACCTGCCGTTCCCGGTCGAAGAAGCCTGCCTCATCTGCGTGAAGATTTGCGAAGGCTTGGCGTACGCGCACGAGCTCGTCGACAGCAAGGGCGACAGCCTCCACATCGTTCACCGCGACATGTCGCCGCCGAACGTGCTCATCACGCGGCACGGCGAGGTGAAGATCGTGGACTTCGGTCTGGCCAAAGCCAATAGCCAGCTGGAACGCAGCGAGCCCGGCATCATCAAGGGCAAGTTCAGCTACCTCTCGCCGGAAGCGGCGAAGGGCGGCGTCGTAGACGCGCGAACCGACATCTTCGCGGTCGGCATCATCTTGTGGGAGCTCTTGGCCGGGCGTCGCCTGTTCATGGGCGAGAGCGACCTGGAGACCGTGCGCATGGTGCAATCCGCGCGCGTACCCTCCATCCGTGAGATCAACCGCGCCGTTTCGCCCGAGCTCGAGCGCGTGTTGCTCAAGTCCCTCACGGAGGACCCGAACGATCGCTACCAGCGCGCGAGGGACTTCGGCAAGGCGCTCAACCAGCTCTTGTTCACGATGGGCCGCAGCGTCTCCTCCTTCGAGATCGCGGAGCTCGTCGAGCCCATCCGCAAGGAGCGGGAACAGAAGCGCCGCGCCCAGAAGCGTCAGTCGATCATCGGCACGCTGATCGACGAGGCCATGCTCGAGTTCACGTCGATCGACACCGGTGGCGATCGCAAGTCGACGGGCGGTGGTGGCTCGGTCGTCGGCTCACTCCCCCTGGAAATCGGCGGCTTCAAGCCGAACGACTGGGGAGAGGATCTCGGCAACCTCGGGCTGTCGTCGCCGCGTTCGCAAGGCCAAGGCGGGGACGCGTTCGAGATCGGTAACCTCGCCGCGCTCGAGGACGACCCGCTCTCCGGCCGCGTGCGATCCATTTCCTCGTCACCGCCAAGCCTCGCGAGCCTCGAGGGGGATTCGGAGCCGCCCCCGCGCGTCGCGTCGCCCGCGGTTCGGCCGCCCACGTCCGTCGCTCCTCCCGAGCCGTTCCCGAGCCCGAAGGGCGCCGGTAAGGGCGGGGTGGTCGCCGCCCTGGTCGTGTTCGTTCTGCTCGCCGCAGGGGCCGGCGCGTACTTTGGCGGCTTGATCCCCCACTGACTCGCAGCGCAAGCGCGCTCGAACCCGCCGGGCGTGCTCGAGAAGTTCACAAAGAGGGGAGGAGGTCCCTCCTGATCTCTCTGTGAATCTCTCGAGCCGCAAGGAGGCGAGTTACCGGAGCTCGAGCAGGTAGCTGTTCTCTTGCACGAAGGTTGCCCCGCGCGAGATCGGACCGGGCGCCTCCGACCGCGCGTCCTCGCTGGCCAGCGGTGTGACCGTGAAGCCAGAAAATAGGCGCGAGACCTCGTCCGGCGATACGTCGAAAGGGGGACCGCCGAGCGCGTCGTAGTGGAGCGTAACCAGTAGCGCCCGAGCTTTGGGCGCGAGGAGCGTCGGCAGATGCGCGGCGTAGCGCGCACGCAGCTCGTCTGGCAACGCGATCAACGCGGCGCGATCGTACACGCCGTCGCAGTGGCCGGTGAGCTCCGGTGTTGCCGCGAAGAAGTCTCCCACGAAAATCGAGAGGGCGCCCCGTCGGTATTCCACGAAGGCGCCTCGTTCCACGCGGTCCGCGACCAGGTTACGTTCGTCGAAGAACGCCTTCGCCGCCAGCTCGCTGAGCTCCACCCCGACGACCTCGTGGCCTTGCGTGACTAACCACTCGAGATCAGCGGACTTCCCGCACAGCGGCACGAGGACGCGAATGGTTGGACCCAAAACGCGAGGGTGATGCTCAACGAGGCGCGGATTCGGGTCCGCGCGATGGAAGCCGATGCGGCCCTCCTGCCAGCGCTCTAGCCAGTAGTCGGGCTGCATCGGAGCAGGCTCAGGGAGAGCTCAGCTCTCCTTTTCCTCGCCGCCGTCTTCCTCGCCGCCGTCGTCGTCGTCGTCGTCGTCGTCGTCGTCGTCGTCGTCATCGTCATCGTGCAGCTCTTCCTCCTCCTCGGGGGTCGGCGGGAGCGGTTCACCCTTCTCACGGGCTTTCTCGCGCTCACGCTGCAGCTGCTGCAGACGCTGGAATACGACGGGCTTCGGCGACACGAGCATGGCCATGGTGCGCTGCTCCATCATCGGCCGCTGCTCGAGGTTCACCAGATCCTCGACGGCTTTGATGATGTCCTGCAGCTGACCCGAGGCCACCTGCGGATGCATCATCTCGCGGCCGCGGAAGCGGCACACGACCTTGACCTTGTTGCCAGCCTCGATGAAGCGGCGGATCGCGCGGATCTTGACGTTGAGGTCGTGCTCGTCCGTCTTCGGACGGATCTTCACTTCTTTGACCTCGACGACCGTCTGCTTGCGCTTCGCTTCGGCGGCCTTCTTCTTCTCTTCGTACTTGTACTTGCCGAAGTCGAGGATCTTGCAAACCGGAGGCGTGCCCTTCGGGTTCACCTCCACCAAATCCAGCCCTACCTCCTGAGCGCGCTTGAGCGCTTGGTCGGTAGGCAAGACGCCGAGGTTCGAACCGTCCTCGGCGACGACGCGCACCTCGGGTACTCGAATCCGATGATTGATTCGGATCTGAGGACCGCGAGTGTCACGCGAAAATCTGCCTCTTCCGCCGCCAGGTAGTGCCAACTTGTTTGTCTCTCCTCTAGATGAGCTGCCTTAACAGCCTAATTTTGCTTCTGTGTGACGCGCGGGGGAAGGGCTTCTTTCGCCAGCCGCTCCACCACGTCCGCCACCGTCATCGGGGGCAAATCCCCCTCTTCGCGGGAGCGTAGCGCGACGGTGCCACCCGTCACCTCGCTCTCGCCAATCACGCCAATGTAAGGCGTGCGTAGGTTTCGTGCGTTTCTTATTTTGGCGCCGAGCTTGTCCCGCCCCGCGTCCACCCCCGCGCGAATACCGCGAGCCTTGAGCGCCGCTAGGACCTCGAAGGCATAGTCGGCCTGCTTTTCGCTGACGGTGACCAGCGTGATTTGCTCCGGCGCGAGCCAGACCGGGAACTTACCGGCACAGTGCTCGATGTAGATTCCGAAGAACCTCTCCACTGAGCCCAAGATCGCCCGGTGCAGCATGACTGGACGCTGGGCGCTGCCGTCGTTGCCGATGAACTCCAGCCCGAAGCGCTCGGGCATCGAGTAATCCAGCTGAATCGTGCCGAGCTGCCAGCTGCGTTTGAGCGCGTCCACCACGTGGAACTCCAGCTTCGGCCCGTAGAACGCGCCTTCACCGGGCAGTTTTTCGAACGGCACGCCCGCGCTGACGAGGGCGCGCTCCAAGGCGCTTTCGGCCTTGTCCCACAGCTCGTCTGACCCGAGGCGCTGTTCCGGCCGGAGCGCCAGCTTCACGCTGATGCTCGTGAACTCGAACGCCGCGTACACCTCGAACAGCAGCTTGTTGAAGCTGGTGATTTCCTGCTCCAGCTGGTCCGGGGTGCAGAAAATGTGCGCGTCGTCCTGGCAGAAGCTGCGGACGCGAGCGAGCCCGTGGACCACGCCCGCGCGCTCGTAACGGTGCAGTCGCCCGAAGTCCGCCACGCGCCAGGGCAGCTCCCGGTAGCTGCGGCGGCGCTGCCCGAAGACCAAGCAGTGGCCGGGGCAGTTCATCGGCTTCGCCGCAATCCAGTCCAGATCTTTGCGGGGCTCGCTATCGTGCTCCGGCTTCAGCTGCTCCGAGGGCACGGGCAAGTACATGTTTTCCATGTAGTTTGCGAGGTGCCCGGAGGTCTCATACAGCTTCTTGTCGAAGAACTGAGGAGTGATGACCTCTTCGTAGCCGTACTCCACGTACAGGCCGCGGATGTACTCCACGAGGCGGTTGTAGATGCCCGCGCCACGCGGCAGGAAGAACGGCATTGCCGGCGCGTACTCGTGGAACATGAAAAGCTCGAGCTCTTTGCCCAGCTTCCGGTGGTCCCGAGCCTTCGCCTCTTCCAGCAGCTTGAGGTGCTCTTGCAGCTGCTCTTCGGTCGGGAAAGCCGTCCCGTAGATGCGCTGCAGCATCGGGTTGCGCTCGTCCCCGCGCCAATAGGCACCGGCGACGCTCATCAGCTTCACCGCGCCGATTTGGCCGGTGTGCTGCACGTGCGGGCCGCGGCACACGTCGAACCAGGTGCCTTGGGGCCTCGAAGGCAAGCCGTGGCGGTAGAGCGAGATAGGCTCCCCTTGGGGGATGGCGTCGATGATCTCGAGCTTGAACTTCTCGCCCATCTTCTCGAACAGGTCCTTGGCCTGCTCGCGGCTCACCTCTTCGCGAGTGAACGGGCGCTTCTCCTTGATGATCCGGCGCATCTCTTTTTCGATGCTGGCCAGGTCCTTCTCGGTGAAGGGGCCCTCTGGGCGATAAAAGTCGTAGAAGAAGCCGGCGTCGATTGCCGGACCGATGGTGACCTGCGTCCCGGGAAAGAGGCGCTGCACCGCGTCCGCCATCACGTGCGCGGCGGAGTGACGAATCACCTCCAAGGCGCCCGGCTCGCCGGTCTTGACGGGCTGAACGCTGCTGCCCGGTGCGACCGGTGTGTGCAGGTCGCGCAGCTTGCCGTCGACCCATGCGGCTACGACATCCGGCGTTCGCTCTCCGCTTTTCTCGAGGAGCTCGCCGGGGGTCACGCTTTCGGTCCCCACCGACGTGGTCACAACGAAAGCTGCCTGGCGGCGCATGCCGCCCCAGAGACGGAGCCGAGGCCCCGCGTTCCGAGCGCTGCGGATTGAAAGAAACTGGAGGAAACAGCAGCTTTTGTAGGCGCGGCCAGGATTGAACTGGCGACCCCTACCGTGTCAAGGTAATGCTCTACCACTGAGCTACGCGCCTGTGGGGGGGCGGGCTGGAGCCCGCAAGCAGACTGTTTCCGTCCAAGAATCAGGGCCCTGCCTCTACAACCCGATCTCGAGGGTGTCAAGCAGACGTGAGACTCGGGGCGCACGTTCTCGCACGCCGCCGCGTCCCTCCTCATTCACGGTCGGGCAGCGGCGCGCTCTGCGCCGTTTCATGAAGGCCTGCGTTCCTTGCGCGGCCACGGGATGTTGGGTATAGGCGCGACCGCGCAGGCTGCCCCGGCACAACCAGCTTCTTCGGCCCAAGACCCGGGGATCATGAGCTACCTGCCGCTGCTGCTCATCGTGGTGATGATCCCGCTCCTCTTGTTGTCGTCGCGCTCGCAGTCGAAGAAGCAAGCGGCGGTAATCTCGTCCCTCGCCAAGGGTGACCGCGTGCTGCTCCAAGGTGGCGTCGTGGGCAAGCTGGTGGAGCTGGGTGACCGCTACGCCAAGGTGGAGATCGCGCCCGGCGTGAAGGTGGACTTCCTCAAGAATGCGCTGCTCGGCAAGGACACGCCGGAGACAGCGGCTCAAGCGGAGAAGAGGTAAGCCGTGGGTACCGAACGAGTGCTCACGGCAGTCCTCGGCGCGTTCGCGCTGATGCTCCTGCTCTCCGGTTTGGTCGGACGGCAACGCCGCCTCTCGAGCTGGATTGGCGCCGTCGCGGCTGGCGCGGCCGCGTTCGCCGCCTATCACGACGCCTTCTGGGCGATGGTGATCTTGGGGATGATCTCGCTCACGGCCGCGTTCGCTTCCGTCGACGTGTTCGAGCTCGGTTGGCGGCTGCGCTTCTCGCTCGCGACTGCGGTCGCCGGCCTCGCCTTCCTGGTGCTCTGGCCCACGTTGCCGGCGCTCACGGGCGGCAAAATTCCGTGCCCGGATTACATCGAAGATCGCGTCGGTTTCCGCCTCGTCGCGGGGTTGGATCTGCGCGGCGGCTTGCGTCTCGTTTACGCGGTGGACGTAGACGCGGCCATCAAAGACAAGCGCGATAGCTACTACGAAGACATGCGGCGCGAAGCCGCCAAAGTGTACGGGTTCGTCAAGGCGGACAAGGACGGCAAGAGCGACGAAATCCCGTCGGACGACGCTTACGCCAAGCTCCGCGAGAAGGTCGAAATCGAGTCGCCGCGCGCGCCCGCGAACGTGATTCGCCTGAAGGTGAAGGAAGGCGCCGACCCGACGAAGCTGGACGACCGCTTCCTGGAGAAGTTCCGGAGCGAGCTGTCGTTCACGCGCACCGCGGACCAGCGTAACCTCGAGTTCAAGGTCAAGAGCTCGGTCGAGACGAGCATCCGCGAGCGCGCAGTCAGCCAGGCCAAGGAAATCATCGCTCGTCGCGTGGACGAGCTCGGCTTGCGCGAGGCGGCCATCTCCACGCGCGAAGAAGACATCATCGTGGAGGTTCCGGGCGAGGACGAGAAAGCGTTCTCCACCATCCGCGAGATTATCAGCAAGACTGCGCGCCTCGAGTTCAAGCTCCTCGACGACGACACGGACTTCTTCGGCAAGCTCCAGCCGACCCTCGCCAAGGACAGCCTCCCGGAAGGCCTCGAGTTCCAGCAGGAGAACGCGCCCATCGGTCGTGACGAAGAGGGCTCGCAGCGCTCGCGCACGAACACCTTCGCCATCCTCAACAAGCTCCCGACGGAGACGACCACGCAGACGCTCCAGCGTTTCCGGGAGTGGGTCGCGACCCTACCGGTCCCGGCGGACCGCGAGGTCGGCTTCGAGATGCTCAAGCAGGTGGTGGACGAGAACACCGGCAAGGAAGAGGAGCGCGGCTTTCGCACCTTCTTCCTCAAGAGCCGCGCGGAAGTGACCGGCGACCAGATCCGGGACGCGGGCGCTTCGCCGCAACAAGGCGGGGCGGGGCTCGGCGGCTGGGTCGTGAACCTCACCTTCAACGACAACGGCGGCCGCATCTTCGAGCGCATCACGGAAGCGAACGTGAAGCGCCGTTTCGCCATCATCTTGGACGGCCGCGTTTCCAGCGCTCCCGTCATCCAGAACAAGATCAGCGGCGGGCACTGCCAAATCACGCTCGGCGCGGGGGACCCGGAGTCGCAGCTGCGCGAGGCGCGCCAGCTCGAGCTGGTGCTTCGTTCTGGTGCCCTCCCGGCGCCGATCTCGCCGTCCAACGAGCAGCGCATCGGTGCTTCGCTCGGCAGCGACTCGATCAAGCTCGCGGTTCAGGGCACGCTCGGCGGCACCACGCTGGTGCTGCTGTTCATGCTCGTCTACTACCATCGGGCCGGCTTGATCGCCGACATCGCGGTGGCGCTGAACCTGTTCCTGCAGCTCGCCGTCCTCGCTTCCTTCGGGGCGTCGATGACGCTGCCGGGAATCGCCGGGTTGGCGCTCACCGTCGGTATGTCGGTGGACAACAACATCCTCATCAACGAGCGCATACGTGAGGAAATAGCCTTAGGTAAGAGCATGCGCGCGGCGGTGGAGGTCGGCTACAAGCGCGCCCTCGCCGCGATCGTGGACGGCCACGTCACTACGGTGATCGCGGGCGTCGTGCTCATGCAGTACGGAACCGGCCCCCTCAAGGGCTTCGCGGTGACGCTGATGGTCGGCGTCATCTGCAACGTGTTCACGGGCGTCCTCGTGACGCGACTGATGTTCGACCTGTGGGTCCGTTGGATTGGCCGTTCCGGTCAGCTGGATATGGGGTGACGCGATGCGGCTGTTCAAAGGTGACAAAGTTTATGACTTCATGGCGGTCCGTAAGTACTGGATCGCCCTGTCGCTCGGCCTGACCATCTTCTCGCTGGGCTTGCTGCTATTCGGTAACCCCAAGCTGGGCACGGACTTCGTCGGCGGCACGGAGGTGGAGATCGCCTTCACCAAGCCGGTGGATCCGAGCGCGATCCGCAAGGCGGTGGAGGACGCCGGCTTCTCGACGCCGACCGTCATCAAGGTGGACGACGCCAAGAACCCGAACCGCTACATGGTTCGCGTTCACGAGGTCTCCACCATCGCTCCGGAGAAGCAGCAGGAAATCGAGAAGGCCCTGTGCGTGACCGGAGCCGACCCGAGCTGCACGGAAGCGCGCAAGCCCACGGAGATGAAGCTCAGCCCTGGCGGCGACAAGATCACCCTCCGCTACCGCGAGGCGCCCGACCTTTCGTTCATCAAAGAGCGCATCACGGGCGTGCCGCAGGTCGCCCTGCGCGGGGGAGAGAACCCCCAGCTTCAGAGCTTTCCGCTTCGATCTGCGGTTCGCGCCCGGCTGCGTCGTCGCCTTGGTTCACGACGCGGTCGGAACCATCGGCATTTTGGTGCTCCTGGGCAAGGAGATCAACCTGACCACGATCGCGGCCGCCATCACCATCGTCGGCTACTCCGTCAACGATACCGTCATCGTGTACGACCGCGTACGCGAGAACTTGGGCAAGCTGCGCGGCGCTAGCTTCGTGCGGCTCATCAACGTGAGCACGTCGGAGATGCTGGGGCGTACCATCCTCACCGCCGCCACCGTGCTCTTCAGCTTGCAGGGGCTCTTCATCTGGGGCACCGGTGAGTTGAAGGACTTCGCGCTCGCCCTGACCATCGGCGTCGTGCTCGGCATGTACAGCTCCATCTACGTCGCGCTGCCGCTCACGGAGTGGTTCGAGTCCAGGTTCTTCTCCAAGTTGAGCCAGAAGAACAAGGCGCGGCCCCGCTCCTCCAGCAACGTAGCGCCCGCGGTTTGAGGCGACGCTTCCTCAAGGCGTGGCGACCAGGTCGGCTCCGGCCGACCTGGCGCGCCAATCTTATCGGGCGCTTGGCGAGCCCGACGCGAGTCGGCCACGCGGTTGACATGGCACGGCACATGCTTAGGTTTTCAAGCATGGCCGCTACTAATCTCCCTGTCTCTACCCCCGAGAAGCTGCCGCTCGCTCTCAGTCAGGAGCTCTGGGAGGCCCTGACCCCTACCCAGCGACAGCTGTTTCAGCGCGCCGATCACCTGCTCGATGCTTTCACGTTCGACCCCGAGTCGACGCAAAGCCTGGACGACCTCGTCGAGAAGAGCGGGGACGACGCGGACGAAGTGCTCTCCGCTCTCCGACTGCTGGACACGATGGCGCTCGTGAACGTGGAGCCTTCGGAAGAAGGTCCCATCTTCTCGCTCCGTGCCACTCCGGAGGAGCACGTGCGCATCACCGGTCCGGACAACAAGCCGCGCTGGGTCTTCATCGCACGCCCGGTGGAGCCGCGTGACGTCGACCCTTCCACGCTGAATTAACCACCGAAATCCGCAACTGCGGTCGGCCCCGGCCGAACGGAATCTCACGTAACACATGAGGTTTTTGTGGTGGACGCGTTGGTTTCGGCGTGGTGGAACGCGTGGCTTGGAAAGCGCGCGGACGAGCGAGGTCGAATCATCCCCGGCTGATTTTCCCGCTGCGCCGACGCTCCGCGCCCAGGCGCTCTCTCGAGCCCTGGGCGTGAGCGTCACGGTGGCGAGCTGGCTGGACCAGCTCGGCCATCAAGATCCGGAGGTGACTCGGCGCTTCCTGTCCCCGCGGCTCGCGGAGCTCACGTCCCCGGACGCGATGCTGGATCGCAAGTCCGCGGCGCAGCGCATCGCCCAAGCCGTCCGCGAAAAGCAGCGCATCGTCGTCTTCGGCGACTACGACTGCGACGGAATGACCAGCGCCGCCATCTTCACGGAGGCGCTGCGCGCACTGGGCGCCGAAGTAACCCCCGTGCTGGCGAGCCGCTTCGACGGCGGCTACGGCCTCTCCCTCGCCGCGCTGGACCGCGTGCTCTCCCATCGGCCGCACCTGCTCGTCACCTGCGACTGCGGCTCTTCGGATCACGCTTCCCTGGAGCGCCTCGCGCCGCTGGGCGTGGACGCGGTAGTCGTCGACCACCACTTGGTGCCGGAGCAGCCGCTCCCGGTGATGGCGTTTTTGAACCCGCACCGCCCCACCTGTGGCTTTCCCTTCAAGGGTTTGGCCTCGTGCGGGCTCGCGCTGTCCGTGCTCGCGGCGGTGCGGGCAGAGCTGGGGCGAGCGTTGGATCTCCGCCCGCTCCTGGACCTCGTCGCGATTGGCACCATCGCGGACGTCGCGCCGCTCCACGGAGACAACCGCGCGCTGGTCCGCGCCGGCTTGAAGGTGCTGAGCGAGGCGCGTCGTCCCGGCATCCGCGCGCTCCTGGAGCTCGCTAAGATCGACCCTGGTACTCCGCTTTCCGCCGAGGACGTCGCGTTCCGAATCGCGCCTCGCCTCAACGCGCCGGGGCGCCTCGGCGCGCCGGACCTCGCGGTGCAGCTGTTACTCGCTCCGAATCTAGAAGCCGCGCACGGTCTCGCGGCGGAGCTGGAGCAGCGCCAGATCGAGCGACGCACCGTGCAGGACCAGATGATCCTGGAGGCGCTCGCGGAGGTGGAACGCGAACGGTACCGCGAGCGCCCCGCCTTGGTCATCGGTCGCGAAGGCTGGAACCACGGCATCGTCGGCATCGTCGCGGGCCGTCTGGCGAGCGAGCTCGGCAAGCCCGTCGCCGTCATCGGCTTCGAGAAGGGCGTGGGGCGAGGCTCCGTGCGCGGGCCGCGCGGCTCGCGTCTTCACGACGCGCTGACCGCGTGCGCGCCCTTGCTCCGTCGCTTCGGCGGTCACCAAGCGGCCGCGGGCCTCGAGGTGGAGCTAGACCAGCTCCCGGCCCTGCGCGCCGCTTTCGAAGAAGCCTGCGCGGCGCAACCTGCGTTGGAAGTGACTGACGAGACGCCCCGCGTTCGCTTCGCCCCGGGGGATTCGCTCGCGCGGGTGCTCGCGGATCTCTGGGATCTGGAGCCGTGCGGAGAGAGCAACCCCGCGCCGGCGCTCGCGCTGGTGGGGCGCGTCGTCTCGGCTCGGGAGGTTTCGGGCGGGCACCTGAAGCTGGAGCTTTCGCTGGATAACGGCGAGCGGCTGAGCGCTTTCGGCATCAACATGGGCGCGCGGGCGCAAGGGCTGGTCGGTGAAGTGGCCGTCTCCGGCAAGCTCCGACCCGACCGCTACCGTGGCGGAAACGCGATCGAGCTGAAGCTCGACAAGATTTGGTAAGCTAGCCGCGATGCCCGCCGCCGAGAACCAAGCGCCGCTCATCGAGTTCAAGGGCGTGCGCAAGGCGTTCGGCCCGAAGCTCATCTACGCAGGGCTGGATCTCGCCATCAACAAGGGAGAGGTGCTCACGATTTGCGGGGGCTCCGGCGTCGGCAAGAGCGTCATGCTCAAGATGCTGATCGGCCTGCTGCGCGCGGATCGCGGCAGCATCCTCTTCGACGGGCAAGAAGTGACGAAGATGAAGGAGGCGGAGCTGGCCGGCGTCCGCCGCCGCATCGCCATGCTCTTCCAGAGTGGCGCCTTGTTCGACTCCCTAACCGTGGGCGACAACGTGGGCTACGGCTTGGACGAGCACTTCCGCTACACGATGAGCGTGGAAGAGCGGAACGAACGCGTCGCGTGGGCGCTCGGTCTCGTCGGTCTGCCCGGTATCGAAGACATGGCTCCCGCGGACCTCTCCGGAGGCATGCGTAAGCGCGTCGGCTTGGCGCGCGCCATCGCGGTGCAGCCGGAGGTCTTGCTCTACGACGAGCCGACCACGGGCCTGGATCCAATCAACACCGCGCGCGTCAACCACCTGATCATGGGCCTGCAAGAGCGGCTCAACATCACCAGCATCGTGGTCACACACGACATGAAGAGCGCCTTTACCATCAGCGACCGCATCGCGATGGTGAACAGCGCGCGCATCATCGCGTGCGGCACGGTAGACGAGTTTCGGGCCTCGACGGATCCGCGCATCTCCGACTTCATCGAAGGGCGCGCGCCCGTCAAAGAATCGGTGGAGACGCTGCTCAGCTCCTGACCGTGACCACGAACGTCTCCCTCCAGGAAGCGAACGCTGCGGACGCGGCGCGCCTGGACAACTTGCTCCAGCTCTACATTCATGACTTGAGCGCGCTCTTCCCCCACGTAGAGCTGAGCGATAGCGGAAGGTACACTTACGCGCCGCTTGCTTCGTACCTGACCGGCGTGCCCGAGCGACGCGCGTTCTTGCTGCGGGCAGACGGACGGCTCGCTGGCTTTGCGCTCGCGCGGCGCGGCTCCCCCGCCTTGCCCGAAGCAGAAGTATGGGACGTTGCCGAGTTCTTCGTGCTGCGACGCCTTCGAGGCGCAGGGGTAGGGCGCACGGCCGCGCTTCGCCTGTGGGAGCAGCTGGGGGGCGCGTGCACGGTGCGAGTCAGCAACGCGAACGTTCGAGCGCTCTCCTTCTGGCGGCGGGCGATCGCGGAGTACCGGGGCAAGGTGAGAGAGCTCAGCTGGTCACCGAGCACCGAGCCGTGGACCGTGTTTCACCTTCAGCCGAACGACGAGACCTGAAACCCGCCACCCGGTGCAGGGCGGCTACGCTCGCGGCAACCGAGCCGACGGCCGGGACGAAATTGCCGCGCAAAGCGGGATTTGCTGAGCAAGGCGGAAGTGGCAAGCTTGCTTCCCTGATGTTCGGCCCAAGAGCTGCACGCGAGGGAGTGAGTCATGGCAACGTCGCGTGAGTTCAAGGTCGGAGCGTTCGCGCTCGCGGGGCTTCTGGTCGTCGGCGTCGTGGTGTTCATGATCGGCGAGGAGCGGAAGCTCTTCGAGACCAAGGCGCTCTACTACGCGCACTTCGCAGAGGTGCAGGGCCTGCGCCGAGGCTCCCCGGTGCGGATGGGTGGCGTGGACATCGGCGCCGTCACCGAGGTCGCCTATGGCGAATCCGCGAACGACCGTCAGATTCACGTGAAGATGGACGTCGTGCGCGCAGAGTCCCGACGCATCCGCAAAGACAGCGTCGCCACCATCGAAGGCAAGGGCCTGCTCGGCGACAAGATGATCGTGGTGACCGTCGGCAACGAGAAGCTGCCGCAGATTGAGCCGGGTGGAGTCATTCCCTCCAAAGAGGGCGACGACATGGCCGCGCTCATGGGCAAGCTCGGCACCATCACCGGCCAAGTGGAGAAGGTCGTCGGGAACCTGGAGAAGACGACCAATTCGCTTGCTGACCAGAAGCTGCACGACAACCTGCGCGGGAGCGTCGAGTCGATGAACGGCATCCTCAAGTCCGTGGACTCGGGCGAGGGCTACGTCGGCAAGCTGGTCAAAAGCCCGGAAGAATCCCAGCGTTTGTCGCAGGTGATGCAGAACCTGGAGAACGCGACCGCGCAGCTGAACAAGACGACCGCGAGCATCAACGCGATTCTGGCGCGCGTGGAGCACGGCCCGGGGCTGGCTCACGAGGTGCTGTACGGCGAGGAGTCTTCCAAGGCCGTGTCGCAGTTCGGCGGCGCGGCAGACGAGCTGCGTCTCACCCTGAAGGGTATTCGCGAAGGCAACGGCTTGGCGCGCGGGGTGCTTTTCGGCGGCGACGACAGCTCGCAGCAAATGGTCGCGAACTTGAACCAGATGAGCGGCGACCTGAAGCAGATCGTCTCCGACGTGAAAGCCGGCAAAGGCACGCTCGGCGCGCTCCTCGTCGATCCTTCCGTGTACGAGGACTTGAAGGTGGTGCTGGGCAACGTGGAGCGCAACAAGGCGCTGCGCGCGCTCGTGCGCTACTCCATCCGGCGCGACGGCGCGCAGCCCGGCGTGGAGGTGCGGGACCCCGCGCCCGCCACCGCGGGCGAGAAGAAGCCCGACGGCGCGGAGAAGATCTCCGTCGAAGTCGGCGGCTCGCCGCGCGTCTCCGGAGGTCAGTAAAGTTCTTTCGCGCTCGGCGTGGGCGCGCGGTGAAATTGGTCCCGCCTGCGCGAAAATGCTCCAGGGGAGCCGCAAGAAATCGCGAGCTTGAAGCTGGATCGCCTCTTGCTGAGGCGCCGAGGATGCTTAGAGCCCCCCGTTCTTCCTTCGCGCTTTTCTCTTCCGTCGGTCTGCTCATCGTCGCGTCTTTACCGGCGACGGGCTGCTCGTCCACGGACGACGGCAGCGGCGCTCCCGGTAGCTGCAACGGCCTGGACACGAACGTCAAAGCGCAGGCGACGCTGCGCGCCTACGCGGAGGCCGTCACCTCGCTGCGCGGTCGCGCGCTCGAGGTCGAGGGCAAGTTCCTCGCGGTGTGCAACGCCATCAACGCGGACCTCGGCCTGGACACGAGCAAGAAGACGGCCGCCGAAGCGTGCGGCGTCATGAAAAAGCGCATCGACGCGGCCGCGCAAGCGGGCGTGATGGTTCGCGCGAGCATCGACTTCAACTGTCAGGCCAACGTGAGCGTTCAGGCTGACTGCCAGGCCGACTGCAAGCTGGACGCGAGCTGCGACGTGAAGGCGCAGTGCACCGGCGGTGAGGTCGTGGTGGAGTGCAACGGCAAATGCACCGGTGAGTGCGACGTGAAGGCGCCCAGCGTCGCGTGTGCCGGCACGTGCGAGGGCTCTTGCAGCGCGAACGTTCAGGCGCGTTGCATGGGCGAGTGCGAAGGCACCTGCACGGCGCCGAGGTTCGAGGGCACCTGCGAAGCCGGCTGTACGGCGGGGTTCGAAGGCGCCTGTGAGGGCACCTGCGAAGGTACCTGCAACGGCATGAACACGAGCGGGAGCTGCGCCGGCACCTGCGCCGGCAAGTGCACCGGCAAGGCCACCGGCAGCTGCAACGCGCAGTGCATGGGCAAATTCACGGGCGGCGAGTGCGAAGGTACCTGCATGGGCTCGTGCGTCACGAGCGGCGAGGCGAAGTGCGAAGGTACCTGCAACGGCACGTGCACGTATGAGCCGGGTGCGGCGAGCTGCCAGGGGACTTGCCACGGCGAGTGTGACGCGGCCGTCAGCCCGCCGGTTTGCACGGGCGAGCTCAACTGCATGGCAGACGCCGAGTGTCACGCCAACTGCAAGGCGCAGGCGAGCGCCCAGGTGAACTGCCCGCCGCCGCGCGCCACCATCACGGTGACGGGCGACGCGGAGCTGTTGGCCGCGCTAC
>JAQSWN010000336.1 GCA_029266615.1 Polyangiaceae bacterium
GCGCTCCGCGTCGTCACCGGTGACCGTGCGAGCTGTGCCCTGACCGCCGCGCACGCGGTCGTGTGTTGGGGCGACGGCTTCGAGTGCGCGGGGCCGGTGGAGATCCCCGAACTCGGGCCCGCGTCGCTCTGTTGGGGTGACAACCGTCATGGGCAGTTGGGGGTACCCCCGACTTCGATACTGGCGGAGCCTACCGAGCTGCGATGGTAGCGCGCTCGCGCTCGCACTCGCTCACAGCTCTCGGTAGCCGCCCGGGACCGCGTACGTGTCGTCGCGCCCGGCGGTCATGAACATGCCCCAACAGGAGAGGCGCGTCTTGGCAGCGAAGGTCAGGTCGTCTTCCAACGTGCCGGTCTGGCCCAACACGGCGAGGTTGGAACGGCGCACGCCCCACGCCCCCGGCCCGTGTTGCAGCAGGGCGTTGTGCAGCTCGGTCGCGGCTTCGTCCGCTCCCTTGAGCACGGCGACGCGGAGGCGGACGGGCACGTCCGTACCGGCGCCGCTGACGACCAAGTAGATGAGATCGGTACGCGGGCGCTCGACGCGGACGTCCAGCTGCTGCCGATTCAAAAACTCGATGATGTGCCCCTCGTTGAGCGCACGCCCTTCGGGCTTTAGCTCGCTGGCTTCGCAGACGCCGGGCTTGAAGCGCAGCCCCGCGGGATTCGCGGCCGTCGCGGGACCGGCGCTCGTCCGCACCACGTAGGCGTCGACGTTGGAGCCGTCGCTGATGCGAAACGCAGGAGACCCGCAGCCGGAGAGCCCCAGGCCCAGCAGCCCTACCCAGGCAGCCCTGCTGATCATGACCGCGCTATAGCAAAGCTCGGGCTCGGCCAGAACGCGAAAATCGCTACCCGCCGACGCGCCCCCGCTGTTAGCGTCGCTCCGGTGTCGGAACGTCGGGTGAGCACTCTGTCGGTGTTGGTGGTGTCGGGCGCGTTGCTCTCGAGCGGCTGCGGTGGCCCTTCCGAGGGTGCGACCAAAAATCGCACGTTTTACGACTGGGCGGTGGCGACCGGGGACGGCGGCGCCAAAGAGTTCGAAGAGCACTACCCACCGCTGGACCTGCCCGCGACCGCTCCGCGCCCGGAGTACGTCGGGGTTACGGTCCTCCGCCGCGGCATTCACCTCTCCAAGCCGAAGAACTGGCTGCTCCGGGACGCGTCGAATCAGCCGGGGCAGGCATACATCGGCTACGTGTCGCCCAACGCCTACTCCTTCGCGGTGTACGAGCGGCCGGAGAGCACCGAGGAATCGTGGCTCGCCATGATGAAGCGCTTCGAAGACGACACTCAGTCGGTGGGCGCGAAAATCGTCGGCCAGCGCGTGCCGATGGCGACCGGCATCGGTCAGGGGCGCGCCTACAGCGTGCAGCGCTCGGTGGAAGCGGCCAAAAAGCCGCTCACCAGCCGGAGCCGCGAATACTTGGTACGCGGGAAGACGCGGGTCGTCGTCGTGCAGATCGTGTACGAGGGGGACGAGCTGTCGCAGGTGGATCCGGAGCTGCTGCGCGTGATCGATACGCTGGAGGTGCTGTAATGGTGCAGAAAAAGGCGCTCGCGCTCATGCTCACGCTCGGCGGGCTCGCCTCGGGCTGCGCCTCCGCCGTCGAATCTTCCAAGATGGAAGATCGCGCACGCCGCACGGTGCCGGTGCCCATCTGCATTCAACCGCTCGAGCGGAGTACCAGCGGCGTCTCCAAGATCGAGCCGAACGATTATTGGAAGATGGTGCTTCCCGCCTTCGATGCGGGGTCGTCTACGGTGGACTCCGGCTCGAACGACTGCGCGGGCCGCCCCGCGTTCGCGGAGAAGGACCTGTTGTCGGCGGAGGGGCCGCGCACGGGCTCACTGCCGGCCAAGCCGGATCACGCCGTCGTCACGCCGGGTCCAGATGGCTTCCGCGTCGTGTGGCTGCGCACGTTCGACTTCGCGGACGGCTCCTCATCCGGTCCGCTCGCCCTCGTGCGCTCGCGTGAAGGCTACGCGGAGGTGTACGGCACCGGCGCCTTGCGGTCGAAGCTGAAGACGACACGCTTCGGCCTCGAGCGCATGGGCTCGCGCATCTTGGTAACGGCGACGGATGAGGGTTGCACGGACGCCAAGCCCGGTCAGTCGTGCGAGACGGCGTTCACGGTATTCTTGCTCGGCGCGGGCCGGCTGAACCGCGCCGCGTCGCTTCCGCTCGATAGAGTGGACCACCGCCCGTTTCCGGGTCTGGCCGGCATGGCGAAGTACCGCCTGACCGCGACGCCCGTCTTTCAGGACAAGGGCATGCGCGTCGTCGAGCAAGTGCTGGTGCAAGACGCCAACCAAGGCACGGTCCGCAAATCGGATCTGGAGCGGGTGTTCAAGCTTTCGCCCAGTGGTGAGCTGTCGTCCAACGCGCCCTCGCTTTGGGCCCAAGTCGTTGGCGACCAGGGCGCTCCGCCGGCGCCGCCCGTGGAAAGCGCGCCGGCACCGCCCAAGGGCAAGCCTACCAACAAATAAGGTTGCCGCCGTAGCCGCACTCGGGCCGCTGCGCCGCCGCGTACAGCGCGCCAAGCCCGAGGCCGAGCGCAAAGCCGATGCCGGCGCTTCCCCAAGCCTGGCCGCCCGTTTCCCAGTTACCCGACGTGCGACCCACCGTCGTAATGATGCCGAGGGCGGCGGGAACGCCGACATTCATCGCTAGCGAGCCACCGTTGAGGCGCCCGTCACTCCACTTGATGGTGTCGACCAAGAAGACGCCGAGGCCTTGGCCCAGCGCAGAGCCGGCCAAGTAGGAATGCGTGGAGAGCATGCCGAAGTCGCGACAGCCCGAATAGCCCTGGTTCGTGTCGTCGCAGCCCGGCCGCTTGCCTTCGAACGCGTCCTTCAGGAACTGCTCGTTGAGCAAGCCGGTGGTCAGCAGCGTCATACTGGGAGCGAGCACGGAAGCGTGCCAGCGCGCCTTCCAGCCGACCGTCACCTCCGGATCCGAAAAGAAGATGCGCGGCATCAGCAATTGCACGCCGATGGTCGAGATGGTCAGGACGTTGGTTGCGTCCTTCCAGCCCTGACTGCGTTCGGGCAATGGGGAGCGCTCTTGCGCCGCGGCCGGTGCCGCAACGAGCGCGAGCGAGGCGACTAGGCCCAGCCCCAATAGTTTGATCCCGCGTTTCCCAAGCTCTCCGCTGCCCTGCACGGGGCCATTTATCCTGGCCTCCGGCCGGGCCGCAAACAAAAAGCCGACCTGGGGGCGTGTCCGCGCCGCCGCGTCAGTCAATCGAAGCGGTAGGCGAACTCCGAACCAGCGACCGAGACGTGGATGGCCTTGGGAGCGTCGCCCGCGAGCGTCCGCAGCAAGAGCTCTCGGCTCAGCTGCGGCAGCAGCGTGTTCGTCAGCACCGCGTCGATCATCCGGCCGCCGCTCTCCAGCTCCGTGCAGCGGCTGCTGATGAGCGTGACCACCGCGTCGTCGTAGTCGAAGGGGATCTGGTAACGCTCGGTGACGCGCTTTTTTACCCGATTCAGCTGGAGCCGCACGATGTTGCCCAGCATGGCGTCGCTCAGCGGGTAGTAAGGGATGACGACGACGCGCCCGAGCAGGGCCGCGGGGAAGACCTCCAGCAGGGGGCCGCGCAAGGCCTCGGCGATCTGCGCGGGGTCCGGCTTCTGCCCCTGGCTCGCCATGTTCATGATCAAGTCGCTGCCCACGTTGGAGGTCAGCAAGATGACGGTGTTCTTGAAATCGACGCGGGTGCCTTGCCCGTCTTCCATCCAGCCCTTGTCGAAGACCTGGAAGAAGACTTCGTGCACGTCCGGGTGCGCTTTCTCGACCTCGTCCAGTAGGACCACGCTGTACGGCTTGCGGCGCACGGCTTCCGTGAGCACGCCGCCTTCGCCGTAGCCCACGTAGCCGGGAGGCGCGCCCTTCAGCGTCGACACGGTGTGCGCCTCTTGGAACTCACTCATGTTGATGGTGATCGCGTTCTGCTCGCCGCCGTAGAGCGCCTCCGCCAAAGTGAGGGCGGTCTCCGTCTTGCCGACGCCGGACGGGCCCGCGAGCAGGAACACGCCGATGGGTTTGCTGGGGTTCTCGAGCCCGGCGCGCGCGGTTTGAATGCGCCGGGCGATCATCTCCAGCGCGTGGTCTTGGCCGATGACGCGCTCGCCCAGCACTTCATGCAAGCGGAGGACGGTCTCGATCTCGTTTTTCACCATGCGACCGGTCGGGATGCCGGTCCAGTCCGCGATGACGCTGGCGATGGATTGCGAATCCACGGTCGGGAAGATCAGCGGCGCTTCCGCTTGCAGCTGCGTCAGCTCCGCCCCGAGGCCCTTGAGCTCGCTCAAGAGCGGCTCCCGCTTGTCGCCGCCGTCCAGTGAGGGGGGAGGCTGCGGTTCCGCGCTCGACGCGGCTTCGGGCCCGCGCAGCTCGGCGCGGATCGCCAACATTCGATCCACGAGCGCCTTCTCCGAGCGCCAGCGCGCTTCCAAGCGCTCCAGCTCCTGCTTGTCTTGGGTGAGCTCGCGCTCTGCGTCCGCGTAACGCGACCCCGTGTCCACCCCGACGCTTTGCTCGCGCGTGATGATGCCGAGCTCTTGCTCCAGCAGCTCGATGCGCCGGCGCGTGTCCTCTACCTCGGGTGGCACGGCGTGTTGGCTCACCGCCACGCGCGCGCAGGCAGTGTCCAGCAAGCTCACCGCCTTGTCGGGCAGTTGCCGATCGGGGATGTAGCGCTTGGAGAGCTTGACCGCGGACTCAATCGCTTCGTCCAGCAGCTGCACCCGGTGGTGCTTCTCGAGCACGCTCACGGTACCGCGAAGCATGGCGATGGCCTTGTCTTCGGAGGGCTCCTCCACCTTCACGACCTGGAAGCGGCGGGTGAGCGCAGGGTCCGGCTCGACGAACTTTTTGTACTCGGCCCAGGTCGTGGCGGCGATGGTCCGGAGCTTGCCGCGAGCCAGCGCGGGCTTGAGCAAGTTCGCGGCGTCCCCGGTGCCTTGAGCGCCGCCGGCTCCGATCAAGGTGTGCGCTTCGTCGATGAAGAGGATGATGGGCTTGGGCGAAGACTGCACTTCGTCGATGACTTGGCGCAGCCGGTTCTCGAACTCGCCCTTCATGCTCGCGCCGGCTTGGAGCAAGCCGATGTCCAGCACGCGCAGAGTGACGTCTTTGAGCGCGGGAGGGACGTCTCCGCTCGCGATGCGCTGCGCGAAGCCCTCCACGACGGCGGTTTTTCCGACGCCGGCCTCACCGGTCAGAATCGGATTGTTTTGACGGCGGCGAAGCAGGACTTGAATGATTTGACGGATCTCGTCGTCGCGCCCGGCGATAGGGTCGATTTCCCCAGCGCGCGCGCGCGCCGTGAGGTCAGTAGAGTACTTGGCGAGCGCTTGCTGCTTGCCGAGCGCGGCGGGAGCGACCGAGTCGTCGCTCGAGCTAGGCTCGGCGTCGGACGAAAGCTTGGCCGTGCGCGCCTCCGATGAGTCCGCCAAGAGCTCGTGAAAGGAGGCGGTCAGCTCATCCAGCTTCACCTTCGTGAGCTCTTTGGAGATCGCGAAGAGCGCGTTCTTCAGGTGGTGCGTCTTCAACCAGCCCACGACGAGGTGGCCGCTGCGAACCTGAGCTTCCCCGAACATGAGCGAGCCGTACACCCAGCCCCGCTCGACGGACTCCTCCACCTGCGTCGACAGATCCGACACGGACGTGGCGCCGCGCGGCAGCCGATCCAATGCGTCAGTGAGGTCTTTGGCGAGGCGCGAAGAGTCGATTTGGAAGTGCCGCACGATGCGCAGCAGGTCCGAGTCCGGGGCCTGCAGCAGCTGATGCAGCCAGTGATGCAGCTCCACGTAGGGATTGCCGCGCATCTTGCAGAACAGGGTGGCGCTCTCGATGGCCTTGTAGGGTAGAGGCGCGAGCTTCCCGAACAGAGTGCTACGACTGATCTCCGACACGTTTCCTACTCCCTGGCTTGCCGCCGACGACCCTCGCCCGCGCCGCGCGCTAGCGTAGCTTACGTTGGGTCGATTGCGTGGCGGGATCGACCACGACGCT
>JAQSWN010000104.1 GCA_029266615.1 Polyangiaceae bacterium
TCCTCGCGCTTGCTTTGCGCGTCGTAACGGTAGAGCTCGCTGTCTCGCCAGACGAGCGCGAGCGCCCCCTCCGTCGTGAGCACGCGTGAGCCGGGCGGCAGCGGCAGGAGCTCCCGCCGCTCCAAGTCCAAGAGGTTCGCTTCGCTGCCCGGGTAGAGTGGCACCAGCCGCGTGCCCAGCACGGCGCCGCGGTCTACGGACGTCTCGTAGAGCTCCCGTTTCAGGTCGATGGCTACTCCGCCGGGACCGAACAGCCAGACCTCGCGTTTGCCGGTCGGTGGCGGCGCGGGGCGGCCCTTGACCTTCTTGGGCGGCGGTGGCGCGCAGGTGGCGAGCACGAGCCCGCGCTCGGCGTCCGCGAACAGCGTGCGGGCGGCGCACGCGGCTGGCGCGAGCGGCGTGCGCTTCCCGGCTTGCTCCAAAACGAGGGCTCCATCCGGGAGGCGCAGCAGAAGGCTCGCTCCGAGCGGGGCCAGGAGCTCGGGCACGTCCCGCACGACTGCATCACTGAGGTTCAAGGCGCCCCGCACCGTGGCGTCGCCGCGACCTTGGTACGCGAAGGTGCGGAAACGCAGCGGCGGCTTTTCGCAGCCGCTCTTCTTGGAAGGCTCCTCCGGCGCCGGCCAATCCAGGCGCCCATTGTGGTTCGTGTCCTCGCGAATCACCTCGAAGGTGACCCAGCGCGCGTCGGCGCTCAGCTCGAGCCGCAGTAGCTCGCCCGCGCCCACCGAAAACGCACGCTCCGTCCCCGCCTCCAAATGGCGCACGACCAGTTGTGAGGGCGTCCCGGCGCTGCGCCGCGAGTAGGCGAGGTATTGGCCGGCGGCGTCGAAGCTCAGCGTCCGATGCGCGGCGAAGTCCGTTCGCAGACGCCGGACGTCTGCGCCCAGCTCCGTGAGATTGACGCGTGAGCCCTTTGCGGCGTCCACCAGCTGCGCCGTATCGCCGTCGGCCACGACGAGGTAACGGCCGCTCGGATCTTCTGCGAGCACGTCGTCCACCACCTCGCCAGGACCTGCGCCGAGGACCAGCCGAGCGCGGCGCTCGCTGTCGCAGAGCGCGACCCAAGCGCCGCTGCTCGAGCTGCCGAGCAGCTCCACCGGCCCGGAAAGTCCGATATCTCCCAGGGAAACGGCAGGCAACGAGCCGGCCGGCGCGGCCGGTAAAGACGGAGGCAACGAGGGCGTGGAGGGCGGCGGGGGTGACGGGCTGCTGCTAGCCGGGGGAAGCGGACGCAGCGGAGCCGGATAGCTTGGCAGGGGCTCGAGCGGCGCCGACGCGCAAGAGGCCAGCACCAGCGTGAGCACGCCGAGACGAGACGCTCCGACCAACTGCGCTTCAGCCTTTGCTACGGCGGCGCTCACTCGGAGTGCGATCCAAAGCGCCGTCTGGCGACGACGCGCGTGATGCGACCGGCTGCACCTCCGACGTGCGCTCGGAGGGCGGGCGCTCGGAGAGCGGACGGCGCGCGGCGACGGGCTGCACCTCCGACGGACGCTCGCTCGCGGGCGCCTTTTCACTCGGCGGGGGTGAGCTCTGGTACATGCTCGGCAGGCGCGCTGGCGGAGGGTAAGACGAAGGCATGCGGTGCGAGGACAAGATTCGCTCTACCTCCTCGCTCAATGAAGGCGGGCGGACCGAGTGAGTGCTCCGACGCACGGACGGAGGCGGCATCTCGCTTTGACGCCGACTCGGCGCCTCCGAGCGCTGGTAGGCGACGGTGAGGGTGGCGCGGTCTGCGAGCAGGTCCGAGCTTAGCTTCATGCCGCTGCCTTCTCGTGCCGTGCGTTCGGCCGCGCTGACGGCGCCGATGGCCAGGTGCTTGAGGACCCGCGTGGCGCGAGGACGGCCGACCACGCCGACGAGCAGCGAAAATCCTCGATCCGTGCGCTTGAGCTCGAACACCGTCGGCGTTTCGACGAAGGGATGATCCAGGAACGCTTGCAACCGCGCGACCGTACCTTGAAGGTCGCCCAGCTTGGCGACGCCGCCTTGCCCGAGCGCGCGAGCCGCGAGGTCCTGACCGATGCTTTCCAGGACTCGGCCGCTGCCGTCTCCCAGCAGGGAGTCGATGAAGAGGAGGAGCTCCTCCCCGTCATCCAGCAAGATGGTGTCGAGGGCCGCGCTCGTTCGCAAGCGATCCAACGAAGCGTGAGCGAGGAGCCGACGTGGTATTTTTTCAGTGAGGAGGGACAGAGCGGCCGAGCCGTACTGGCGCTCTAGCGCTTCCAGCACTCCTCGCAAGAACCAGCTTCTGAGACGGTGAGTCACGCTCTTGATCCCCTCGGGCGTTCCCTGCCTTCGAAGGTAGCTCGGCTCGTCACCCAGCGCGAGCACAATGTGGGTGTCGGTCTCGGCATCGTAGCTGTCGCGTTTTGGCTTACGCCGTCCGCCATTGCGTCAGGCGTGAGAGAGCGCGTTCAGCAAATCCGCCACCAAGTCCTCGGTATCCTCGATGCCGACGGACAAGCGTATCAAAGCGGGATTGATGCCGATTTGGGCGAGCTCCTCATCACCGAGCTCGAAGAAGCTCATAATAGCTGGCTGCTCGATGAGGCTCTCCACACCGCCGAGCGACGCGGCGATTTGCGGAATGCGCGCCGCGTCGACCACGCGCGACGCGGCGGCGCGACCGCCGCGCACCACGAAGCTGACTACGGCGCCACCGCCGCGCATTTGACTGCTCGCCACGCCGTAGGACGGATGGCTCTCTAGCCACGGATAGTGGACGCACTCCACATTGGGGTGCCGCTCGAACGCTTTCGCCAAGGAGAGCGCGCTCTGATTTTGGCGCTCCACGCGCAGAGACAGCGTCTTGAGCCCGCGCATGATGAGGAAGGCTGCGTGCGGGTCCAACACCGAGCCGACGATACCGCGCGTGTCTCGCAGGAGCGAGATGAGGTGTGAAGGGCCGGCGACCACTCCGCCCAGAACGTCGTTGTGCCCGGAGAGGTACTTGGTGGCGCTGTGCAGCACGAGGTCGATGCCGAGCGACAACGGAAGTGAGTTGATGGGGGTCGCGAACGTGGAGTCCACGAGGGTACGGATGCGCCCCTTGCTCTTGACGATCGTGGCAAGCTTCTCCAAGTCCACGCAGAAATTGAGCGGGTTCGTGGGGGACTCGGTGACGACCAGGCGAGTGGTGGGCCGAATGGCGGCCTCCATCGCCGCCAAATCACCGGCGGCGACGACGGTGTGCTCGATGCCGAAGCGCAGCAGCGTTTGGGTCACGAACTGGCGCGTCCGCCGGTAGCAGTCGCGGAACAGCACCACGTGGTCACCGGCTTTGAGCAACGACAGGAGCGCGCTACTGGTGGCGGCCATACCGCTCGAGAACGCCACCGCGTCCTCGGCGCCTTCCAGCGCGGCCACGCGGCGCTCCAGCTCGCGCACGGTGGGGTTACCGTAGCGGCCGTACTCCTCGCGCTCCGGATCGGGATCTTCCCCGCGCATGTAGCGCTCCAGCGTGGCCGTGTTCTCGAACGTGTACGTGGCCGTCTGCGCGATGGAGGGGGTGAGGGTGTGGTGCGAACGCCCGCGATCGATGCCGGCGTGCACCGCGTCCGTGGACGTCGGTGTTCTGTGTTTGCGCGTGCTCATGCTGCCTCGCTGGGTGAAGCTTCGCGGAGCGCTTGCTGCACCAGCTCGAAAACGTGCCCTGCGGCGCTCGCGAGCGCCACGACTTGAGTGCTGTCCTTGCCTGGCTGCCGGCGGAGCTTCATCTCTACGCCGCCGCTCTCGAGCGACTTTTTCCCCACCGTGAGCCGTAACGGCATTCCCAACAGGTCGGCGTCTTTGAATTTCACGCCCGGGCGTTCGTCGCGATCGTCCACCAGCACCTCGAGGCCTGCGCGCTCGAGCGCTTGCTCGAGCTCCGCCACCGCTTGCTGCACGACGGGCTCGTTGCCCAGCTGTACGAGATGAACGGCGTAAGGGGCCACCGAAAACGGCCATATCATGCCGTCCGCGTCGTGGTGCTGCTCGAGAATGGTCGCGACCAAGCGCGAGATGCCGATGCCGTAGCAGCCCATGACGAGCGGCCGCTCCGCGCCCTTTTCGTCCAGGTACGTGGCGTTCATGGCTTCCGAATACCTCGTGCCGAGCAAGAAGATGTGACCGGCCTCGATTCCCCGGTACGTGCCGAGGGAAGCGCCGCACTCCGGGCACAAGTCGCCGTCCACCACGCAGCGGAGGTCCGCCACTTGGCCTTCGAAATCGCGGCCGTGCGCCACGTGCACGAAGTGATAGTCGGTTTCGTTAGCGCCCGTGACGCCGTCCGACACGCTCGCGGCGTCGCGATCGACGATGAGCTTGCCAGCGAAGCCGACCGGCCCCGCGAAGCCAACGGCCGCGCTCGTCGCCGCCCGTACCTGCTCCGCGCTCGCCAGCTTCACTTCACTCACTCCGAGCACACGCGCCAGCTTCGCTTCGCTCACGACGTGATCGCCGCGCACCACGGCCATGACCGTTTGCTCTCCCGCCACGTACAGCAGGCTCTTCAAGAAGCTCGTCACCGGCAAGCCCGTGAACGCGGCCACGTCGTCGATCGAACCGTGGCCAGGCGTGTGCAATTTTTCGCGCGGGGCGAGCTCGGAGAGGGGAGGCCCACGGCGCGGGTATGGGGGCGTGGTGGCGACCTCCAAATTCGCGGCGTACGGGCACTGAAGACATGCCGCGAGCTCGTCTTCGCCGCTTTGCACCAGCACCTGGAACTCTTCGCTCCGCGAGCCACCGATGGAGCCGCCGTCTGCGCTCACGATCCGAAACTTGAGCCCCAAGCGCGTGAAGATGCGCTCGTAGGCGGCGCGCATCGCCTGGTAACTCTGGAGCGCGTGCGCTTCGTCCACATCAAAGGAGTACGCGTCCTTCATGATGAACTCACGACCGCGGAGGAGGCCCCCGCGGGGCCGCGGCTCGTCCCGGAACTTGGTCTGCACCTGGTACAGGTTCTTCGGTAAGTCGCGGTAGCTACGGATCTCGCGCCGCGCCAAGTCGGTGATGATTTCTTCGTGCGTCGGCCCCAGGTGGTAGTCCCCACCCTTGCGGTCTTGGAGGCGAAGCAGCACGTCCCCGTACTGGTCCCAGCGCCCCGTCTCCTGAAAGTACTCGGCGGGGAGCAGGGTCGGAAGAAGCAGCTCGAGCGCACCCTCGCGGTCCAGCTCTTCGCGCACGATCGCCTCGACCTTTCGCAGCACGCGCAGACCGAGAGGGAGGTACGAGTAGATACCGGCTCCGACCTTGCGCGCGTAGCCGCCCCGGAGCAAAAGCACGTGGCTCACGCTGGTGGCCTCGGCGGGGGCCTCCTTCAGCGTCGGAATCAAGGCACGCGCGTAACGCATCGACAGGGGCGGGTCCTAGCATGGGCGCCCCGCAGACGCATAAAGTCTCGTGATTATCGAGGCTTGAAGACTTGCGCCGGCGCCCGGGCCGAGGCCAAAAGGGGCATTGTCCAGTTGTCGCACCGGAAAATGGGAGTATTGTCCGCGACCCCCGATGTCGCAGAGCACCCAGAGCCAAAGCTGGAAAGAACGCCTCACAGGTCAAATGCGCGAAGAATGGTCGCGCGAGATCGACGTCTTCGAGACGCAGATGGAGCTGCGCAAGAAGGGCAAATTCGAGGAAAAGATGTTCGCGGAGACGCGCCTGCGCCGCGGCATCTACGGGCAGCGTTACGACAACGGGCAGCGGCATGACGGTGAGAAGACCCAGCTCCTCAAGTTTCCGCACGGTGAGCTGACCAAGGGCCCCGTCACCTACTGGGACGCCCCCGGCATGATGCGCATCAAGATCCCGTACGGGAAGATGAGCGCCGTCCAGATGGACGCCCTGTGCGACCTGGCCGAAGAGTATTCCGACCAGATCCTGCACGTGACCACGCGCCAGGACATTCAGCTGCACTTCGTGCACATCCAAGACACGCCGGACTTGATGCGTCGCCTGGCCGCGGTCGGCGTCACCACGCGCGAAGCGTGCGGCAACTCGGTGCGCAACGTCACGGCCTGCCCGTACGCTGGCGTCTGCAACACCGAGACGTTCGACGTGACGCCCTACGCGCACGCCATCACGTTCTTCTTGTTGGGCCACGACGATACCCAGGACTTCGGCCGCAAGGTGAAGTTGGCGTTTTCGGGCTGCAAGAGCGAGGCGTGCGGTCTCGTGAATTTCCACGACATCGGCGGCATCGCGAAGGTGCGGGACGGCAAACGCGGCTTCGAGTTCTACGTCGGTGGCGGCCTCGGCTCCGTTCCTTATCCCGCCGCGCTCATCTCCGAGTTTTTGCCGGAAGAAGAGCTTTTGCCGATGTCGCAGGCGGTGGCCCGCGTGTTCGCCCGCCTCGGCGAGCGCGAGAACCGCAGCAAGGCGCGCATCAAGTTTCTGGTGAAGAAGCTCGGCTTGGAAGAGTTCAAGCGCCTCGTGTTCGAGGAGCGCGGCAAGCTGCGCGACGACGAGCGCTGGACTGCGTTCCTCGAGGACCTGCACTCCACGGACGAGACTCCGCTCAACCCCCCGAGCGAGCTCGGTAGTGACCGCCCCGCTGGTTACGACGCGTGGGCGACGACCAACGTCAAGCCGCAGAGCCAAGCCGGCTACTCCACGGCCAAGGTGAACCTGCCGCTCGGCGACTTCTCGCCGCTCCAGGGCCGCGCGGTCGCCAAGCTGATGCGCAAGTACACGGGAGACACGCTGCGCACGACCGTCGACCAGAACTTGATGTTCCGCTGGGTGCCGAACGGAGACTTGCCCGCGCTGTACACGGAGCTCGCGGCGGTGGGTCTCGCCGAGGCCGGTGCGGACACGATCACGGACATCACGGCGTGCCCCGGAACGGATACGTGCAAGCTCGGCATCTCGTCCTCGCGCGGTCTTGCCGGCGAGCTGCGCAAGCAGCTGAAGCTCGTCGAGCAAGAGCTCGCGCCGGAGACGAAGGCGCTACACATCAAATGCAGCGGCTGCTTCAACAGCTGCGGGCAACACCACGTCGCCGATCTCGGCTTCTTGGGAGTGAGCCGTAACGTCAACGGGCGGCGCGTGCCGCACTTCCAGCTCGTCGTCGGGGGCGAGCTCACGAACAACGCCGCCAATTACGGCCTCGCCATCGGGGCGATTCCTTCCAAGAACGTGCCCAAGGCGGTCAAGTGGCTGACCGACTTCTACGTCCGGGACAAGCAGCCGGGCGAGACGTTCAAGAACTTCGTCGACCGCGTGGGCAAGAAGCCGATCCGCAAGATGGTGGACGAGCTCAATCAGGTGCCCAGCTACGAGCAGGATCCGAGCTTCTACTCGGACTGGGGCGATCCGCGCGAGTACACCGTTGGCGACCAGGGCGTCGGCGAGTGCGCAGGCGAGGTCGTGCCGGTCGTCGAGATGGGCCTCGCCGCGAGCGAGCGCGAGGTGTTCGAGGCGCAAATCCTGCTCGACGAAGGCAAACCGAGCGAAGCCGCGACGCGTGCGTTCAGCGCCATGCTCGTCGCCGCGCGGGCGCTCACCCGCCAGAAGAACGAAAACCTCAGCGACCAGCCCGACGAGGTCGTGAGCGAGTTCAAGCGCTTGTTCGTGGACACCAAGCTGTTCTGGGATACTTACGCGCACGGCAAGTTCGCGCAGTACTTCTTCAAGGCCCACGAAGAGCCGGTGAACAACCCTTCGAAAGAGACCGCGCACCAACTGGTGGAGGAAGCGCAGCTCTTCGTGGACGCGGCCTACCAGTGCTACACGAAGACGGGCAACCTGGCCGGCACCGGCGGCGCCGTGGCCGCGAGCTGAGAGCGGGCCGAGAGTCGAGATGAAATCCGAGAAGCTTCAGATCAAGTTCTTTGCCAAGCCGAACCCGCACTTCGACGTGGAGCTGCTGGTGCCGGTGTTCCAGCGCTTCATTCGCGAGTCGTCCTTCGACGAGCTCTTGATTGACGTGGTGGACTACAAGCACGTCAAGCATGGGCCGGGTGTCGTGCTCATCGGTGACGCGAACGACTACTACCTCGACGAGGGAGAGGGCCGTCCAGGCCTGTTGTTCAGCCGTAAACGTCACGGCGCGGGTCCAGAGGGCCGGCTCCGTGAGGGTTTCGCGCGGGCGCTCAAGGCCTGCACGCTGCTCGAAGCCGCTCCGGAGTTCTCCGGCAATCTGGCGTTCGCGACGGACGAGGTGCTCCTTCGCCTGCCGGATCGCCTGAACGCTCCCAACGAGGACGCGACCTACACGGAGTTTTCCGCGGAGCTCGGGCCGCTCTTGGACAAGCTCTACGGCGCAGGCAACCACGCCATCGAGCGAGGCGCGCCGACGCCGGAGGCCTTTTCGCTCCGCGTTAAGGCGAAGAGCGCTCCGTCTGTGGCCGCGCTGCTGTCGACGCTCGGGGGCTGAGGATCTGCGCGCGCTGAAGGCGCGACTCGGAGTCGCGCTTCGAGCCCTGCCGAGCCGACCGAATCGCGGCGACGCTTTGAGCTCCATGGGGAGCTGAAAGCCACTCCGCGCCCCCTCTCGGAGCGCCGCAACGCGGGCGGGGGCGGGGGTGGGGCTGCCGCCTCGATTTCGTGCGGATGTGAAAGTCGCTCCGTGGCTCCCTCTGGTTTCCAGCACTTGCGCGCGGCAGCGCGGTCCGGGGTCGACCGGCCCCGTTGGTGCCAGTCGCCTTTGCCCGTAAATCCATGTTAGGCGTGAAATGACATGCCAAGTTACGGGTTATGGGCTTGGGGGGCCAAGCGCTGGTTTGCCGTGCGCGCGGGCGCGGTGCTGCTCGGCGCGCTTTCCGCCATTGGCTGCGGCGAGGCGGACGGCCGCAAAAAGGCCGTGCAGTGCGTGGTCACGGAGGATTGCGACGCGAGCGCGCTCGGCGTTTGCGACGCGGTGACCTGCGAAGACAATCGGTGCGTCCAATCCCAGCTTCCGGACGGAGAACGCTGTGACGACGAGGACCCGCTGACGGGTATGGACGTCTGCTCGAGGGGCGTCTGCGCCGGCGCCGAAAAGACGTGTGAGGACGATCTCGGTCCCTGCTTGAAGGCCGTTCACGATCCGGAAACGGACGAGTGCCGACCCGAGCCGGTGGAAGACGGCGCCCCGTGTGACGACGAGGACGCGTGCACGCAGGTGGATAGCTGCGAGCTCGGGAAGTGCGTCGGGCGGAGCCGAAGACGTGCGAAGCGACCGACGACTGCCACGACGCTGGCGAGTGCGACGCGAAGACGGGCGAGTGCGGAGCGGTCGCCAAGGCGGACGGCGAGCCGTGCGACGACACCCAAGCCTGCACGACTAACGACACCTGCGCCGCGGGCGTCTGCGGGGGCGAAGCCGTGGTGTGCGACGACGGGCTCGCTTGCTCCGGCGACCGCTGCGACGAAGTGAGCGGCGCCTGCGCCGCCGACACGACCCAGTGCAGCTGCGTCGCCGACGCGGATTGTCAGGACGGCAACGCCTGTAACGGCACCGAGATCTGCGACCCTGCGCAAAAGCTGTGTAAGCTCGGCACGGCCGTGGTCTGCCCCACCAGCGGGGACCCTTGCCTGCAAAACGTGTGTGCGCCGGAAACGGGCGCTTGCGAGCCGGAACCGGTCAAGGACGGCGTAGCTTGCAGTGACGGCGACGGCTGTACGGAAGTGGATACGTGTCAGGCCGGCAAGTGTGAGGGCAGCTCTCCTGTCGTATGCGCCCCGCTGAGCCAGTGCCACGTGGCAGGGAAATGTGACTCCAGCACCGGGCATTGCTCCAATCCAGAGAAACCGAGCAAGAGCACTTGTAACGACGGTAACGCGTGCACCCGGTCCGACTCCTGTCAGGCGGGCGCGTGCGTCGGCGGCGCTTCCACCGCTTGTGTCGCGAGCGACCAGTGTCACGACACCGGCGTCTGCAACACGGCCACCGGCGCGTGCAGCAAGCCGAGCAAAGCGAACGGAGTCCAGTGCGACGACGGTAACGCGTGCAGCACCGGGGATGCCTGTCAGAACGGTACGTGCTCGCCGACCAGCCAAATAACGTGCACCGCGCTGAGCAGCTGTCATGCGGTGGGTACGTGCAACGTCTCGACCGGCCAGTGTACCAATCCGCTCAAGGCCAACGGACTCGCTTGCGACGACGGCAAGCTCTGCACGACGGGTGACAAATGCACTGCGGGCGTGTGCGCGGGTACGGCTCAGACTTGCAATGATGGCATCAGCTGCACGGTAGACAGCTGCTCGGAACAGCTCGGCGGCTGCACGACCAATTCTGGCAGCTGCGCCTGCAAAACGAGCGCGGACTGCAACGACGGTAACGCCTGTAACGGCATAGAAACGTGCAACTTGCAGACTTTGCAGTGCCAAGCCGGCGCCGCTATCGACTGCTCGTCGCTGAACGACGCCTGCAACGTAGGGTCTTGCAACGCAGCCGGTAAGTGCCAAGCCACGCCCCGGGCCAACGGCACGAGCTGTGACGACGGAAACGCTTGCACGCAAGCCTCGAGCTGCCAGGCTGGCGTCTGCCAGGGACAAAACCCGGTCGTGTGCGCCGCGAGCGACCAGTGCCACGACGCCGGTGCCTGCAATCCGTCCACCGGGGCGTGCACCAATCCGCTGAAGGCGAACGGCGCTAATTGTAACGACGGCAACGCGTGCACCAAGACGGACAGCTGCCAGAGCGGCGTGTGCACGGGCTCGAGCGCGGTCGTGTGTGCCGCGAGCGACCAATGCCATAACGCAGGCACGTGTAACCCGAGCACGGGCGCGTGTACGGATCCCGTCAAGGCGAACGGCTCGGCTTGTAGTGACGGTACGTCGTGCACGCAGACCGATACGTGCCAGGGGGGGACGTGCGTGGGCCAAAGCCCAGTAACGTGCTCCGCGAGCGACCAATGCCACAGCGCTGGCACTTGCGACGCCGCGACCGGCAAATGCAGCAGCCCGGCGAAGGCGGACGGCACGGCCTGCGAGGATGGCTCGCTTTGCACCCAGAAAGACAGCTGTCAGGCGGGCGCGTGCAAGGCGGGCAGCCCCGTAACCTGCACCGCGAGCGACCAGTGCCACGTCGCGGGCACGTGCGACGCCGGGACCGGCAAATGCAGCAACCCGAACAAGGCCAACGGCACGGCTTGCAACGACAGCAGCGCCTGCACCAAGACGGACACGTGTAAGGACGGCGCCTGCCAAGGTGCAAATCCCGTGACGTGTACGGCCAGCGACCAGTGCCACGACGCAGGCACGTGCAATGCCGCCACCGGCGTTTGCAGCAATCCCAGCAAGGCGGACAACACGCCCTGCGGGGACGGCAAGTCGTGCACGGGCGGTGACGTCTGCAAAGCGGGTGTGTGCAGCGGCGCGGCCGTAGCGTGCGACGACAAGATTGCCTGCACCGCGGACAGCTGCGTCGAGCCGGGTGGCTGCTTCTACGACCAAAGTAAATGCGGGTGCGCCAAGGACGCCGATTGCAACGACGGCAACGCCTGTAACGGCGTGGAAAAGTGCAACCTGCAGACTCTGAGCTGCGTGGCCGGCACGGCCGTGAGCTGCTCCAACCTGGACGACGCGTGCAACGTCGGGACCTGCGACGGCAAGACCGGAGCCTGTTCGGCAGTGCCGCGCAAGGACGGAACCGCTTGCGACGACGGCAATGCGTGCACGAAGGCGGACGGCTGTTTAGCTGGCAAGTGCTCGGGCACGAACGCGGTGACGTGCTCAGCCAGTGACCAATGCCACGGCGTGGGGCAGTGCGACCCGACGACGGGCGCTTGCTCGAACCCCAGCAAGCCGAACGGCGCGGCATGCAACGACGGGAACCTGTGCACGCAAACCGACACCTGCCAAGCGGGGGCCTGCTCCGGGGCGAGCCCGGTGACGTGCGCCGCGAGCGACCAGTGTCATTCGGCGGGCGTGTGCAACACGTCGACCGGACTCTGCTCCAACCCGATCAAGACCGGCAGTTGCGACGACGGTGACAAATGCACGCAAACCGACACGTGTCAGAACGGCGCGTGCCTGGGCGGTAACCCGAAGGTTTGCAGCGCGAGCGACCAGTGTCACGACGTGGGCGTGTGCGCGAAAGCGACGGGCATTTGCTCGAGCCCGAGCAAGGTGGACGGCACCGTGTGCGACGACGGCAACAAGTGCACCCAGAGCGACGCTTGCCAAAGCGGCAGCTGCGCGGGAACCAAGCCGATCGTCTGCCAGCCGCTCGGCGCCTGTTTCGTGGCCGGCACCTGCGACACGAAAACGGGCATTTGCTCGAATCCGCCTGCGGGCGGGGGGAGCGCGTGCAGCGACGGAAACGCATGCACGAGCGGCGAAACGTGCGATGGCAAAGGCGCGTGCGGCGGCGGTGGTAGCGTGATTTGTACCCCCAACAACGTGTGCAAAACCGCCGTCTGCAATTCGTCGAGCGGCTGCCAAAGCGGCAACCAGCCCAACGGCACGCCCTGCGACGACGGTAGCCAGTGCACGCAGACCGACTCGTGCAGCAACGGCGCGTGCACCGGCGGCGACAAGCTGCTGAACGGTCGCGGCGATTGGTCGGACGACCCCGGCAGCCGCGCCGGCGGTCCGACTAGCGTGGACCTATTCACGGACAAGGCCGGTCGAGCCCACGTGGTCGGAACGTATCTGAGCGCCATCGCTTTCAACGACAAGGAAGATCCGAAGACGGCGACTTCTTTGGCATTGCCGCAGACGCAAAGCGCCGGAATCTATTGGGCCGTGTACAGCGAAGCGGGCGCGGTGCTGAACGTCGCCAACCTGGGCGGGCTGGACCTGAAGGGCGGCACCCTCACGGTGGTGGATGCGGCGGTCGCGCCGGACAACACGTTCACGCTTCTCGGTACGTTGCGAGGCAACGGCATGTTCGGGCTCAACGGCAAGACCCAGGAGGTGACGGCGTCGCAGCCGCGGGTGTTCGTGGCCAAGTACTTGGCAACCGGCAATTTGAGCTGGTTTGCGCTGTTCGCGCCGAACCCGGAGCTGAGCTTCACGGCTGATTCCGTCGCTATGTACGACGACGGCGCCGTCATCGCCATCGGCACCACGGTGGGGCTCATGACCTTCAACGACGCGAGCGGCAAGCCGTTCGCGAGCCCGAAAGGCACGGGGGTGTGGGCGGCGCGGCTTGCCACGGGCGGCGCGGCGAGTTGGGCGCAGATCGTGGTGACAGGCGGCAACTCGCTGCTCGCCACTGCGGTGACGACGCACGAGAAGGGCGACGATGGCGCGTCGCTCACGGGCGGCTTCGCGGGCGAGGCGGCGCTCGGCCCCAACGGCGAAATCAAAGTGAGCACGTCCGCGGCCGAACGCCCCCGCGACATCTGGTACCAAAAGCTGAGCGCAGTGGGCGCCATCCGGTTCGGGGGGCGCGTGGGCGGCGCGGGTACCGAGGACGTGCCCGGTGACGTGGCGCGCATCAAGGGCGGCGGCACGCTACTGCTGGCCAATACTTCGGGGCCATCCCCCAACGCGAGCGACGCCAAGAGCACGCAGCAGTTGCTCCACGCAACGTCGGTGGGCCTCTCCGCGCATGTTCTCGGTATCGACGCGGAAGGCACGATGCAGAGTGACGCCCTCGTCGCCAACAAGGAGTCCGGGACGTCGCGGGGCTACCGGCTCGAGCCGGACCCGGGTGGCCAGTACGCCGTCGCAGGCACTTTCACGGGCTCCGCGAGCTTTTGGAGCAAGGTGGGTTTCGGTTCGGGGGCCCCCGGGGCGAACGCGGATTTCAGCGTCAAGAGCGCCCTCGGGACGCCCGGGGCCCGCACGTTGTTCGTAGCGCGCGTGGACGCGAAGTCGGTGTTCGGCTGGGCCGTCCAGGCGGGTGGCGACAACAGCGGTATGACCACCGCGCCCTGGGACGTCGTGCTCGCGACGCATCCGTCGCACGCCACCACCCTGGGCGGCCTCTTCAACACGACGGCCATCTTCGGCGACCAGGTGACCGAAACGCTGCAAGCGGTCGGCGCTGGCAACGCCTTCGTGGTGCACCTGAACTCCGAGGCCGAGTACGACTACTGCAAGTAGACTTCGTCACCGATGCGGACGGCGCCGGGGCCGTCGTGGACGAGGTTCATCCCGAACCACACCCTGCCGTCTTCCTGCCGGTACCGAGCGAGTGTGCGCAGGGGCTCTTTGCCGGCTTCGCCCGTTTCCGGGTCGAGCGTCGTCATCACGCAGCGGTCGCAGCGCTTCACGGCGCGGCAAGAAACCGTGCCGAAGCGCACCTCGCCGAAGGTGTCTTCCTGGTACGGCGTGCCGCCGGCGATTACCAAGTTGGGCCGAAAACGCGCCATCTCCAGCCCGTGCTCGAGGCGGCAGTTGAGGTCCCGTAACGACTCCTCCGAGATCAACAGCAGCGGGTAGCCATCCGCAAAGCTCACGATATCGCTTGGGCGTGCGCGCTTGGGGTTCACGGCGCGCTGCTCGCTGTCGGGCATGTACAGCAGGCTGACGTCGTCGTTCAGAAGCTCGGAGAACCAGCGGCTGCCTTCCGGATCGCGTAGCGCGCGGCCAGAGCTTTCCCAGACGCTATAGAGCGCGGGCTCGAGGCCGGCCGAATCGGGAGCCCGCGACAAGGTGAGGGGAGAGGCGCCGGGCGCGGTAACGAGGAGGTCCGGTCCGGCGAACGCCAGCTTCACCTGGCACAAGCGACGCTTTTCACGCTGCGTGACGAAGCGGCCAGTGCGGTCCGCGAGCATGTAACGGCGGTCGAATGCGAGGCCCCGCTCGACCACGTCGCTCTGCGCGAGCGAGACGCCGCCACAGGACTTGATGGGGTAGACGTAGATGCCCGAGATGCGCACGCGGCGCATCATACGCTCAATCTCGCGCGTTTTGCCGAACCCGGTCCAACGTCATGGCTACCACGATGATGGCGCCGGTGAGGATCTCCTGAATCCAGTTGGGCATGCCGAGGTGGGTGCAGCCGGCCTTGATGACGGTGAGCAGCAGTGCGCCGAGTAAGGTGCCCGCGACCGAGCCTTGGCCGCCGGAAAGTGAACCACCGCCAATCACGACCGCGGCGATGGCTTCGAGCTCGAGCCCCACCGAATCGGTCGGATCACCAACCGTTAGGGTCGAAAACTCCAAAACACCGGCGACGCCGGCGAGGAGCCCGCCGAGCGCGTAGATGGCGAGGCGCACGCGCGCCACCGGCACTCCGCACAGGCGCGCGGTGTGCTCGTTCGAGCCGACCGCCACCGCGTGGCGCCCGAGCTTCGTGTAACCAAGCAGCAGCGCGCAGAAGACCGCTGCCAGGAGCGCTACCCACACCCCGTGCGGGACGAGCCGCTCGCCGGGCACTACCGCCATCCACTCGTCGATCCCGCGCGCGGGCGCGTCGATCTTCTGCTCGTCGGCCAGGCCCTTGGCGATGCCGCGCCACGCGCTCATCGTGCCCAAGGTGGCGATGAACGGCGCGATGCGCAGGCCGACGACGAGCAGGCCATTGCAGGCTCCGGCGACCGCGCCCAACGCGAGGGCGGTGAGCACGGTGGCGCCCGGGCTCATGCCGCTCTGCAGGCACTTGGCCGCGATGACGGTGGTGAGGGCGACGGTGGACCCTACCGAAAGATCGATGCCGCCATGGATGATGATCAGCGCCATCCCGACCGCGGCGATCGCGACCACGACGGTTTGGCGCAGCATAGTCACGAGGTTCAGTGTGCGCAGGAAGGTGTCGGGGGTGAGCGCCGCGAACAGCGCGTAAACCAAGACAAGCGCCACGAGGGGGCCGAACCAAGGCTTTTTTAGCCAACTGAGCAAAGTTTTCGTCATCCCGTGGCCTCGAGCAGGAGTGCATGCTCGGTTCGCTCGCGCGCAGGCCGCGCCGCTCCGAGCTTGCCGCGAACCATGACCGCGATACGGTCGCACACGCCAATGAGCTCCGGCATGTAGCTGGAGACCATGAGCACGGCCTTGCCTTGGGCGGCTAGCTCGTCGATGAGGCGGTAGATGTCTGCGCGGCTACCGACGTCGATGCCGCGCGTCGGCTCGTCCAGCAGCAGCACGTCTACGTTTTGCTCGAGCAGGCGTGCCAGCGCGACCTTTTGTTGGTTGCCGCCCGAGAGCGCGCGAGCACGTTGCTCGGGGCCGCGGCAACGGATGCCGAGGCGCTCGATCCACCGCGTCGCCGCGCCGAGGCTGCGCGACGGCAGAGCAAGGCCCCACGGACCGAGCTTACTGGTGCCCGAAAGCGTGACGTTTTCCGCGATGCTGAGGCTCTCCGCCAAGCCTTCACCCTTACGGTCCTCCGACAGTAGGCCGACTTTGCGCTGCAAAAGCTCGACCGGCGCCGCGGCGACGGCCCGGCCGCCGACGGTAACGACCCCGGACTTTCGCGGATCTAGGCCGTAAATGGCCCGGAGGAGCTCCGTTCTTCCCGAGCCCACCAAGCCTGCGATGCCGACGACCTCCCCGCGCCGCACTTGCAAGTCGACGTCGAGCGGCAAGCGCCGTCCGGAAAGGCCTCGCAGCTCCAGTGCGACCTCGCCGGGCGTGCGTGAGCTCCGCGGGAAGAGCTCGGTCACGGTACGACCGGCCATCAGTGAGACCAGCTCCGTACGGTTGGTGTCCGCGACCTGACCACTCGCCACGGAGCGCCCGTCCCGGAGCACGGTGTACTCGCTGGCGATGCGCTCCACCTCTTCCAGAAAATGCGAGATGTAGAGCACCGTAACTCCGCCGCTCGCGAGCCGCCGGACGATATCGAATAGCCGCTCCGTGTCCGCACCCGTGAGCGCGCTGGTCGGCTCGTCCAAAATGAGCACCTTGCAGTCGTCATTGGAAAGCGCCCGCGCGATGCTCACCAGCTGTCGATCCGCGGACGAGAGGCTACGTAGCGGCGCCTCCAGGTCGAAGCTGCGCGCGGCGCCCACCTGCGTGAGAGCTCGCGCCGCCGTGTCCGTGGCGCGCTTACGATCGACGAGCCCCAGCCGCGTCGGCTCCTCGCCGAGGAGGATGTTCTCGCGTACGCTCAGATCCGGGCAAAAGAGCGGCTCTTGGTAGACGATCGCGACACCGGCACGGCGAGCCGCTTCTGGACTTTCGGGACGGAAAGCGTGGCCGTCCAAGAGCATTTCGCCCGCGCCTGCGCGCTCCGCTCCGGAGAGCACCTTCATGAGTGTGCTCTTGCCGGCTCCATTCTCGCCCAGCACCGCATGCACGGCCCCGCGCGAGGCGAACAAACTGACGTCCACCAGCGCCTTGGCCGCGCCGAACGACTTGGCAATCCCGCGTAGCTCGAGCCGCATCACGGCGCGGTCGGCGGCGAAAGCAGCGCCTTCATCTCCGGCTGGTCCATGTTTTGCTTGTCGACCAGCGCCGCGCCGGTGTCGATGCGGCTCTCTACCTTCTCCTTTTTGAGGTGAGCGACGAGCGTTTTCACGGCGAGGTAGCCCATGTTGAAGGGGTTCTGCAGCACGAGGCCGGAGAGCTTGCCGGCGCGCACGCCTTCCACCAACTTCGCGGAGGCGTCGAAGCCGATGAAATGCACCTTGCCAGCGAGGCCGGCTTTCTCCAGCGCGAGCAGCATGCCGAAGGTGGTCGACTCGTTCGGGCAAAATACGCCCTGAACCTGGCCTTTGCCCGCATTTTGAGCGAGCAGCAGGTTCTCGCTCGCGGCGAAGGCGCTCTCGGTCGTCGCGCCTCCATACTGGTTGGCGCTCAGGAGCTTCACCTCCGGAAACTTGCGAAGAGCCTCGACGAAGCCTTCTTCCCGGTGGTTCGTGCTCGCCGAGCCTTCCTGATAGCGGAGCAACAAGACGTTGCCCTTACCGCCGAGGAGCGCGCCGAGCTTCTCTCCTGCGAGGCGCCCCGCGGCGCGGTTGTCGGTCGCGACGAAGCTGGCCTGGTCGCCGCCCTTCAAGTCCGAGTCGAAGATCACGACCGGCACGCCCGACCTGACCGCGGCGCGCACGGGCGCGACCAGCGCCGTGTCGTTCAGCGGCGCCAGGACCATGCCCGACACACCCTGGGCGGTGAAGCTCTGCACCAAATCCACTTGGGACTTGAGGTCGTCTTCCTTCAGCGGCCCCTTCCAGATGATTTCGACCGAGAGCTCTCGAGCGGCCTTGGCTGCGCCCGCGTGGACTGCCTTCCAAAACTCGTGAGTCGTGCCCTTGGGGACCACCGCGATGCGCAACTTGCCGGGGGCGCCCCCTTCCGACTTTTTGCAGGCTAGGGGCAGCGCGCACAGCATGCCCAACGTGTGGAGTAGATCCCTTCGCAGCACGAACGAGGATGCTAGTCTTCCCCCCGGTCACAGAGCAAGTCACGGCGCCGGCGCAAAACGGCCCGGAAAGGCGTCAGCGGCGTCGCGACGGCGCAGCTCGCGGCCCGTCCACGGGTAGCTCGAGCCACGCTCTTGGAACACCGCCACGCCGATGACGCCGACGTTGCGGTCGCTGCCGCGCTTGGCCGCGTAGGAGTCGCGCACTCGCCCGAAGCGGAAGGCCGCGACTTCTTGTTCGCTGCGTCGAAAGCCGTCGATCTCGACCGTGGACCACGGTTGTACCAAGTAGCCGCGCTTCTCGAAGGCGCCCGGCTGGCCGTCGATGACGTCCAGACCGTCGACGGTCGCGACTGCCTCGAAGCGCGCGCCGGTTTGGTTCTCGATACGGATCGAATAGCGTTGACCGTCGTTGCCCATCACGTAGCTACGTCCCCCCGCGGAGAAGGTTGGCAGCGGTGAGCCGCTGTCGTCGACGACGCGCACCGTGACGGCGCCGCGCGCGGTGCTCACCCCGTCCGTGCGACGGTCCCAAAAACCTCCGCCGAGCGCGGCGCGCACGCCGGACTCGTCGTTGTAGAAGAAGCTCGTCGTGGTGAGCGGGCGGTCACCATCGGCCCGCTCGAATGGCGCCGAGGAAACACGGCTTTGACGAGTCTCGCCCCACTCCGTACCGAGCCCGGGCCGATCGTCCTTTGGCGCTGGCGCTGGCTCCAACGCCGCGTCTGCGGAAGCGCCCTCACTGCGAGCGGAGGCGGACGCCGGGGCGGGGCTGCTCTTTCGCGCATCCGAGTAGCTCTCGGCGGCGGGGGCGTTACCGGGTCGCGGCGCCGCCGCAATCGGTGCTTCGCTCTGGTACGCGGGGGAGCCGGCGTGGCCACAAGCGCTCGTAGTGAGGGCAGAGAAAGCGAGGACGGGTAAAGCGGCGGATGCGAAGAGTTGCTTCATGGGGCGGCCTTCGAAGTGGGTTGGTGACTTCGAAACGCGGGCCGCCCGCGCGGCTTACAGGGCGCGCGCTACTCGGTGCAATATCTCTGTAAGCTTTCGAAACAACCGCACTTTCAGAGTGGGCTCAAGCTGCGGTCCGCGTCGAGATAACCGCTTTGGCGAGGGCTCTTCACGTACACACGTAGGCGCACATCGTCGGTGTCGGGCAGATTCCGGCGGACCAACACGAGCTCCACACTGCCGTTCTCCGCGTCTACCCGTTCGACCGCGATGCGGGTCAGCTCCGGCAGTGACGCAAGCTTCACGTCGGCAAGCTCGAACAGATTGTCGGCGAGCTGCCCTTTGCCCCGTAGAGTGGCGTGCTCGGCTTCGGACACCTTGCCGTCACGGTAATGAAGCTCCACGACCTGGCCGGCGCGGCTCGGATCTTCGGCCTGCATCACGACCTCGCGAGGGCCGATTTCCAAGCGCAGTACCTTGCCGCTCGCTTTTTCTCGCAGCGACGCGAGCGCGGGGGCGAGTCGTTCTTGAGAGAACAAGGAGGGCCCGCTCATCTCTTGGCTAGCGCTGGCGACGGCGTCAGTCCGCGTGTGGCTGGACTTGTCCGGACGCTGCCCGCACGACGCCACACAGACGGAGAGCAGCAGGGGCAGGTACTTCATGCACTTCCGATACGGCTCAGCCAAGTATCTAGCACCGCGTAGCCGACCTCCAGCTGAGAGAGGAGCGTCCACTCGTTTCGCTGGTGGGCTTGTGCCTGCACGCCTGGTCCGAAATTGACGGCCGGAATGCCCAGCGCCGCAAAACGCGCAACGTCCGTCCAGGCCTGCTTCGGCTCGATCGCGAGCACGCCGCTTTCGGCGAGGGCCGCCACGAGCGGGTGATGGCGGAGCGGGGGCGCGGAGGGGGATATGTCGACGAACTCGACCTCGGCCTCGTCTTGCACCACCGCCCGCACGTTCTGCATGGCTTGCTCGACGCTGGTGCCCGGTCCGAAGCGATGATTCAAGTTCAACTCGAACGTGTCCGGGATGATGTTCCGCGCGCGGCCCCCGCTCGCCATGGTGGCGCTGATCACGTTCTTCCAAACCAGCCCCTCCCGCTCGTCCGTCACGGGCGTGAGCTCGGACAGCCGGTGGAGGAGCGCCGCGCTCTTGTGCAGAGCGTTTTCACCTTGCCAGGGGCGGGCGCTGTGAGCGGTGCGCCCGCGGAAGCGGACGCTCGCGTGAATCGACCCGCCGCAGCCGAGCTGAAGCTTGTTGTCGCTCGGCTCCAGCATCACCGCGATGCTCGCCTGCGTGAGCTCCCGATCTTGGGCGAGCACCGGCCCGAGCTCGTTCTCGGCGTACGGACCTTCCTCACGCGCGTAGAACACGAGCGTGAGATCGACGCCCTTCGGAACCGCCCGCTCCGCGACGGCGAGCATCAGGCAAAGCCCGCTCTTCATGTCCGCGGCGCCGGGCGCGTAGAGGCGGTCACCTTCTATGCGCGGCGGCGCGTCGTGCTCCGTGCGCACGACGTCCAGATGACCGCCGAGCACCACGTGCGGCCCCCCACTGCCGCGCGAGAGTGGCACGACGATGGAGTCACCGTAGCGACGGATCGGCGCCGCCAAAGGGCGGCCTTGCAGCCGCTGCGCAACGGCGTCGCACAGCGCCGCTTCCTCGCCGATGAGCGACGGAATCGCGCACAGCCAGAGCAGGTCCTCCGCGAGGCTCATGCCGTGATTCAGACCGAGACGCCGAAATCGCGAAGGGCCGAGTTGAGGCTGGTCTTCTTGTCCGTGCTCTCCTTGCGCTGCCCAATGATGAGCGCGCACGGAATCTGGAACTCTCCCGCCGGGAACTTGCGCGCACGCGTGCCGGGGATGACGACGCTGCGCGCGGGAATACGGCCGCGAAGCTCGACCGGCTCGGAACCGGTCACGTCCAGAATCAAGGTCGACGCGGTGAGCGCCACGCCGGCGCCGATGACCGCTTCCCGCTCGATCATCATGCCTTCCACGATGATGGCGCGGGAGCCGATGAAGCAGCCGTCTTCAATGATCACGGGTTGCGCGCCCGGCGGCTCCAAAACGCCGCCGATGCCCACACCGCCCGAGAGGTGACAGTCCTTACCGACCTGCGCGCAGGAGCCGACGGTAGCCCACGTGTCCACCATGGTGCCGCTGCCGACGTACGCGCCGATGTTCACGTAACCCGGCATGACGATCGCGCCCTTCTCGATGAACGATCCGTAGCGGACGGTGCCCGGCGGCACGACTCGCACGCCAAACTCGTCGAGGTTCTTCTTCAGCGGGATCTTGTCGTAGAACTCGAACGGACCGACGGTCATCTTCTCCATCGGCACGACTCCGAAGTAGAGGAGTACGGCCTGCTTGATCCAGGCGTGCGTCGTCCACTTGCCCGGCTCGTCCTGAGTGGCGACGCGCAGCTTTCCCTGATCGAGCAGGGCCAAGACGTCCAGCACGGCTTGCTTGGTGGCGGCGTCGGACAAAAGCGAGCGGTCGGCGAAGGCGGCTTCCACCTTCGTCTTCAAGTCGGCGTATTCCATGGCGCTTGGTAGCCAGGCTTTAGGGGCGCAGCAAGCCGGATGAAGCGCTCAGCCCGCAGCGCGACCCGAAAAGGCCTTGCTGAACGCGAGCGCGAAACGGCCGACCTCGGGATCGAAGTCCAGCCGTGCGCCGTTGACGCGCGCCGCCGCCGTGACGACGGGCACGGTGGGCGGGATGACGCCGCGCCGCAGGAGCATCAAGTCTTCTCCCGCGCCGTCCGCGCGCCGCTCGATCACGATCTCGCAGCCGCTCTCGGTCGGGCTGACGCGAATGTTCGGGATTCGCGTGGCATCTTTCGGATCTGCGACCAGCTCGACTCCCAGCGCGATCATCGCGGTCGTGGCGCGCGGATTCACCTCTACCTCCAGGCCGCTGTCGTCCCCGCTCAACGTCGCGACGAGTGTCTCTCGGGGCCAGCTACCTCCGCTCGGCGGTCCCGCGAAGCTCTGCCGTGAGAGCTCCAACACGTCCAGGCGCATCGCGCTGCCGGCGATCGAATCCGCCAGTAAGTCGAACAACCCGCGCGCCATATCCAGCTCTTGCGAGAGCCGCGTTACGCGCTCCTCGAGCGACAGCCGCATCTTCACGCTCAGCGGTCGCTGAGCGGCTTCGGTCAGCGCCGCCTCCAGCTCTCCGAGGCGCGGCGCCACGTACTGCTCCAAGCTGCTCGTCGCCGCGTTTTCTCCGAGGGATGTCTGGGCCGCGGCCAGAATTTGGCTCATGGCGTTGCGCAGCGGATCGCACGCGTCGCGCGCGTCCGGTAACATGTTACTGAGCGGCCGAGAGCCGACGCGCAGGGAGTGGAGCAGCTGGGCCAGGTTCCGTAGACCGCCCAAGCTCTCGCGCAGATTCCCGCGTTCGATAACGAGCTCGTCGGTGCGACGGGCGAACGCGTGCGACGAGGGCGGGAAGCCGCTCTTCATAACCACGGCTCGACTCTACCAGCCGCGCCGCAGACGCGCGAACATCGCCTGCGGCCAACTCCGATTTCTAGGACCGATTGGCGAGCCGGTTGGGCCTCAACCTAGCTCGGCGCCTTGAAAGTAGTAGGCGCACTCGATGCGGCCGTTTTCCACGGAGTCCGAGCCGTGCACGGCGTTTTCACCGAGGCTCGCTCCGTACAACTTGCGAATCGTGCCCGCATCCGCCTTGGCTGGATCCGTAGCGCCGATGACCTTGCGCCAATGCGCCACGGCGTCTTCCCGCTCGAGTGCAATTACGACGACGGGACCGCTGGTCATGAACTGACACAAATCCTTGAAGAAGGGGCGCTCGCGATGAATCGCGTAAAAGCCCTCCGCTTCCTTCTGAGAGAGCTGGCGCTGGCGCATGCCGAGCACGTTGAAGCCCTCCTCCAAAATGTGTTGAAGGATCGCGCCGCTTTTGCGTTTCGCGACCGCGTCCGGCTTGATGATGCAGAGAGTTCGCTCGGTGGCCATGGCTAATTGCCGGCGCTCTTAGCACAGCCTACGGAACTTGTTCACGGCCACTAGCCCGCTTCACTGAACGCGCATTCAGCCTGAGCCTGGTGGGCAAGCCTGCACGGCGCCCGCCAGCGTGTTCACCAGATCCGAGATGAAGACGTTGCGCGGGATGTCCACGCCGTTGTGAAGCAACCGCAGGTAGTCGCCCAATGAACCGTAGATGAGGCTCGCCAGCCGCGTCGTGCGGACGATGCGAACCATGGGCGGCACCTCGGGGCCACGCTCTGCGATACGCCTCGTGATGTCTTGCGCCTCCACCGTGTTGGCGATGCGCATCCCCATCAGCGGAAACGAGCGGCTGCTCACGAGCTCTGCGCAGAGCTCCAGGTAGGAGCGGCCCCCGTCGGGGTCGTCGATCTTCGAGGCGAGCGGCCTCACCACTGCGTCGAGCAGGGCCTGCAAGCTGACGGCTTGCTGTGCGTCCTGCTCGAGCAGCGGTTTCCACCCGGCTTGCACTGGGAGCGAGTGCCGCTCCAAGATCGCTTCTATCAGCTCGCGCTTACTACCGAAGTGGTACGTCGCCGCCGAGACATTGCGCTGCCCGGCGGCGATCGCGATCTCGCGGAGCGAGACGCGATCCACTCCCTGTTGTGCGA
>JAQSWN010000105.1 GCA_029266615.1 Polyangiaceae bacterium
GCAACCGACCAGCTGAGCGAGGCCGAGCTCGAGGCGCTCGCCGACGCAGAGCTGAGCGAGGCGATGCCGAGCGAACCGTCGCAGCCGCCGCTCTCGTACACGCCGCCGCCTCCGGACGTGCAGAGCGCGGCGTCTTTGTGGCCGGACGAGCGCCCCGCGGCCGCGCACCTCGCGCTGGACGCGGATCGGTGGACCGAGCGCGCGGAGTGGCTGGAGGCCGAGGCTCACGCCGCGGGGGAGCCGATCGCGAAAGCGCGCGCGCTGCTCGTGGCGAGCGAAATCTGGGCCCTCGTGGGGGATATTTCCCGAGCGCGTGAGGTGGCGACCGAGGCAAGCTCGATGGCGCGCTCCGTGCCGCTCGTGGCGCGACAGCTGCGCGCGCTGGCCGCCGCCGAACAAGACTGGAAGGCGGTCGCGACGGCGTTGGACCTCGAAACGCGCGGCGCGCCGACGCCGGAAGCGCGGGTGCACGCCGCGTACCTCAACTCCGAGGTGCATCGCATTGCGCTCAAGGATCCCGACACGGGCCGTAAGAAGCTCGAGCTCGCGCTCCGCGCCAGCGTGGACGACCCCCGCGCGCACCTCGGCAAGCTGGTCGAGCTCCTCGGGAAGGCGGCCGGTCCCGCTCGCATGCGTTGGCCGGAGTCGGTCACGCTGGCCGAGCTTATGCAGGCAACGGAAGAGAGCTCGCGGCTGCGCGGGGCGCAGACGCCGGCCGCCGCGCCCGCCACCACGGTGAGCCCGAGCCTCGCGCTCGAGCAGGCACGCCGGGCGTTCTCGGTCGGCGAGCGCGGCGCCACCGCGACATTGGTCGCGCGGCTCGCAGAGATCGACGGCATCGGGCCTTCCGCGCTCTGGCTCGCGGCCTCGCTCGCCGCCCACGAACGCAAAACGCGGGGCGAGGCCATCGGCTGGTTGGAGCGCCTGATCGGCGGCGGCTCCGATGCGTCGGCGCGTCGAGCCCTCTCCTCGCGAGCGCTCGAGCAAGGGAGCCAGGAGGCCATCGCCGCGGCCAGCGAGGGCGAGAACGACGCATTTCGCGCCCTCGATCGGGCGGTGCTGGGCGCGCTCAGTGGAGAGGGCTTGGAGACGCTTGGGCCTCTGGCGAGCGAGCTCGCAAGCAGCTCGGAGCATCGGCCTCTCTCCTCCGCCATTCACGCGGCCCTCGTCACTCAGCCGGCCACTGACGCGCTGAGCGGAACGGCCGCGGTGCGCTCCGCTCAAGGGCTTGGCCTCGCCTTCGCGCCTCCGCCCGGTACCCTCGGTACGGGCACGCTCGCTCCGCTGCGAGCGCCGGAGCAGCGCTTCGCCGACACGAATCCGGAGCATCCCCTGCGCTCTGCCCTCGAGCTTCGTTTCGCGATCAGCGACAAGCAAGCGCCGGCTCTGCTCCGCGCCATCGCCGCCCTTGCCGACGGCGATCCAGCGCGGGAAAGCGATGAGCGGAGCGCGAACGCGCTGGTGGAGGAGCTGACGTCCAACCGCGAGGCCGCCCTCGAGCGCTATCAGGCCGAAATAGAAGCGGATCACGCGGCCCCGCTGGCGCTCCGGGCGCTGCTCGGCACCGCCGATCGCGACGGCGCGCTGCGACTGCTGACCAGCGCGGCCGAGGCCAGCCGCGACTCCACCCAGGGCGCCTTGTACCTGCTGGAAGCCGCGCTCCGGCTCGGGCCGGAAGACGCCGAACGCTACGACGAGCTACTTCACAAAGCCGCGCAAGCGCTGCCCGCGCTTTCGTTGATTCACCGCCTCGGCGAGCAGCAAGCGCGCGCCCGCGGGGACGGAGAAAAGCTCCTGGGTTGGCTGCGGGCGCGGCGCCAGGAGAGCGACGACGGCGTCGAGACGGCGCTGGATCTGGTGCGCGAAGCGCTGCTCGTCGCGGAGCAAGACGCCGCCCTCGCGGCCGGCCTCCTCGGCGACGCGGTGATGGCGCGTCCCAGTGATGTCGCCCTGCGCGAGCTCCACGAGCGGCTTTCGCTGAGCAGCGACGAAGACCGAGCGGCGTGGCGTGAGCAGGTCGCGGAACAAGGAAGCGACGCGATGAAGCGAGAGCTGCTCGGCCAAGCCGCGCTGGAGCATCGGCGCGCCGGCAACGCCGAGGCCGCCGCCCGCACCGCCGAAGCCGCCGCGCAGCTCGGCCCAAGCGACCTCTTGCGAGTGCTGAGCGAAGAAAGCACGCTCGGGACCTCCGCCGCTGCGCGCATCTCCGAAGGCTTACTGGCGCAAACGCGCGCTACGGAGGACGCGGACGAGCTGTGCGAGCTGTACGAGCGTCTAGAGAAGCTCGACCGAGCGCGGGGCGACCACTCGAGCGCGCTGCTCTGGCACAGCGCGATCCTGGAGCGCTCGCCCGAGCATTTGCCCGCGCTCCGCCGGGTGGAGCACCACTACATCGGCGGTAACCGGCTCGACGAGCTCGAGCCCATCGCCACTCGCCTCGCGTCCATCACTACCGGTGGCGAAGCCGACGCCCACGCGCGCCTCGCCGCGCGGATCCGCGTACGCAGCGGCAGGTGGAGCCACGCCCTCCCCCTCGTCAAGGGCGCGCTCGAGCAGAAGCCGCCGCGGCTCTGGGCTCTCCGACTCTTGGAAGCCCAGGCGCGCGCGGCCGACGACTCGGAGACGACGCTCGCGGTCACGCTGCAACTCCTAACCGGTATCGAGCGGACCGCGGACCAAGCCACACTGCTCCTGCGCGCGGCGGAGGCCGCGGCGCGGCTCGAGCGGCTCGAACAAGCTCAACTCCTCTTGGAGCGCGCGCTCGCACTAGTTCCGGATCACCAAGTCGTTCTCATCACGCTCGCGGAGGTGCTCGAAGCGCGAGGCGACTTCCGCGCCGCCGCTCGCGCGCTGGAAGCGCTGGCGCAGGCGAGCGCCGTGGACGCGCACAAGGTCAGCGCGTGGCACCAGGCCGGCGTGCTCTGGCTGGATAAGGGCGGGGATCCGGAGCGCGCGCGGGCCGCGCTCGAAAGCGCGGTCGGGCTCGACATCGGCAACGAGGACGCGGTCGTCCGCTTGCAGGCGCTGTACGTATCTGGCAGCGAGCGCGAGAAGTTGGCGGCCCTGCTAGAGCGGCGCCTCTCGCGCACGACGGATCCGGAAGAGCGCGTCGCGCTGGAGGTGACTCGCGGGCGAGCCTTGGCCGATGTCGGCGAGCGCGCGCAGGCCAAGGCCGCGCTCGCGGCCGCCCTGGACGCCAACCCTGACCACGTGGAAGCGCTCTCCACCTTCGCGGAGCTGTGCGTGGAAGAGGGCGACTGGAACGCAGCCGAGCAGGCATACATTCGGCTCGTTCGTCATTTGCCCGAACCTTCGCGCCAGGCGCAAATCTACCGGCGTCTTGGCGAGCTGTACGATACCTCCCTGCCCAATCCAGAGCGCGCTGAGCTCGCCTACCGTGAGGTCCTCAAGCGGGAGCCCGAAGACCAGGAATCGGTTTCTCGGCTGCTGCAGGCGTTGGGCCGGCGCGGAATGCCAGAAAAGGCCATCGAGCTCGCGACCGAGTTCTTGGCTCGGGCCACCACTGCCGAAGCGAAGCGCGCGCGCACCCTGGATTTGGCTCGGGTCGTGGAGCAACTCGGCGGTGATCGCAAAAAGGCGGAAGCGCTTCTCGAAAAAGCGCGCAAAGAGTCGCCGCTCGACCACGCCGTGCTGCGCGCGCTGGTCGAGATGCACCAGCGCCATGGCGAGCAACGCGCGGCCACCGTGCTCCTCGAGCGCGCGGCTACGGACGCGCGCCGCGCGCTCGCAACCGGTCGCTTCGATCCTGCTCTCTTCGAGATGCTGGCCGCGGTCGCGGAGCTACGAGGCACCCACGACGCCGCGGGCCTCGCCACCGCGACGCTCATGGCGCTCTCGGGGGAAGACATGCCCGTCCAAGCCACCGGACAGGCCGCCGGCGATATCCGCCTGGACGACCAGCTCTCGCCCGACCTCGTTACGCCCGCGCTGCGCGCCCTCCTCAAGAAAGCGGGCGATCTGCTCGACGCCGCGTATCCGGTCGACCTCCGCGCGCTCAAGGCGGCACCGCTGCCCGTCGCGTCGCAAGCCTTCGTCGCGTTCGTGGAGAACGTCGCGCAGTCGTTCGGTATCCGGGGTCTGTCCGTCCTGACGTCGCCGGCGCTCGGCCCCGTGTGCATGCCGGTCAGCACCACCCCCCCCGTCATCGTTTTCGGGCAAGCATTGCTCGACCACGCGGACGACGCGGCGCGCTTCTTCTTGCTGATGCGCAGCTTGAAGATCCTACAGGGCCACGCGGCCACGCTGTCGCGCACTCCGCCCATCGAGCTGCCGGCTGTCGTCAGCGCGTTCTTGTCCCTATTCGCCAGCAACTGGGTGCCTCAGGGAGTGGACGCGAAGAAGCTCGCCGATGCTCGCGCCCGCATCGAGCAAGCCTCGAAGAGCCGCTTGGACGACGACGTGCCGGTGCTGGCGCTGGAGGTCATCGGTAGCCTTGGTAGCCGCATCAGCCAGCTCGGCACCGCCATCCACCAGTGGGGCAATCGCACCGGCTTGCTCGCCGTCGGCTCCCCGACCGCAGCTCTACGCGGTCTTGCGCTGAGCGCGGGGCAGCTGGCGGGTCCCCCCAGCGGCCCTGAACGCGTCAAATGGGTCATCAGAAACCCGGAGGCGCGCGATCTCGCCGTCTTCAGCGTGTCGGAGGTCTATGCGGACGCGCGCGCACGGCTCGGTGTGGGCTGACCGCCGCTGGGCAGACGCCCGACGTTAAGGCGTCACCTCGAAGCGAACGCCTTCGCTGACGCGACCGCGCTCGTCGATGGCGACGTGGTGACGACCCGCCGTGAGCGGCCACGGGAAGCGGAAAGGCGGAACCAGCTCCGCGCTGGGTTTGCCGTCGATGATGAAGCGGAGTCGCGGCGCGCTCGAGGCCGCCGTGAGCACGATCTCTTGGCGGGACGGGCCGTCCGGATCGAGCGCGAACCGCTGTCCTTCTCGGGGGAAGGTGACGCGACTCTCCGCTGCTTGCAAGACGGGCGGGCAGGTGGGCGACAGCGAGCGCCCCGCCAAAGGGCGTCCCGCGCGTTCGGCCCAGGCTCGGTACTCCAGCGAGTAGCGTTCGAGTACCCGCAACGCGCCGCCGCACCGCGCGTCCTGCTCGCGGCCTTGTTCGTCGACGTGAGCGAGCACGTGGAGCTCGCAGGTGGTGGTCGGCTCGCTACCGCGTGCGAACCGCTCGCGGCGCCGATGTTCACAAACCGCGCCCGGCAGACTACCGCTCGCGCTGCACACCTCGGCCTCGGACAACAGCGCGGCGTCGAACAGCGGCTCGGGCGTCCGTCCGCGCATGGCCCCCAGCATCAGATCGTGGAATGCCGGGCCCGCTGCCGTGATGCCGCTCGCGTCGCGCAGCGGCGAACCGTCGAAGTTCCCGACCCACACCCCGACCGTCACCTCGCGCGTGTAACCAATCGCCCAGTTATCGCGGTAGCCCTTGGAGGTCCCGGTTTTCGCAGCGACGGGGAACGGCAAGTTGAGCACCGAATCGCGCCCGAAGCCGGCGGAGCGCGCGGCGTCGTCCGAGAGCATATCGCCGAGCAGCGCCGCGAGCTCCGGTCGCAGCACACGTCGCGACGGTTGCTCAGGGAACTGCATCTCGCCCCCGCCCGCGGCGGAGCGGGAAAGCAAGAGGCGCGGAGGGAGGAGCACGCCCCCACGCGCGAGGGCCGCGTAAGCCGCGACTAGCTCGAGCAGCGTCACCTCACCATCTCCCAATGCCAGGCCCACGCCGTAGTGCTCCGCGTTGCGCTCGAGTGAAGCGAAGCCGAAGGCGCGCAGAGCGTTCAGCAGCCGCTCGGGCCCGACCCGAGACGCGACCTCGAGCGCGGGCAAGTTGAGCGAGCTGCCCAGCGCTTGACGGAGCAGTACCGGCCCGCGGAAGCGCTGGTCGTAGTTTTTGGGGGCAAAGGTGCCGCCCGCTACGAGGTATTCCTTCGGCAAATCCGGCAACGACGTGGCGGGGCCGTAGCCGAGCTCGCTCATGGCGGTGGCGTAGACGAACGGCTTGAGCGCGGAGCCAGGCTGCCGCCGCGCGACCACCCCGTCGTTCGCGCCGCGGCGCGGAACGTCGAAATAAGACGGCGAGCCGACGTAGGCCCGCACCTCTCCGCTCTCGTTGTCGAGCGCCACGAGCGAGATCGCGTCGCCACCGTGGTGCTCGAGCGCCGGTAGCGTCGCTTCCGCGATGCGCTCGGCTTCGCGCTGGAGAGACGCGTCCAGCGTCGTGCGGAGCGCCCGCGTCCGCTCCGGACCGTGGCTCGCGTGGCGCGCGGCGAGCGCGAAGCTCAAGTGCTCGGCGCCGGACACGGGTGCGGCACGGGCGAAGCGCATCGGCGTGAGCTCCGCACGGGCGATGTCCGCCGACGCGACGAGCCCTAGCCCTTCGAGCCGTGACAGCACACGAAGCCGGCGCCGCTCGAGGAGCTGTGGGCGCCTTCGCGGGTCGTACAGGGTGGGACCGCGTGGCATGGAGACCAGCGCCGCCGCCTCGGACAGGTCCAGCGCGGCCGCAGATTTGCCGAAGTAGCTGCGGCTTGCCGCTTCGATGCCGACCAAGCCTGGCGCGAACTCCACGCGGCTGAGGTACTCCTCCAAGATGCGGCGCTTGGGCAGCGAAGCCTCGATGCGGAGCGCGAGCGCCATTTCGCGCAACTTGCCGAGCACGCTCCGCGGTCGCGGAACCAGCGTGCGAGCCAGCTGCTGCGTCAACGTGCTCGCCCCGCTCACTACCCGGCGCTCCAGCGCAACTTGCCCCAGCGCACGCGTGAGCGACAGCGGGTCGACTCCGGGGTGCTGAAAGAAGCGCCCGTCTTCGGCCGCGAGCAACGCGGGGACGAGCCATGGCGAGACTTCGTCTAGCGACACCGGACTTTCCGCGGCGCCAGTGCCCACCGCTACCTCGCGCAGGAGCCGCCCGTCCCGATCGAGCACGAGCACTTGGGTGCGCGCGTTAGCGGCCGCGAGCGCGGGGGGAAGGGGCAGAAAACACGCCACCACGACGAGCGCGCCAAACGGGAGCAGCAGCGCCGTGAGCACGGCCAGCATGCGGCAGGGCCAGCGGTTCACTTGACCGATACCGCCCCGGCCCCGGTGCGCCCAAACACCTCCGGCTCGTACATCTCTTCCACGCGCGTTGGCGGCAGCACGAACCGGCCCAGCGTCGTCGCCCGCGCCAAGTATCGGTAGTGCCAGAGCCCGGCGGGCAGACTGTCTACGAAGAAGAGCACGCGATCATCGCGCACCTCGCTTCGGTCGTATGGCGCTCGAAACGCGCCGTCTTCTCCCCCGCCGCCATCTCCCGCGTCGCGGAGCCAGCTGGCCGTCGTCATGAGCTTCGGGTCGATTGCCTCGAGACCGGCCGGCAAGGCGTCGTCGATCACGACGTACTCGCGCGACGCTGGCGTGACCAACGTCAGGTCCACGAGCACGAGCGCTCCCGCAGCGAGCTCGGCCGCAATGCCCCCCGGTGCACCAATGCCCTTACCGAGCGCGTCCGCGGTCACGGCGTGCAGGCTTTTCTCCACGTAAAACCCCGAATCGAGCGGCTGCTTCGGCAGCTCACGCCGTACGTAGCGCAGGCGAGCTTCGTAAAATAGCTTACCGGAGCCGCTCTTCTCGAAGACGAGGGCCTCGTTTTGCTGGCCGAGCAGCTTGGCGAGCGGCAGGTCTAGGCGCTGCGTGAGCGGCGGCGCTTGTTGGAACGAAGCCGCTCCGAGCCTCTCTCCGCCGAGCGAGACGAAGGCCTGGAATTGCGGCGCCTCCGGCTCCGCGACCCGCCGGTAGTCGTCCAGCGCCAGCAGCGCCCAAGCGCCTTCTTGCGTCGTTCTGAACCTACCATTCTTCCGCGAACCGATGAGGCCGCGCGCCAGCTCACTCAAGAGCGGTTGCTTGCCGCGAGCGGCCAAGGCGCGCAGCACGAGGGCCTGGGTGCGAGTGCTGGAGTCGAGCCAGGCCGAATAGTTGTCGCCGCTGTCGTCCCGAATCAACGCGCGGTCACCGTTGAGGTGAATCTGGCTCTCCAAGTCACGCGTGAGCTCGGAGACGACGTCGGAGCCAAGCTTGGCTCGCACCGCGGCGTGTAAGAGCAACGCGCGACCAAACAGCGGAAGCTCCTTACGGCGCGCGAACAATCCGTTGATGGCCCCCGCGTCCGGCGCACCGAGCTCCGCTTGAACGTCCAGCGCGAGCGCCGCCACCGGCAAATGCCACGGGCGAGACATGGCTTCTTGCGCGGCTACACGCAAGTATTGGCGTGCGCGCTCGAGAGCCGGCTTGGAAACGGCGACCCCCGCTTGGGCCGCGCGGGACAACGCCAAGGTCGTGTACGGCGAAACCCACGGCGACGATTGGCCCGACTCGGGCCACATCGCAAACCCGCCGTCGCCCTGCTGGCGAGCCAAAATTTCGCCCACCGTAGCTTCGGCGCGGCGCCTCGCGTCGGACGGCAGCGGGAAGCCGAGCGCCTTCGCCAAATCGCCCATCGCAATCAGCGGCAGCAGCCGACTCGACAGCTGCTCGGTGCAACCGTATGGGTACTCGATCAAATCGAGCGCCGTTTGCTCCAGCCCGACCAGGGCCGTGGACGAAAGCGAGACGGACAGCCCGCCCGCGTCGTCCCGCATAGCCGACAAATCACCCAACTTTTCGCTGCGTGCGTCGCTCGTCTGGCCATACACGGCCGTCGCCTCCGGCGTCATGGGCAAGAGGACGGGCAGCGTCTGAGTCACGGCGTCGCGCTCGCTGCCGGCCGTGATCTCGAAGCGCGCCTGACCCGTACCTGGGTGGGGCGCTTCGACCGGGAAGCGCACCTCGACCGAGCCGCTGGCGGGAACTTCGACCTCGCGCTCCAGCGAGCCCTTGGCGACGAAGCCGCTCAGCTTCGCTACGACCCGGACCTTGCCCGCGCCCAGCCGCTTCTTGCTGATGATCACGGAGGCATCGAACGCGTCGCCCGCGCGCGCGAAACGTGGCAGCGCCGGACGCGCCATGAGCGGCTTACTGGTGGTGACTCGCTCCTGAGTGAAGCCGTAGCGGTCCTGGCTGCCGACCGCGACCGCCATCAAGCGGTAGGTCGACAGCGACTCCGGCAGCTTGAAACTTACGCGCGCTTCACCGCGAGCGTCCGTGATGATGCGCGGGTTGAAGTACGCGGTTTGCCGGAAATCCCGGCGCACGCCGTCCTCGCCGCCACCGCCGCCGTCGCGCCCCTTGTCGCGCCCGCCGAGCGCCTCCAGCAAAATGCGGCCTTCCGCGTCGCGGCTCTCCAGCGTCGCCACTTGTAGCGGGCGTGCGCCGGAGAAGACCTGCAGCGGGTCGGGAGTGGTGTAGCCGATGAGCGAGAGCACGCCTTCGTCGGCGGCGTACAACGTCACCTCCGTGTTGGCGGCCGCGCCGCCGCGCGCGTCTTTGACGCTGAGCTTGACGTCCACGCTCTCACCAGGACGGTAGTCGGGCTTGTTCGGCGTCACGCGCACCGCGAGCCGACGGGCTTCGCCGTCCACGAGCAAGTTGGCGTAGCCGACGCGGTAGCTCCCGGGCTCGAGGGGTGCCGCTTTTCCGGTGCGCCGTGGCAAAAGATGGACGCCGACGAACGCGTTGGGCAGTAAATCAGCCGTCACCGGGATCTCGAAGCTCGGCGCGGTGCCGCGCAGCAGGCGACGAAACGAGCGATAGACGCCCGAACGCTCGACCGTGATCAGCGCCTCCGCCTCTTTGTAGGGAGACTTGATGAGCACCCGCGCGGTCTGGCCGACGCTGTAGTTCTTGCGATCCAGTACCAGGCGGAGGCTCCGGCGGTCGCTGTCTTGCCACGTGGGCTCCCCTTCCCCGGCCGCGTAAACGGAGATCGCAGCTTCGGCCGCGTTGCCCCGCTCGTCCTTGGCGCGCGCCACGAGCAGGTAGTAACCGGCAGCAGGCACCGTGAGTGGACACGACACATCCGCGGCGCCCGTGGCCACGGAGCAGCGCGAGATTTCGCGATCTACGACCTTACTCACGCCACGGTAGTCGTCGCCAGAGCTCTCGCGCGCGTAGGTATAACGTCGTTCGATGAGCTGCACGGTCACGCGCTTGTCGGCCAAGCGCCGCCCATCCGGCAACAACGCCGCAACGCGCGGCGCGACGGCAGTCTTGGCCTCCACGAAGCCGGAGCCCTCGAGCTTCAACCCCACGTAATAGGTCGCGGGATGCACGATCGCACTGCCGGCACTCCCCACGCTCTGGCGCGACACGTCCGTCACCTCGGCGTCGACGCGCAGCAGCTCCGGCCCACGTTGGGCTGGCAGATCCAGCTTTTCCGCCCAGCCGATGCGGCCCTGCGCATCCAAGTTGCGAGTCTCGCGCCGGAGCTCTCCGGGAGGCGAGGTCTCGCTCAGCTCGTCATATAGGGTGCGCGCGCTCGTGCTGTATTCGTCGGCGCCCGGCACCTGAAACCACGTCGGCTCGCGCGACACGCGAAGGCTCGCAGAGAGACCAGCCGCGGCGGCACCGAACAGGTAGTCGGCGCGCACCTCGAGCGCCGCGCGATCGCCGCGCACGTACGTCGGCTGCTCGGCGCCGGCCGAAACCTTGAGCTGCACCGGCCGGTACTCGCTCACCTCGAACGTCTGCTCGAGGAAGCGCTCACTGCCGAGCCCGGACAAGGTGGCGTAGTACGTGCCGAGCTCGGAGCCGCCTGGCACCTGCAGCTTACCGGAGAGGGTGCCGTAGCTGGTCAGCATGACGTCTTGCCGCGACAGCTCCTCGCCGTTCGGAGAGCGGAGACTCAGGGTCACCGCTCGCTCACCCGGCAGCGCGTTGCCCCGCTCGGTCTCACGCCGCACGATGCCCTTGATCATGACCGCGTCTCCGGGTCGGTAGATGCCGCGATCCGTGAAGAGCACGCCGTAGTGGCGGAGCCGCCCCGAGAAATCGGTCGGCACCTCCAGCCGCCAGCCGTCCAGGTGCTCGCTCACCTTCGCGAACGCGCTGTCCAGGCCGCGCCGCGCGATGACAATCGCCTTCGTTTCGTCGCTTTCGCGGCTCAAATCTGGGGCAAAGTCCGCGGCCGGAATCTGCGCCACGCCATCTGCGTCGGTGGTGTAGCTCTTGCTCGGCCGGCCGGGGAGCACGAGCTCTACCTGCGCCGATGCCACCGGTGAGTTGGTCGTCCGATCCGTCACCCACACGAGCGAACCGAAACGCGAAAGCTTCGCGGTGACGCCCAGGTCCGACACGTTGAGCACCTTCACCTGCGGCGGCACGCCGTAGTCCCCCTCTTCCGGTGTGTAGCGCGCCCCGATCGCGAGCGCGCCGTGGCCGCCCTTGCCCAGCACTCGCGCCGCTTCCACCGCGAGCCGTTCGATTGCGTTCTTCGCCCCGCTCCCCCGCACGCGCTGCACGGTGACGCCCTTGAGCGAAGACAGCCAGGCAAGCTCGCTCTTCTGCGAGGAGTCGGTGTACGCGAGCAGGTCTTGCGGCGAGAGCGGTGCGGTCAGCAAATCGAACGAGGGCACGTTGCGCGACGCGACCGGCACCGACAGCGGTTTGCCCAGAAAGTTGCGCCCCACGGCGCCGATGTCCACCCGCGGGCGGTGATCTCTAAACGCGAAGCTCGTCGTCAGCGGCCGCGACGTGCGTTGCCCAAACTCGTCCGTAACGCCAGCGTCGATCTGCACCTGATAGCTCTGGCCAGGCGCGAAGCGGCCGACGAGTGGCACGTAGGTCGTCGGACTGGCCTCAGCCTCTGGGCGGTGAACGCGCGCCCCGACCTCGGGCGTGACCTTCAGCTTTCCCACCAAATCACGGGCCTTGACGCCATTGTTGAACACGAGCGAAACCGATGAGTCCGCCTCGCAACGGCCGGTACGGTCGTCCATGGCGCAGCTGACGCTCTCGAGCGCCAAGGGATCGTAGGTGTGAAACGAGATCGTCCGTTCCTGCCCCGACGGCAGCGGCCCCTCCGCGCCGCGCAGGCCCGCGCTCAGGGCGACGGCGATAGTGCTGTGCGGCGGTAGCTGCTGCTTCGGCTTGAGCCACAGCACGCGCGCTTCTTTCTCGTCTTTGCTCACGTCGAAGGACGCCGGCTTGCCGTTCACGCGCAGCGAGGCCGCCGCCTTCAACGCTTCCGGCAGCACCAACTGATCCAGCTCGAGCCGCACCTTCTGGCCCAGCGCGACGCGACGCTCGCCGTCGTAGGGGTAGCTGCTGACGAGCGAAGGCCGGCGCGTCTCCAGCTCGAAGCGATAGGGCGCCGCGAGGCGCGTGCCGTCCAGCGCCTGCAAGCCGGCCGGTACCTCCACGACGAACTTCGTCGCGAACGGGAGCCGCTGCGCGGGCGTGAAGACCGCCGCGCGCGAGCCCACCCAGCGGAAGCTGCCCGGCAACTCCGGCGCGACCCTGAACGGAGCCGCGCCCGCTCCTGCGACGCCCAGAGCCTGCACCGGCCGATCGAACACGACGCTCACCTCCGTGACCGCGCCGACCGGCCCCTCTGGAGAAGAGAACGCCACCTTGAGCGGTCCCGTCGGGACGTCCGAGCGGGAGCGCTCCCCGGCTGGGGCCAGAGTGCCAGAAGCTCGTGGGCGCACTCGCCCTGCTTCCATGCAAGCAGCCGAAAGTCCCCACGTAGCGACGACCAGCATCAGACCGCGCGACCGTACCCAATGAAGCGAGCTCACGGCCGGCAGTCAGCAATGGCCGTGCCGGCGCGGCAAGGGCCGTGAAGCCCTGCTATCATTGGCTCCTCGTGCAGGGCTTGTGGAAAGTCGGACACGCGGCCCGCGGCCGCGCAGCCACGTTGGCGCTAGCGCTCCTGCTCGGGGCTGGGCCGGCGGCGGCCGCCGAGTCGTTCGTCCGCAACCTCGCCGAGCGCGCCTTACAACGCGGCATCGCGCAGGAGGCGCGCGGTGACATCGCGCAGGCGCTCACGAGCTACGACGAAGCCGTGCGCACGGACGTCACGCTCGGCGCTGCCGCGCTTCGCCTGGGCGCGCTGCGGGAGCGCATGGGCGACCGCGAAGAAGCGGAGCGGCTCTACTCTCACGCTCTCTCGTCGCCGGACAGCAGCGCCGACGCCTACTACTCGCGCGCGCTCCTTCGCAGCGTCACGCAGCGCAGGCCGGAGGCGCTGGCGGATTTGGCCGAAGCCGTGGCGCGCTCGCCGCGCCCGGAGTGGCTGCGGGTGCTCGGCGGCTGGTACGTCGAGGGTCGGCTCTGGTCCGCGGCGCTCTCGGTGTGGCGTGCGCTCGGGGCGGACGCCACTCTGCGTGGTGACGAAGCAAGCGTCCAGGACGCGGAGCTCACGGTGGCCGCGCTGTCCTGGCTCGCGAACGACACGGACCCGGTCTTGGCCGGCAAGTCCTCGCCGGACTGGGTGCGGCGCTCGCTATCGCGTGCCGCGCGCCCCGCCAAGCGCGCGCCTCAAGGCGTCCGAAAGCTCACGCCTTGATCGTCGGAGGCGAGCACCGGATACGGCTCCGCGCTCTTGGCTCCGCCCGTATACACCAAGAGCCGATCACCCAACGCCAAGAGCCGAAACGGCGGCCGGCCTCCCGCCGCGAGCTCCGGGTACTCGACCGCGTCGAAGGCGACGACCGGCGGCGTGAAGGTTCGCCCTTCGTCACGGCTCGATACCACCCGCACGACCCCGTCGATCGCGGCGCTCACGACCAAGGTGCCTTTCACTTTCGCGACGTCCACCGCGCCCGGCGCGGCGAGTAGCACGCTCGGCGGCATCGCGAGCTCCCCGCAGCGCCCGCCAAACGGGCATAGCCGCAGGTGCAGCCCCTGGCGATCCGCGGTGAGCGCCACGAGGCTTCGTTCGTCGCAGCCCGTTCCGAGCACGCGCTCGTTCGTAGTCGCAAGCTCGCTCAGCGTTGCCTCCGCGCCCTCCAGGCTGAACAGCACTTGCAGAGCGCCGCCGTCTTCGCGCGGCGTGAGACGGTACACCTTGCGGCCGTCTTGGCTCGCGCAGCGCTCCGCGTGTAGCTCCAGCGCTTCGCCACGAGGTGCAATCGGGCGAAAGCTCTGCCCGCGGTCGGCGGTGACGAACAGAGCCGTATCCGAGCCGGCGCCGATCGCGACCCCGAAGCTTCCGCCCTCTCGCCACACGTTACGGTAAACGCCGCCCCGTCCCGGCAAGCCGCGGCCGAGCGCAGGTCGGGCGGGAGTCGGGACGTGCGCCGCCTCCACCGCGCCCAGCGACGGCTTGATGAGCTGCGTGTACCCGCCGCGCGCGAACGGCCACGCATCTTGGAACAGCCGAGAAAGGGGCGCCGACGAGACGCCGAGCTCCGCGAGCGAAGGCCCCCGCCCGCCGTACTCGCGGAACTCGACCGCACGGAGTGAGTGGAGCCGCTCGCGCTCGATGTCCCCGGTCACAGCGCGGGCGAGCTTGGCGCAGCGCTGAAACGGATGGTCGCTAGGCCCCGAGGCGATCAGGCGCCGCCGCACCAGCTTCTGGAACTCCACATCGCGATCGCGAATCAGCGTCGGCCCCGTCGGGCCGGCCATGCACAAGCCGTAGTCCGCGGTCGCGACGGTCGCGTCGTGCAGGCGAAAAGCGGCCTGGAGCCGCGGGTAGAGCGAGGAGGCAGCCCACAGCAAGAGCCCGACGAGCAGCACGAAACGCAAACGCAGCCGGGGCGCCGCCGCGGGCGGAGGGGGCGCCGCCGGGGCAGGTTCGCGCGCTTGGGAGCGCGGCAACCCGTGACGGCGTTCTTGGAGGTCCGCAATACCGCGAACCGGGCCCGAAATGTACATGAGCCCCCTGAAACTATTCAGTTTCAGAGGGCTCGGCCAACAAACGCGGGCTGTTTATCCCGCGCTCGGGCGGCTCACGCCATGGTGCGCGGCAGCTCGTCCGTCTTCAGACGCTTGCGGCGACGACGAGCGGCTTCGCTCATCTTCTTGCGGCGCTTGATCGACGGCTTCATGTAGTGGCGACGGCGCTTCAGCTCCCGCAAAATGCCTTCACCCGCCATCTTGCGCTTAAGATGCTTGATGGCACGCTCGATGCCCTTGTCCCCGACTTGGACTTCGAGCGGTTTGCACTGAACGGATTCTGTGGGATTCGCCAAGGGACGGGGGATATGGCAGACCTTTTTCGAGATTGCAAGCATCTCCCGGCAACATCTGCTACTTCCGCGGCCAGAAATGACCGACCAGCCCCGAACCCGCCCCACCGGAGTGAAGGCCCCCCACGGCGCCCGGGACCTAGAGATCGGTTGGGCGGACGGCCATCGCTCCAAGCTTTCCCACGAAATTCTCAGGGGTTACTGCCCCTGCGCGGGGTGCCAGGGTCATTCCGGCATCATTCAATTCCAAGAGGGCGGGAATACGGACCTTCGCAATCTGGAGCAAGTCGGTAACTACGCCCTTGGCCTCACCTGGGGGGACGGGCACGACTCCGGCATCTACACCTTCCGCTATTTGAGGGCCCTCGGCGACCTGTTGGACGCGCAGGGCGTGGAAGCCGTCAAAGCTCTCGGCACACTTCCCCGCATCTAGTGACGGTAGCTCGCGCTCCGACCATCGTCGTCGTGACGACGTCGTACCCAACTCACCCGGGCGACGCGGAAGGCCACTTCGTTGCCGCGGAGGTGCGCAAGTTGACCGAGGGCGCGCCCGTCACCGTGCTCGCCCCGGGTCGTGACCGGAAGGCGCTCGGGCGTGAGCGCGTCGTGAGTCTCGATGGCGGAAGCGCTTTCGGATTTCCGGGCGCGCTCGCGCGGATTCGGCGCGGCCCTTGGCGCGCCTTCGGCGCGGTGAGCTTCGTCGCGCGCGCGCAGGCGTGGCTGCGCCGCGAGCCGCCGGCGCATCTGATCGCCCATTTCTTGTTGCCGTGCGGCGTACCGCTCGCCACCCGCGGCGCCACCGCGACGACCACCGTCGAGATCGTAGTCCACGGTAGCGACGCGCGCTTGTTTGCCGCGTTGCCGGCGCGCGCGCGCGCTTGGGTGGGAAGCGAGCTTGCTCGATCGAGGGCTCGACTGCGCTTCGTGTCGAGCGAGCTCCAGGAGCTAGTGCTCGGGGGCCTCCCGCTGACGCAGCGCCAGGACCAGCGCCTGCGCTCGCGGGTGGAGCCGTGCGCCGTCGACGTGCCCTCGGAGCTGTCCCGCGCGGAAGCGCGCGTGCTTTTGGGCGTCGCGCCGGACGCGCGCCTGGCCGTCATCGTCGCCCGTTTAGTCCCAGGCAAGCGCGTGCACGTCGCCCTGGAGGCGTGTCGACGCCTACCGCAGCTACGCGCGGTGGTGGTCGGGGACGGACCGGAGCGCGCGGGCCTCGCGCGGAGCTTTCCCGGGGCGACCTTCGTCGGTCACGTGGAGCGCCCGCGGGCGCTCACCTGGCTCGCCGCCGCGGACGTGCTCGTCTCCGCTTCCCGGCTGGAGGGCGCGCCCACCGTGGTGCGGGAGGCGCGCGCGTTGGGCACACAGGTGGTGTGTCTGGAGGCGGGCGACGTGCGGCGCTGGGCCGAGACCGACGCCGGCATTCACGTCGTGACGTGACCTCCGATTACAGCTTCACCCGCCATAGCTTCTCCTTCTTGATTGGACCGGGCTCGTACGTTCCGCGCGCGGGCGGCACGTAGCTCACCCACCAAATGTCTGCGGAGCGGAGGCGTTCGTCCGAGCCAGGCGTCCGGTAGCTGCGAAGGTAGCGCTGAAGCTCCTTTCGATAGCGAGCGTTACGCTTGTCCCGCATCGCAAAGAAATAGTCGGAAAGTGCGATCGAATGGGGCGAAATCCCGCGACGAATCTGCTCGAAATCGGGGGCGAGGCCCGTGAACGGATCGATGTGACGCCCCGAGCTCGTGAGCGCGTCCACCACCATCGAGCCGTCGTCGAGCGGCGCGTCCGGAGCGAACATCGACCAGCCTTGCCAGCCGCGCAGGTACGGCTTGTAGGCAAGCAGCCAAGTTGGCTCACGGAAGCGGAGCGCTTTGGGGAAAGCGCGGTTCGAAGCGAGCACGTTGCTCGCTTCCACGACCAGCATGCTCCCGAGCACGATTTCGCGCAGCGTGACGAGCCGTCGGCGCGCCGCACGACTCGGCTCTAGGACATTCGGGCGAGCCGGGCCGCGCGCGAAGAGCCAATCGCGCAGCCGCCGCACCAGGCGCGCTCGGAGACGCGCCCAACGGACGAAGTACCGCGCCGGCACGCGCGACCGCGCGGCGTCCAGCGCGCCGCCCGGTACCGCTAGCCACACCAAGCAAATCATGCTGTAAGAAAATGGGCCCAGCGTGAGCGACAGCGCGATGCCGCCGTGCAGCAGCACCGCGAGCAGAAAGGCCAACGGCCGGCTAACGAGCGCGTGGGTCGGCCACAGGAGCAGCACCGGCAGAACGAACTCCGTGCGCTTCGTCAGCCAGGAAAATAACGGCGAGAACCACGCGGGCTCGAAGGACGAAAACCACAGCGCGAGCGGCGTGTTCACGCGGTGCTGCCAGAGCACCAGGTGCACCGCGTCCCCTCCCCGCCAAGTGCCGCCCGTTTTGTGGGCGGCGTTGAGCCAATAGATGATGGACGCCTGGAGGAGAACGAGCAGCAATGCCAGCGAATCGAGCCGCGTTCTCGCCGCCGCCCGCCTGCGAACGCGGTCGCGAAGCGAGGCCGCCTTGGCGTCCTCGCGAAGCGAGTCCAGCGAGTAACGGTCGCCCAGCGGCAGCAGCACGGTGTAACCCAGCAGCAGGATGGTGCACCCCGTCCCGCCGTCTTCGAAGAAGGTGTTGCTCGCGTTCAGGCTCGCATAGCCGAGGAGCGCGAGCACCTGCATGACGCGCGTGAACAGTCCGGCGCCGTAGAGCGCGAATACGAGCCCGAGCGCCGCGAAGCCCCAGCGCACCTCCGCCGCGCTGGAGAGCGCGAGCAAGAAGGAGACCTGCGGCGACGCCTGCGGCATCCTCCCGATCGCGGTGGGGCCGAGCACGCCCTCGTCCGACCAGAGCAGCGCGGCGTCCGGGAAGCGCCGCGCGACGTCGTACAGGAGCACGGCGCCGAACATGATGCGGAAGACCCCGAGCACCCGCCGGTCCATCCGAAGGTAGAGGTCTCGAAAGGACGTCGTCAGGGCAGCCACGTGGGTCGCGGTTTACCACAACCGCCCTGCGCGCCGCATTTTTGGGCTGTCTACGAGCTAGCCGCGCGCCGTGCCACGCACCCGTGGCAACAGCTCCGCGAAGTTACAAGGCTTCGTGCGGCTGTCCAGCTGCGGCAAGATGATCTCCTCGAGAGCCAACTTCACCGCGCCCGTCGAGCCCGGCAGCAAGAAGACGAGCGTGCCGTCGCACAGTGAGGCTTCCGCGCGCGACTGAATCGTCGCCGCGCCGATGTCCGCATACGACAAGTGACGGAAGAGCTCCCCGAAGCCGGGAATGGCCTTGGTGACGAGCGGCGCGAGCGCGTCTGGCGTCACGTCGCGTTGGGTGATGCCGGTGCCGCCCGTAGCCACGACCACGTCCACTTCCGGGTCGACGATGAGGGCGCGGAACGCCTCGCGTAGTCCGTTCAAGTCATCCGGCAGGATGGCGCGCGATACGAGCGTGTGCCCCGCGGCGCCGAGGGCCTCCACGGCGAGGCCTCCGCTCTTATCGGTTTCGAGCGTGCGGGTGTCGCTCACGGTGAGAACGGCGACGCGGAGTGGGTAAAACGTGGACAAGGCCGAAGAACGCTAGCATTTTGCGCACATGTCGCGCCGCGCTCGCCTGCTTTTACTCCTGCTTGCGGCAGGCTGCAGTCGTACGCCGCCCGCTCCGGTGCCGGATTTGCCGCGCGTTTCCGCGGCCCCAACCCTCGCCCCGTCGGCGTCGGCCACGCTGAGCATTCGACCGGCGCCGCCGCTCCCACCCCCGACCGAGCCCTCCCCCGTGAGCGGGCGGAGACGCTTCGCGGGCGGGGGGGAAAAATCGGTCAAGAGCCAGCATGGGCTCGTCACTTCTAGCGAAGCGCAGGCGACCCGCGCAGGAGTCGCGATGTTGGAGCAGGGTGGCAACGCGGTGGATGCGGCGGTGGCGACGGCGTTCGCGCTCGCGGTCACGCACCCAAGTGCCGGCAACGTCGGCGGCGGCGGCTTCATGCTGGTGCGCCGTCCTGGCCCGGACGCCGTCACGACCGCGATCGACTTCCGCGAAACTGCGCCCGCGGCGCTGACCCGCGCGGGGTTCGATCGCATGCAGCGCGGGGGCGCCAAGGGGGGTGCGGCTGCGGGAGTCCCGGGCAGCGTCGCGGGCCTCCTTTTGGCTCACGAGCAGCTCGGCGCGCTGCCGCGGGAAGCCGTGCTCGAGCCCGCCGTGCAGCTCGCCGCGCGCGGGTTCGTGCTCGCGCAACGCCAGTCGCAGCTGCTCGCGGGGAGCTTTGCGCTGCTGAAGAAAGACGCCACGCTGGCCAAACGCTTGGGCGACGGAGACAAACCCAAGTCTGCGGGCGCGCGCGTCGTCATGCCGGAGCTCGCGGCGGCGCTGCGACGCATTCAAAGCGAAGGCGCGGCCGGTTTCTACAGCGGGCCAACCGCGCTCGCGCTCACGCGCGCCCCAGGCTCGCTGATGAGCTTGCAAGATCTGGCGAGCTACCGCGCCGTGCTGCGAACGCCGCTGCGCTCTCGCTACCGCGGCTTGGAGGTCGAGACCATGCCGCCTCCGTCCGCAGGCGGGGTCGCGCTCACCGAGCTACTCGGAATGCTGGAGCTAACCCAAGCCCACGAAGCGAGCGGCGCGGAAGAGCTGCACTTGTTTCTGGAAGCTTGCCGGCGCTCACAAGCCGAACGTCGCTTCGGCGTGACGGATCCCGACGCGCTGTCGCTCTCCGAGCTGCGCGAAAGCTTGCTGCGCTACGCGTCGCCTCAGGCGCTCCTCGAGCGCGCCCCTATCGATCCTCACCGCGCGACTCCTTCCGTCAAGCTCTCCCCGCTGTTTCCCGGTGCAAGCTCCGAATCCGAGCAGACGACGCACCTCGGCACCGTCGACGCGAGCGGCATGGTCGTGAGCCTAACGACGACTCTGTCCGCGTCGTTCGGGGCGAAGCTCACCGCGCCCGGCACCGGCATCGTGCTCAACAATTCGGTCGCCTCCTTCAGCCGCACGGGCCCGAATCAGCCCGCGCCGGGCCGCCGCACCACGAGCTCCATGGCGCCGACCCTCGTGCTGGACGCCGGCCGAGTCGTACTCGTGCTCGGCACGCCCGGCGGGGACACGATTCCGAGCACCATCGCCCAAGTGCTGCGCAACGTCGTGGACCGTGGTCTGCCGCTCGACCGCGCCGTCGCCGCGCCGCGCGTGCATCAAGGATTCTTACCGGACCGTGCGCGCTTCGAGGCGCGCCGGCCCATCGACCCCCGGCTCGTTGCGGCGCTCAAAGGCATGGGGCACGACATCTCCGGCTCCCACCTTGCGATGGGCGACTCGAACGACATCCTTCTGGACGACGAGCAGGCCTACGGCGTGGCGGATCCGCGCGGCGGCGGCTTGGCTGCAGCCGCCTCCGCGCCCGCGCGCTAGGGGGTGTCCCTAGTTCGTCTTCAAGAGCAGCGCTGGTAGACGATCGGCGAGCAAGCCTCGCGCAGGACGCCCGGCTCGTTGCGGAGCTGCACGGGGCGCACGCCGCTCTGCTCGTCCGAGGGAGAAGGCTCGGTCGTCATGCTGGACGGCTGAGGCTGCACGCTGGAAAGCGTGAGCACGCGCTGAACCGGCGGCGGGCGATCGCTCAACACCGGGGCGGGTGTCAGCGGAATCAACACCGGCGTAGGGGTGACGAGCGGCGCGTCGGGGAGCCGAGACGGCGCCGGCGGCGCGGGGATGGAAACCGCTAGCGGAGGCTCCAGGACCGCCACCGCAGCGGCCTCGGGCTCCGTGACCGCGGCGGGCGCAGGCGCGCGGACCGATGGAGAAACGGGGAACGGCTCCGCGACCGAAACGACGGTCGCAGTCGGCGCCAGTGCGGGCGCCGGCTCCGAACGGACATGCGGCAACGTGAGCACCGCCACCGAAACTTCTGGTCCGTCACTGCTGGGCGGAACCATCGAAGCCGGAGTCGGGGTGCACTGCGGCTCCGTCTCCACCGGCGGCAAGCTGGCGCTCGTGGCTGCGGCGGCTCGCGGCATCACGCTCGACACGTGGCCGCGGTCTTCGAGCTCGGGCCCGTCTTGCGGGGGCACGCTAGTCCCGGTGCTGACGAGGCGCGCCATCGCCGAGAGCTGACCGTCGTGCTGCGGGCGTATGCTCGCCGCCGTGATGGCCGGCACTTCGACGCGGATCACCATCGGAGCCACGCTGGAAGCCCCGCTCGACCTCGTGCTCGGTCCCGCGCTCGCTGGCGGCTGTTCCGCGCTCGGTTCGTCCTCAGCGGGAGGCAGCATGCCCACCAGACCCGCCGCGAACGGCTCGATCGGCGGCGCAAGCGTCGTACGGTCGTAATCGGGAACGATACTCGGCATGGATGGCAGCTCCATCTGCGGCTCGGCGTTGATGTTCCGCTCCCTACCTTCCGGCTTCAGCTCTTCCCCGGCGGCCACGACCGACGGCTGCGGCGCGACGCGCGGTTGGATGTCGCGCATGTAGCGCAGCTTGACCCAGAGCTTGCTACCGATGGGCAGCACGATGGCCCAAACGACCCCGAGCAGTAGCGGCGCGAGCAGCGCCGTGAAGCCCGTGTTGCCGGTCGACCAAGCGCTCGCGAGCGCGCCGATGAGGCTCAAAATCACGACCGCGGCCGCGCCGCTCAGCAGCGTGGGTGGCAACCGGTAGCGAGTCTTGAACTCGACGAACTCGTCTTCGCAGAGCGTGCACCACTCGTCGCTGCTCGCTTGATGGTTCGGGCACACGTGGCCGCCGCACGCCTGGCAGACGTTGCCGTAGCTGCCGCTACCGCAGACGACGCACGCGAGCTTGCTCGGCACTTCTTTTTTTACCGCGTCCGAAGGCGGGCGCACCGAGCCGGCGCCGTCTTCGGCGGGCATGAGCGAGCCGCGCGTCGGCGCGATGCTGCTGCGCGAGTTGCGCGGGCTGAGCGACTGGGAGCCGCGCGGCCGGAGCGACTGTGGCACCTCCAGCCGCGGATCCGCGGCCTCGAGCTCCGGCTCACCATGAGAGCGCGCCTTGCTGCGCTCTCGCAGCGACGCCAAGTCTTTCCACATCGCCGCGAGCTGTGGCTCGGAGATGTCCAGGTATTGCGCGGCTTCGCTTTGGGCGACGAGCGGCACGCCTTCTTCTTCTTGCCTCCGGCCTAGCTCGTAGGCGAGCAGATCTGCCAGGCGCAGCGTCTGCACCATGGCCGAGAGCAAGCTGTCCTGCAGCGCGCGCGCCGGCTGGTGATGCCAGGCGATGACCTTCGGTACCGGGTCGGGAATGTTCCACGCCGAGAGCACGTGCGCGCCGAGCGTCGCGTGGTCGAAGCCGAAGACCCTCCGCTCCTGCTCGTGGACGCTGTCGGCGTTGCCTCCGAACTCGCGGAGCAGGGCCGGGTACACTTCGCGCTCCGTGTCGAGGAGCATGATCTTGCCGATGTCGTGCAAGAATCCGCACGTGAAGAGCTCGTCGTGCGGGAGGCCCAAGTGCACGGCTAGGTAGCGGCACAAGGAGCCGACGACGGCCGCGTGCTCGAGCAGCTCCGCCGCCAGCGTGTTGCTGCTCTCGAACAGGTCCAGGATTGCCGCCGTCGTCGCGACCTGATTCAGGCGCCGCGTGCCGACCAGCACCGCGGCATGCCGCACGGACGTACAGCGCACTTTCAAGCCGTAGCCCGCCGAGTTCACCAGACGGAGCAAGCGCGCCGAGAGCGCAGGATCGCTCTCTAGCACGACCACCACTTGCTCGATGCGGGCGCTGTTGGTGCGGGTTAGCTCCTCCAGTCGCTTCGCGGCGACCGGAAAAGGCTTGGCGCCGACGATGCGCGCCGCGGTCGCGGCGAGGCTCTTACTCGCCGCGTCCTCGGCTTCTTGGTCACGACCACCGAACCAGTCATGCTCGTCGCGGCCAAAATTTCCGGGAGATAGCGAGGCTGACACAGGCTGTTTACCCTTATCGTTAAAAATTCGTTACTCGGCCGCGGAGCTCGCGGCGCTGTCGCCGTTGGCGGGGGGCTTCGAGCCCGCCGCTTCCGACAGCGCGAAGAACTCACGCGTCGAGTAGCGCGTGCCTTCCAGGATGATCTGGGCGCCCTTGCGCGTCGCTGCGTTGACCACGATCGGCGCCAAAAGGTTGACGGTTGCGGGCTGGTTGGCGAGCGCGCACAAGACGACCATCACCGCCAGTGTGTCTTCGTCACCCTCGACGCCCACCTCCCGCGCGGCGCTTTCCACCGGCACGTCCGGGTAACGGTCACCGAAGGCGTGCGCCGAAACGACCGGGAAAGCGAGACCCGGCGTAGACGCCGACTGCAACCAGGCGATGTACCCGCTGCCGTGGTGCGGGACGAGCGCGAAGCGCTGCTCGGTGGGAAAGCCAATCACGCCCTGCGGGAACGTGAGTAGCTCTTCTTCGTTGATGTCGAGGGTACCGAATCGCTGGCTTTCGATGTTCATGGGAGATCCTGAAGGGGTGTTGGTCGGTGAGGCTCGTCGAAAGTCGGGTGGTGTTTTCGAAGAGCGTTTCAGGTCCTTGCAATCAAAGTGCCAGCCGTCCTGTGCC
>JAQSWN010000337.1 GCA_029266615.1 Polyangiaceae bacterium
TCACGACATCTTCGTGCCGCACTCGTTGCAGAAGCGCGCTTGCGGTTGGTTGCCGGCGCCGCAGCTGGGGCAACGAGCGGCGGCGGGTGCGGCGGCGGGTGCCGGCGGCGGGGCGGCCGGCGGCGGTCCGTAGCCGCCCGGCGCCGGCGGGGGCGCGTAACCGGGCGGCGGCGCGCCGTAGCCGGCAGGGGGCGGCCCGTAACCAGGCGGTGGTCCGTAACCAGGCGCAGCGCCGGGCGGGGGGTAGCCGGGCGGCCCGTAACCGGGCGGCCCGTAACCGGGCGGCGGCGGTCCGTAACCGGGCGCCGGCGGGTAACCGTAGCCGGGCGGGACCGCGCGCTGGCCGTAACCGAGCCCGGCGCCCAGCGCCATGCCTTGCGCCATCGCGGCCGCGGACGTGCCGTCCCCGCCCTGCGCGAGCCCCTGACCAAGGCCCATCGTCGCTTCCGCGGCGGCGAACTGGTTGTAGCGCTGCATGTCCAGCTGATTGACGTAGCGCGCGCGGTTCTGAAAATCCTGGTCGAGCTGAAACTGCCGAGCCTGCGCCTCCGCTTGGGCTTTGGCGACGCCGCGCTGGGCGGCGAGCGCCTCCACCTTGGCTTGCGCGATGACGTCCTGCTTTTCGTCCAGGCGGCGCTGGTCTTCTTCGCTGACGTTGATGTTCAGCTTGCCTATCTCCAGCACTTGGACGCCGCAGTTGGCTAGATCCGGGCAGTTCTGTACGACGCGGCGCCCGACCTCCGGCCCCATCTGCCCGAGGTCCAAGAGCGTGTATTCACGGCTCTTGATGAGCTCGCCGACCGTGCTCTTCAGCCCCATGAAGAGCAGGTCCTTCACCCACTGCATGGCGCGGTCGGGGCTGCCACCTTGGCCGACGAAGCCGACGAGGAACTTGTAAGGGTCCACGACGCGGAAGGAGTACGTGCCGTTAGCGCGCAGCGTGACGCGCAGCTCCAGGTCCGGATCGCGCATGGACCCGATCTGGTCGCCGAAGGTCTCGTTGTAGAGCGGCTTCATCGTGACGAAGTAAAGCTCGCTGATGAAGAGGTTCCCGCCCGTGAACTGATCCACGAGCGAGCCCAAGAAGGGGATGTTCTGCGTCGTCAGCGTGTAGGGCTCACGCTGGGGGCCGAGCGTGCCGACGTAAAACCCGTTCTTGAAGAACAGCACGACTTCGTCCGAGTCGACCGTGAGCTGGCTCCAAAACGGGAAGTTCTGGTCGGGGTGCTTGTAGAGAACCTTGCCCTTATGTGCGTCGGCGCGCGCAATCATCATCCGCTGCACGCCGCCCTTGACGAAGTCCATGATGCCCATTGCCGCCAAGTGTACACGGGAGCCGGCGCCTCGTGTAGGCTGGTCCGCCTTGCACGCCGACATCGAGCTAGAGAAGCTGGGCGCGTCCGTCCAAAAGGTGCTGGGGGAAGGCGCGCCGCTGCCCGCGCAGCTCATGGCCGCCAAAGGCATCATCCCGGGCGCCAAGCCGCACGAGATCGTGATCGCCCTGGCCGTGCTCGCGGGGCGAGAAGACGAGAAGGTGCGCGACGCCGCCTTCGCTACCCTGGGCAAGCTTCCGCCGCCCATTCTGACCGGCGCGCTCTCGGCGGATCTGCCCGGCAGTGTCATTGCCCTGCTGGCTTCGCCCTACGCCGGCAACCACGAGGTGCTCGAGAAGCTCCTGCGCATGCCGCGCATTCCCGGCGCCGCGCTCGAGCTATTGGCCAGCGCCGCCGACGAGCGCGCCGGGGAGCTGATCGCCACGAACGAAGAGCTCATGCTCAAGCACCCGACCGTGATCGAGAAGCTTTACATGAACAAGCGCGTCCGCATGTCCACCGCGGACCGCTTGATCGAGTTGTGCGTTCGCAACAACATCGAGCTTTCGATCCCCGCGTTCAAAGAGGCGGCCATCGCCATCAAGAACGAGCTCATCGCCCTGCCCTCCGAGGAGCCGACGTACGACGACGTGCTGTTCAAGGAGACCCAGGTCACGGCCGAAGCGCTCGCCTTGGACGAGGGCGAGGACACGCACGAGGTCGACGAAGAAGGCGAAGAAAAGGTGAAAGAGAAGGCCAAGCCGCTCTACGCCCAGCTCGCGGAGATGACCGTCTCGCAGCGCATTCGTTGCGCCACGCTCGGCAGCGCCGCGATGCGCCTGCTCTGCGTGCGCGACAGCAACCGCCTCGTCGCCGCCGCCGCCGCCAAGAGCCCGCTGCTCAAAGAGCCCGAGGCGATGCAGATAAGCTCGAGCCGCGTCGTCAGCGAAGACGTCCTCCGCATCATCGCGATGAACAAGGAGTTCGTACGAAACTACCAGGTGAAGCTGAACCTGGTCAGCAACCCGCGCACGCCGTTCACGTTCTCGTCGCGCCTCGTCCCCATGCTTCGCGAGAGCGAGCTCAAGATGCTCGCCAAGAGCAAAAACGTCAGCGGCGCCATCTCCACCGCCGTCCGCCAGCAGCTAGCGAAAAAAGGCTCTCGGCAGAGCTGAGCCCCCCGCCAAAGGCGAGCGCCCCCCCCGAACGAAACTCCAACCGCTCACCACGGCGCCTCCCGCCAACTACGAGCCCACTGCCAACTCCCCACCCACTGCCAACTCCCAACTGCTAACCGCCCACTCGCTCAATCAGTCCCCGGTAAGCCGCTCCCGACGCCGCTGCAGCTGAGACAGCTTCGCCGCCCGCTGCTCCTCCGCCTGCTTGATCTTGTCGGGATCGATGAGAAACGGCGCGATGCGCTCGGTGCGCTCGAACCGGTCCTTGTACTTCAGCGCCTCCAGCTTGGACTTGAACGGGCCGACGCGCACCCGGTGCCACAGCCCGCGATCCGGGACGTGCGCGGCTTGCCGGAAGGCGCGATGGCCGCGCTTGCGCAGGTCTTCGACGGTGCGATCCGCGTCGGCCTGCTCTTTGAAGCTCGCTACCTGCAGCTGAAACCCGGTGTCGCTCCCGGCCGGCGCGAGCTCGCCGTCGGTCTTCGCCGCCGCCGCCGAAGCGGCCAGATCCGTGAGCGCGTCGCGCGGCGTGGTGATCACCGGCGAGGAGTTGAGCAGCGTGCCGAGCGGCAAAGGCACCACCGGCAGGCGATCGGTCGCGGGCGGGGGCCCTCCGAGCGAGCCGCTCAAGCCTTCTGGCGTGCCCTGCCCCTCCTCTTGTGTGATGAGCCGACCGCGCTCGTCCTTCACGGCCGCGAGCGCGGTCGTCGGGGAGGTGTCGTCGCTGAGGATCCGCGGAAAGCTTACGTCTTTGCCGTCCAGCTGCCCGGCGGGAATGCCCGGGCTCTTGGCGCCTTCGACCAGCGCTGCGAGCGGGTCCTGCGTGGACTTGGTAGGGGGCGCGCTCTTCTTCGACATCATCACGAAGGCGCTCACCACGGCCGCGCCCGCGAGCGAGACGAGCAGCAACGTGCCGATGCGAGACGGCCGTCCGGAGTCTTGCTCCTGAATCTGCTCGAGGTTCCTGACGTTGACCTGGGCCATGCGCGGTTGCTGCCTACGTAGCGGCAAATTCCGGTAACGGACCAGTTTGTGGTCACGGCCAGGGGACGACGCGGCCGGAACCGAGGACGACCGCGCGCGAAAGCGGCGCCGTAAAGCTCGCTCCCGGCCAGGCGATGACGTCCGTCACCGTTCCGGAGCCAAGCACCTTGGCCCCCACCCCGATCACGGAGCGGTCGACGTCGACCCCCGGTGCGAGCTCCGCGGTGCTCGCTACGAAGCTCCGGGCTCCGCGCTCCGCGAGCCAGGCCACGTTCGCGGCGACGTACGCGTTCAAGTCTCCGAGGTCGCTCCAAGCCGCGAGCGAAGGCACGCTCCGGACCATTCCTCCCTGGGCGAGATGCGGCAGCGCGTAGTCGCCGACCAAGCAGCCTTGCTCCGGCAGACACGCGACGACCGAGGGGCCGAGCGCCATCACCCCGACGTAGTCCCCGCTCCGTGTCTCCGCGCCAAAGACCTGACCCCGGAGGCGCACGACGTGGCCAGCTTCGTCTAGCCCCACGCTGCCGAGCGCTCCAACGCGCGGGGCGACCGCGAGCACCATGCAGTCGTGCTCCAACGCACGGCTGAGCAGCTCGCGCGCCGGCGCGTCAGTGAGGATGTCTCCGTTCCAAACCAACACCGCCCCCGCGCCGAGGCGGCTCCGAGCGCCCGCCACGCCGCCCGCCGTTCCTCGAATCTCCGGCTCGACCACTACATCAATTACTAGGTCTAAATCTTCGATAATACGACTTATTTTGCCATGCTCATGGTGCACATTAGCTACGAGGCGGGAAGCTCCTGCTCGGCGGCAACCGGCTTGGGGAGCTCCAGCGTGAGCGGGCGAAGGCGCGTCCCGAAACCAGCCGCCAAGATGAGCGCGCTCGTCATCCGCACGAGTATGCCTGAAAGCTCGCCCGGCTCACCAAGCGCATGGTACCCGGAGAGCGCGATGAGCTACTTACGGTCGCTGTCGGCGACGCTGCTGTCCGCCGTGACCACCTTCAGCCTCGTGACCTCCTCCGGCTGCGGAACGAAGGCGGTCGGCGTAGACGAGTGCCGTGACATCGAGCGCGCCCGATGCCGAGCCGGCAGCCCCTGCGGCATCGTGGAGGACGTTCCAGCTTGCGAGCGCTACATCCGCGATCATTGCCTACACGGCCTTGCCACCAAGCCGCCGTCGAGCGCGGTGGTGGACGCGTGCGTCCAGGTGATTGAAAAAGCCGGCCGCTGCGCCAGCGCCGACCCGGGGACGCTCATCGGCGAGTGCGAAGAGGAGGTCAGTACCGAGTACTGGACCCTGGAAACGGCGTGTGACGTGGTGGCCCATCCGGAGCTCACGACCGAATGCGCCTTCTTGACCGACACCCCGCCGGTGGAGGGCACAGGCGGCCAGGGCGGCCAATCCGCTTCCGAGGACGGCACCGCCGGGGAAACCGCCCAGGGCGGCACGCCCTCCGAGTAGCGAGCTTGCCGGAGCCGGATGCCTGGTCTAAGCACGCGGGCGCCTATGCCGGTCCTCAGCCTCCGCTTGCTTCGCCCCGCCAGCTTCGTGCTCGGCGCGGGGCTCCTCGCCTACGCGGGCTGCTCGAGCAGCGGTAGCACCGCCGTCTCCGTGACGCACCCGACCATGCTCGAGGTCGCCCCCGCGCAGTTCCTGGGCTCGGTGCCTTGCGTGGTGGATGGTCCGGGGCTGAAGTCGTACGTCGCCACGCTGTACGACACGAACGAGACCGCCAACGGTGGCGCTCCGAGCGAGATCGAGGCGGAGCTCGCCGAGCAGACTACCGAGACCGCCTTCGCCCGCCTCCGCGGGGAGACGCCGAGCGATCAGTTCGAGCTGCCGAGCTCCGAACCCGCTTCGTGCACGGCCTCCGTCGGCTTCGGCTACGTCGTGCCGGGTCGTCGGTACGAGGTTCTGATCGAGGGCTACGAGCAAGCGGCCGAGGAGGTGGCAGCTCGCGCGCTCGGGTCGCATCTGCTGGTGGCCGAGTCCGACCCGACGGGTCCGTTCCTCAAGTCGAGCTTCCAGGCGTACTGCCGGCGCGCCATCCCCGTGGATTCCAAGATTGTGATCGCAGACGACTGCGAGCCGTTCGCCCACGTTGGCGCCACGCCGCGTCCGAGTCTCACCGTTCCTCTCGGGGCGCTGCTCGGCAGCTTCTCCTGCGGCGCCGAGGAAGGGCAGTTGGAGGAGCTCCGCGTGAGCCTCCAGGTCGGCTCCGAGACGTACGAGCAAGTCGTCGCCTGCTCGGCGGATGCCGCAGTCGTGTTCGAAGACCTGCCGAGCGGCGTCGCCAACGTGTACGTAGCGGGCTTGTCGACCGGCGGTGAAGGCGCCGCCGCGGGCGCGACGTGCGATGCCCGGCTCGTCGAAGGCGACCGCGTGACCGCGCGCTGCAATCGGCTGAGCTCCATCGGCACCTTACGGGTGGACCTCGCGGCGGCCCTCGCCGAGGTCGACCTCACCTGCTCCACGAGCAGCGTCAGCGCCGTACAGGTGCTCTTGGGACCGGGCGACTCGCGCTCGTTTCCTCCGCCCGACTGCCTACAGCCATTCGAGACGGGCGTGGCGGCGGGGAACAAGGTCGTGACGGTCCAGGCGACGCCGGTCGGTGGCGACCCCATCGCGCTGAACTGCCACGCCGAAATCGAGCCCGGAAAGCTCAACCTCGCGGCATGCGAGACGGTTACTTTGTAGCGAGCCGTGCCGAGGGGGCCAAGCTGCGTTACTGTGTTTAGTCGCGATGCGAAGTAGCCCAGGCTTTACGCAGCTCGGATTCCCGCGTCCGGGCAAAGCTCAGCTCGGTCTGATGGCCGTGGTGTTCGTCGTATGGCTCATCTTCGCCATCGGCTTGAACTGGGGCGGCGCGTCGACGGACCTTTTCGAGATCCTCGTCGGCAATACCAGCGCCATCCTGCACGGCGAGGTCTGGCGCCTGTTCACAGCGCCGTTCATGCACGCCCCGAGCGGCCCGGGCGCGGTCGGCCACATGCTGTGGGCCGTGCTCGGCATCTACTTTTTGGGGACCCGGCTGGAGGAAGCTTGGGGCTCCGCGCGTTTCCTCCGCTTCGTGCTCGCCACGGCCGTGCTGTCTTACGTGCTGCAAATGCTGGCGGAGGTCGTGCTCCCGGCCAGCCTCGGGGCGCGTCTGGTCGGCGACGCCTGGTTCGGGTTGATGCCGGCGGTGACGGCGATCTCCATCGCCTGGGCGCTGACGTTCCGGGGCGAGACGGTTCGGCTGATGTTCGTTTTGCCGGTGACGTCCGGCATGCTCATCGTGTTCATCATCGTGATGGCGCTGCTGCGCGTCGCGGTGGCGGACATGCAGCCGGAGGGCTTGCTCGCACCGTTCGGCGGCATGTTGCTCGGCTGGTTACTGGGCGGCGGCACCCCCTCTCCCCTCCGCAAGGCGTGGCTCAAGCTGAAGCTTGCGCGGTTGGACAACGAGGCGCGCCGCGAAGGTAAGCGGCGGCGACCACGGCCGAACCCGGGCGGCTTGCGAGTCATCCCCGGCGGCCGCACGGACGACGATGACAAAGGGCCGGATGGTCGTTGGCTGAATTAGGGTATAGACAGCCCTCATGCCGGCGCGGCTCGCCCACCTCACCACCATAGACAGCTTGACCCCCCAGCTCGCCGGGGAGCTGCTGGAGAAGGCGGACGAGTTCTTGGAGCTGACGCGAAAGCCCATCGTCAAGCTGGCGGATCTGCGCGGCAAGACCATCATCAACGTCTTTTACGAGGCGTCCACGCGCACGCGCACCTCGTTCGAGCTGGCGGGTAAGCGCCTCGGCGCGGACGTCGTCAACATTGGCGGGTCGGCGACCAGCAGCAGCAAGGGGGAAACCCTGCGCGACACGGTCAAGACGCTGGACGCCATGCACGCGGACGCCATCGTCATCCGCCACCCCGCCTCCGGCGCGCCAGACTACGTCGCCAAGCACACGCGCGCCGCCGTCATCAACGCCGGTGACGGCATGCACGAGCACCCCACGCAGGCGCTCTTGGATTCGCTCACGATCCGTCGCCACCGCGGCAAAGACTTCCGCGGGCTGACCGTCGCAATCTTGGGGGACGTGCTGCACAGCCGCGTGGCCCGGTCGAACGCCAAGCTCCTCAAGATGCTGGGCGCGCACGTGCGTCTCGCCGGCCCCCGCACGCTCCTGCCGCGGGACGCGGCCGCGCTCGGCTGTCCCCTCTATGAGCGCATCGAGCCCGCGCTCGAGGGCGCGGACGTGGTGATGATGCTGCGGATCCAGCGCGAGCGGCTGGGCTCGTCACTTTTCCCGAGCCTTCGCGAGTACGCGCGGGTGTTCGGCCTCAACGCGGCCCGACTCGCGCTGGCCAAGCCGAACGCGCTCGTCATGCACCCCGGCCCGCTCAACCGAGGCGTTGAAATATCAGAAGACATCGCGGACGGCTCGCACTCCGTGATCCTCGACCAGGTCGAGGCCGGCGTGGCGGTGCGCATGGCCGTCTTGGCGTTCGCCGCCAAGCCCTGAACGGAGCGCCAGCAACGGCGCCCCGCTTGCGGGCCGGGCTCAGACGTCTTCGATACGGATGAGCCGAGCCTTGCTCTTGAGTATCGCTTGCTCTTCGATGGTTGCGATGGCGCGGCGCACCGCGCCTTCGTTCGTTTGGTGAGTGAGGATGCAGACCGGCACCGCGTCGCCCTCGCCCTCGGCGCGCCCTTCTTGCACCATTTGCTCGATGGACACGCCCTCCGCTCCGAGCGCGGAGGCGATGCGACCCAGGACGCCGGGGTGGTCACCGACGTCGAAACGCAAGTAGTAGCGCGTCCGGATATCGTCTTGCGACATGACCGGGCGGGTGCGCAGCTGGATGCCCCGGGTCGCGAGCCCGGATTCGCCGTGGATGCGCGACGACGCGACGTCCACGATGTCCGCGACCACGCTGACCGCGGTCGGCATGTCGCCCGCGCCGCGACCGACGAGCAAGCAAGGGCCGAGCGCACGGCCCATCACGAACACGCCGTTCAGCACGCCGTCCACGTTGGCGAGCACGCTGTTCTTGCGCACGAGCGCGGGGTGAGCGCGAAGCTCCACCGTCTCCCCTCGGTCGTACCCAATGCACAGGTGCTTGAGCGTGAATCCGAAGCGGTCCGCGAAACGAAAGTCGATGTCCTCCACACCCTCGATGCCCTCGATCAAGAATTGGTCGGTGCCGATGCTGGTTTCGAACGCCAGCATGCTGACCACGGAGAGCTTCTGGGCTGCGTCTCCGCCGCCCACGTCCAGCGTCGGATCTGCTTCCGCGTAGCCTAGCTCCTGCGCCTCTTTCAGCGCGTCCGCGAAAGACAGGCCCTCCTCGCGCATGCGCGTGAGGATGTAGTTGCACGTGCCGTTCAAAATCGCGTGCACGCTGGACACGGTGTCACTGGCGAGCGCTTCGCGCAGCGTGCGGATGATGGGGATGCCGCCGCCGACGGACGCCTCGAACGCGAGATCCACCTTGTTGTCGATGGCGGCGCCGATGAGCGAAGGGCCGTGCTTGGAGATGAGGTACTTGTTGGCGGTGACGACCGAGCGCCCGGACCGGAGCGCACGCTCCAAGTAGGAGCGGGCCGGCGATTCACCACCGATGACCTCCACGACGAGATCCACGGATGGATCATTGAAGATCTTTTCCGGGTCGTTGGTGAGCCACTCGCGCTTGCACTCCTCGACGCGGACCTTTTCGAGGTCGCGCACGAGCACGTGCTTGACCTCCAACGGCGCACCAACGCGCGTCGCCAAAAATTCCCGATTGTCCTCCAGCAGGCGCAGCACTCCGCCACCTACCGTCCCGCAGCCGAGCAGGGCGATCTTCACCGGGGACTTCTGTGACTCACTCAAAACGGAACCTCCAAACGCGGTCAGACCCCGGGTTTTTCGCGAGATCGCGGCCTACGTCAAGCGCAAACGGGCGCACGCGTCAGCCCGCTGCAGGGCGCTTGCCGTCCGGGACCGCGGGCGGAGGCTGATCGGCCGAAACGTCGGTCTGCCGGTAAGCGGGACCGAAGCCCCTGCCCTCTAGGCTCAGGAACGATTCCAGCCAGAGCTGCCGCGGGCGAACGCGCGAAATGATGCTGCGGCGGGGGGCATTGCTCATTTCGCCCTCCCAGCTGCGGATCCGAGGGCGGCCCGCGTTGGCGGCGAGCTCCGTCGGCATGCCGGAGAGAGGGTCCGAGCCGACGATGATGAACGAGTGGTAGTGCAGCTTTTCGTCGTCGCGCGGCCCCAGAATCGCCACGATATCGCCGCGCCGAAACTGGGCGCGGGCGCGGTAGAGCGCCGAGAAGAAGGCGGCTCGGTTCCGTAGCGGGACGCGCTCCTCGGCCGGCGCGTCGTACACCTCGAACTGCTCGCCATGTGACCGCGCAAACTCCAGGAAGCGCTCGACGCTGCGGCGGTTTTCCATGCCCGTCTCGTCGAACGAAAGGCGCCCTGGCGTGCGCTGCCTCGCCTCGCCTCGATGACGCCACCACCTGCCGCCAGCCCGCTCGAACGTATCCAGCACGAAGTCGATGCAAACTTGGGGCGGGCGCGGCCGCCCCCCGTCGTCGAACACTGCGTAGCGGTCGCCGTTGAACTCGAAGCTCGAGCTTCCGTTCAAATAGGCCTGCCGCCATTCGGGCCGCAGCTTGCCGTCTTGCTGACCGTCCTCG
>JAQSWN010000106.1 GCA_029266615.1 Polyangiaceae bacterium
CCTTCTGCGGCAATTCCGAGAGCGGGTGGAGCCAGCGCTCGGCTTGCTCCTGCCGCTCTCCGCATTCGCTGCGCTCGCGGCGTTTCTGATGGGGCAGCTGCTCGCGCTGGAAGGTGGCTTTCCCGCCGCTGCGCTTGGATGGCACCGCCGCCTCACACTGCTCGCGGTCATCGGCATGTCCGGCTGCTGGTTGCTCTACGCTCGCCAAGGATTGGGAGAGGGCCGGGGTCGGCTTGCCTACCGCGGAGCTCTGGTCGCGACGCTCGGCGTGCTTTCACTCGGTGCGCACTTCGGCGGCACCATGACGCGCGGGGAGGGCTACCTCTCCAAGTACGCTCCCGGACCGCTCAAGCCCCTGCTGGGCGCGCCCGAAGAGCCGGAGTCGCCGGCGAAAGCCGCGAAAACCGAAGCCAGAAGCGAGCCGCTCGTTTTCGAGGACGTCGTGCAGCCCATCCTCAAAAACTACTGCTTCGAGTGCCACGGGACCGAGAAGCAAAAGGGCAAGCTACGAATCGACTCGCTCGAGCTCCTGCTCGCGGGCGGCGAGAGCGGCGCCGTGCTCGTTCCGGGCGACCCGAAGCAGAGCCCTTTACTTGCGCGCATGCTGTTACCGATCGCCGACGATGAACGTATGCCCCCGGAGGGCAAGCCGAGCCCGAAGCCGGAAGAGCTGGCGCTCATTCAGTTCTGGATCGAGCGTGGCGCGAGCCCTTCACTGAAAGTGCGCGACGCACTGGCGCCGGTCGTCAGCCGTTCGTTGCTGGAACGTAGCCTCGGAGGCGCGCTGCCCACCTCCGTAGCGCCGCCACCATCTCCGAGCGCCGCCGTCGCGGCCCCGCCAGAGCCTCGTGTCGACGAGCCGGCGGCCGCGAAAGCGACGAGCCGACCTAGCGCTTCGCCTCCCCTGACGGAGGAGCGAACGGAGCCGGTCGCGGCGGCGCGTGGAGCGGCTTCTGGTCCCGCAGTTCTGGCCATTTATTGCGAGAAATGCCACGGCCCCGCGAAGCGGAAGGGCAAGCTGCGGGTGGATTCCATCGCGGCCCTACTTCAAGGCGGCGAGGGCGGCGCGGCGGTCGTTTTCGGCAAGCCGGACCAAAGCTCGCTCGTGCAGCGCGTGCGCCTTCCGCTCGACAACGACGAGCACATGCCACCGCCGAAAGAGCCGCAGCCGACGGCGGCCGAGGTCTCGGTGCTCGCGGCGTGGATCCGTTCCGCCTCCGCGGGAGCGGTGGAGGCCGCTCGGGCTCCCGTTGCCGCAGCTGCTGGAACCGCAACGGCTGGAGCCGCCGCGACATCCACCGCCGCCGCAACATCTGCTGCCGCTCCGCCTGTCGTCGAGAATGTGGAGACGGCGCCGCCTGCTCCCCCGGAGCCGACACGTTCGTCTTCGCAGACAGTCTCGTTCGCCGCCGTGCAGTTGGTTTTTCGCGACAAATGCGGCAAGTGCCACATCCGTGAGAAGCCCGCCGGCGGCCTTGGGGTGGAGCAGCATGCGCAGCTCATGGAGGGCGGCTACACCGGCGCTGGCATCGTCCCTCGCGATCGCAAGGCAAGCCTGGTGATGCAGCGGCTCCTGCTTCCGCCTTCGGACGACGAGCACATGCCGCCTCCCGGCGAGCCCGCCCTCAGCGCGGCCGAGATCGAGCTGGTCGGCGCTTGGATCGATCGGGGCGCTCCTGCGAGTGGCGAGAGCGAAACCCCTGCGGCGGCGGCGACCGCTCCAGAACCGCTTGCGGCGAAGTCCGGTGGATGCGCAGCGTGCAGCGTACCCGGCGCACGACCCTCGAAGTGGCTCGCGCTGCAAGCCTTCGCGATGCTGGCCGTCGCCGCTCTCGTCACCTGGCGTCGCCGCGGACGTCGTTAAAGTGCCAACTGCTCCAATCGATCGGCGGCCGCTTTGGCGCCACCCGCGGCCGCGACGCTCGCTCGCAAAGACTGCGCTTTAGCCCAGTATTTGAAGCGGTCTTGCAAGGCCGCAGCGACCGCAGCGGCGGTGAGCTTGGCTTTGGGTATCGGCGTCGGCCCCGCGCCGAGCTCGGCGATGCGCCGGCCGTGAAAGAACTGGTCCACGATGTGGGGAACGATGAGCTGCGGCACGCCGCTGCGCAGGGCGGCTGCGGTCGTTCCGGCGCCGCCATGGTGCACGATCAGGTCGACACGAGGGAAGAGCGAAGTGTGATCCAGGTCGCCGGTCGAGAAGACGCCGGGCGGCAGCTCCACGCCCGCGTCCTCGGCGTGGGACGAGTGCAAGACGACGCGCGCGTGGTGACGCTCGAAGAGCTCGATCGCGATTCGGATGATGCGCGCGCGATCTACCGTGGGCATGCTGCCGAAGCCGAGATAAACGACGGGCGACGCGCTGGAGCTGCCAACGCCCGCGCCGCGCAAGAAGCGCTCCAGCAGGTCCGAGAGCGGCTTGGCATCGTCCGGACGCGGAACGAGGGCAGGGACGTGTCGGTTTTCGCCCGGCACATCCGCGGGGATTTCGCCCATCACCGCGTCTTGCGCGAGAATGACGTTTTGGGCGTGAATTGCCGCCCAGGAGCCTCTGTCCTCGGGCAGCCCGCGTTGTTTGCGGAGCTCGTTCAGCTTGCTCCCGAGCGCGAGCTGAAAGGCTCCGGTGACGGTCCCCCACAAGAGCCGATTGCCGAGCCGCGGTAGGCCGAACAGAGGCGCGACCGCGGGCGGATGCTCCGCAGAGAGCATCGCGCTCAACGTGTAGCAGCAGAAGACGTGCGGCACCCGGAGCTGGTCCGCGACCATTTTAGCGGCGAAGCTGAGGCCGGCCGCGACGACGAGGTCGTGGTCGTGCGGCTCGGCGAACATATCGCTCACCTGTCGGGTCAAGGCCTCGCGCAGCATACGTATCTGACCGGGGAGCGCGACGACCGGGTGCTGCTCGGTCATGTGCTGGTTCTCCCGGAGGGTGGCGTTGATGTCCTCGCCGATGGGCAGGAAGCGAAAGCCGCGCGCGTCGCTCCAATTCCGAAAATTGGGCGGCGCGGCGAGCGTTACGACGTGGCCGCGGCGCGTGAGCTCCTCCCCCAAAACGAGCTGCGGCTGCACGTCGCCGCGCGAGCCGACCGGCGCGAGCAGCACCTTCAGCGGCCTCATAGGACGGTAGCGTGAGCGGGCCGCGCCTCCATGCTCGGCACGAGCGTGAGCTGGTGCACCGTGCTCCGCCGCACTTCTTCGTCCTCCCAGTGAACCGGCACGCCTTGGCCTGCTTGGTGGAGTGGGACCAAGTCGGCGTAATGCGCCGAAAGCGGATTGCCGGACTGTCCACCCAGCACCACGAAACGGCTCGCACCCCAATCCCCCACGACCATGACGCTGCGAAGGTGCGCGGTCACGGTGGAGTGACGCAAGGGGTTCCAAAACTCGAACCCGGCTTGGTTCACGGTCGTACCGTCTCCGTAGCCGCGCAGGGGGCCAACGTTGAAGACTTGGTCGAGCGGCTTCTTGTCGCCGAAGCGGTGGCGGAGCGTGAGGGGACGAATGTCGCCCCAACCCCACTGAGAAGGCTTCGGACCAAACTTCTGAGTGAGCGTTTGCACGGATTCCGTGAGCGACGCGAGCAAGACCGGCTCCCACTCGGGAAAGTAGCCGCGCGGTTGGTCGCGGATGAGCCGCGTCACGAAGCTGGCGCGCCGCGCGTTGAGGCAGGTGCCGGGGATGAGCTTCATCACTCCTTTGCCGGACGCCCAGAGGTAGCTGTTCGGCGCCTTGGCCTCGCAGATTCTGCGGTTGAGCGCGGCGACGAAGAGCTCATAGACGCTCGCGCCCGCGGAGTCTCCGCTGAGCTTGCCGTCCCAGGTGCTCAAGAGCTCGAGCGCGCGGGTGGACTCCGAGGTGTTCGGCTTCAGCGCCAGGAGCGTGCTCTTCACGTCCGCGAACGCCAAGCTTTGTACGTCTACTTGCAGGGAGGCCATGCGTTCCACGTCCCAATCGTCGCGCGAGGCGAGCTGTTCGGCGATGCGCCGCTGCCGAAAGCCGTCCAAAAAATCGTGGCCGAGGAAAGCGCCGTTCGGGTCGTCCGCCACCGGCTTGTTGTTGGCGCAGCACACGAAGCCGTCCGCCGGGTTCTCGCTCCACGGCAGCTCGTTGCTGGGGACGATTCCTTCCCAACCTACGTTCGGCTGCCACCCCGCGAGCGGCACGGAGCCGAAGCCGGACTTGCGCTTCGGCACCTCCGCCGCGAGCACCCAGCCGACCGTCTTCGAATCTGCATAGATGAGACTGTACGCGCAGCCTGCGGATTGGGCGCACACCTCCCGAAATTGCTCGAAGCTCCGAACTTTGTGGAAGCCGAGCAGCGCGCGGGTCGGCCGAGGTGCGAGCCACGTCGCTGCGAACGAGAGCGCGTTGGAGCCACCGACGGTCGGCACCGGCTCGTAGATGCTCGCGTCTTCGTCCCCCGTGCGGGCCACGATGGTGCCGCGCGGCGTGCGGATGACTCGCAGCCTCGCGGGCGCGCCGCCCTTCACGGGAATTTCCTCGACGCTCTCGTGGCAGCTCGTGAAGCCGTCACCTTCGCGCACGCGCCGCCCGTCTTCGCTCAGCTCTTCCAAAAAGAGGTCCGCATTGTCGACCTGCGCGCTCGTGGAGCCCCAGGCCGCGTGCTCGTTGTGCCCGGTGATGAACGCCGGAATACCGGCGATGCTGATGCCGCCGACCGTGAACTCCGGGCACTTCACGCGCGCCAAGTAGCCGAGGTTCGGCAGCGCTGCCGGTAGGTGCGGGTCGTTGCACATGAGCGCTTTGCCGAGCGCGGATTTATGAGCCTGTACCGCCCACGCGTTGGACCCGCCCGACTCACCGACGAACGAGCGGAGCGCCTCCAAATCCCGCGCGACGAACAGGTGGCTGGGTGGACCCGCGTGTTTGCCAGGGGGGTGAGTGAGCGGCAAGTCTTCTCGCCACGTCGGGTCCAGCGAGCTCACCGCATCTTCACCGTCGCGGGTGAGAATAATTAGCCGCGCGAGCTCTACGTCCCAGTTAGAGGGCAAGAAGCAACACATGAGCAGGCCGAACGCCACGACGTCCTCGGGCTCCCATCGGCTCGGCTCGCACCGAAGCAGCGCGTGCTCATGACTGCGCGGCAGTCGACGGTTCTGCAGCGCGGCGTTCAGTCCCCCAACGTACGCGCGCAGTTGATCGCGCGTGTCCGCGTCCAGCAGCTCGACCTGCGCCGTCGCCGCACGGTGCACGCCGATCAGACGAACCGCGCGATCGATCGGTAGCCCGGCGCTTCCGAGCACCTGCGACAACAATCCGCGCGTGAGCCGCCACGTGATCTCCATCTGCCCCGCGCGATCTTGCCCGTGACAAAACCCGAGGCCGAACCACGCATCGGCTTCATCTTTGGCGTCTATATATGCCACGCCAAAACTGTCACGTCGGATCTGCACGCTGCGGCGACAACCGACCTCGAGGCGCCCGTCGTAGCTCGGCAGTCGCTGGCCCATTACCGCCCCGAACGCCTTTTGCGCGAAATTCACGGCTTTCGCATACAACGGCCGACGCCGCGTGAGCAAGCACCGTGGCCGGCATCGCGTCGCCGGCAAGAGGGCATGGCTCTTGCTCAATCCGCAGGCAGCGAAATCATCCACCTCTTGAAGGAGAAATCATGGCTCGTCCGCTCCAACATTGGAAAGTGCTGCCGCACGGTAAGCTCAGCGTGATCGACGACAACCTGCTGACCGTCGTCGGGGAGCTCCACATGCCGATCGGCGATTTTCCGCGCCGCATGACGGTGGCTCGTCTCCGCGACGGCCGGCTCGTCATCTACAGCGCCATCGCGCTCGAAGAGGACGAAATGGAAGCGCTCGAGAAGTTCGGCCTCCCCACGTTCCTCGTCGTGCCCAGCGATCGCCACCGCATGGACGCGAAGATCTGGAAGGACCGTTACCCGCGGCTGCTCGTGCTCGCGCCGCCCGGCGCACGCGAGAAGGTCGACGAAATCGTGCGCGTGGACGCCACCGACTTCGACTTCCGCGATCCGAGCGTCAAATTCGTTACCGTCCCGGGCTGCGAAGGCCACGAAGCCGCGCTCGTCGTCCAAGGCGCCAGCGGCACCACGCTCGTCGTCAACGAGCTCATCTGGAACGTGGACCATCGCCCCGGGTTCGGTGGCTGGCTCATGAAAGTCACCGGCCTCACCAGTGACGGTCCTCAGATCCCGGCGATCCCCAAGCTGTTCGGCTTCAAGGATCAGCCCGCTCTCCGTCGCCAGCTCGAGGAGTGGGCCAAGCTCCACAACTTGCGCCGCATCATCGTCTCCCACGGCGACATCATCGAAACCGAGCCGGACGTCGTGCTGCGCGACCTCGCCCAGCAACTCGCGGCCTGATCGTTAGAAGGCGCCGGTTGACGGGGGCGCGGATGGAACCGCGGCCGGGGGGGCGCCTGCGGGGGGAGCTGGCGAAGCAGAAGGTGCGCCGGGCGCGGGAGGAGCCGGCGGCGAGGCGGGGGCTGGCTCCGTGGGCGGCGAGCTGGAAGCCGGCGCCACGGGAGGGGGAGGGGCAGCCTCCACGGGAGAGGCGACCGGGGCTGCGGGCGCCACCGCGGGGGCTGGGCGTGGCGGTGCGACCTGCTGCGGCGCCTGCTGATGGTTCGGACGCTCCAGCGCCACGAACATGGTCTGCGTCGTGCTGCCGCAGTCCTCGCTCTTCACGACGTCCACCGCCTGCTCGAACGGCACCAGGCCCACGCGCTCGACCCGCATCCGGTACTTGCCGGCCGACAGCGCCGCTTGGCCGCAAGAGGTTGCCACGGTCTCCGACGAGCCCTTCTTGAACGTGACCCGAGCGTCGCACAACTTCGTGCCTGTCAGCCGGTCGGTCACCGTGACCGTCACGCGGTCGTAGCAAGTGAACGCGACCACTCCCGCTCCCACCGCCACGAGGCCCGTCCCGGCCGCGATGCCGCCCATGAGGCAGCCCGTAGAAAGAAGACTCGCAGCCAACACCGAGGCCCGAAGCCAAGCCATGCGCCCTGCATAGCACTTAGCGCACCAGCCAGATTCCCGCGCCGCGCCAACATCCGCCGCCAACCCGGTTGCCGGGGAGGCACCGCGCGTGACGGCATTGTCCCGGCTGGCCGTCGGACCTGCGAGAATGATCAAACATCTGCTTGACTCTATGAGCGCCGTGACTATGTTCCGCCTCCTCACTGACGCGCGGTGGAGCAGCCTGGTAGCTCGTCGGGCTCATAACCCGAAGGTCGGAGGTTCAAATCCTCCCCGCGCAACCCGGAAATGCCCTGTGCAAACAGGGCTTTTCAGTTTTGTCGACCGCGCTTTGGACTGCGACTCCAGCGCAGGGCTTTGCTCGGCGCAGCCATGTCGGGCATGCTGACTTCGTGGCCGCACCCGCGAGCACAGCACCGATTCCCGAAGCGCGTTTCGACGATCTCGATCTCGACCGAGAGGAGGACCGCGTCGAATGGCGTCGTCGTCTCGCGGAGCTCGCGGCGGTACGGCTCTCGAGCGCGCGAGCGCGGTTCGAACGGCTCGGCATCGTGGGCGCCGACGGCAAGCTCGTGTCCAGCGAGCTGCCGCCCGACATGTTGCCGGACTCGGACACCACGCTCGAGACGGGGTGACGCTGCGTGGCCCGGGCGCGGATGATTGTAGTCGCTGGTCCTCCCGGCAGCGGGAAGACCAGCTCGTTCCCCGTGACAGCCTTCGGAGTCGATGGTTTCAACATCGATGACCGATGCGCGCAGATTCTGGGCAGCTACCGTGCGATACCCCGGCACGTTCGTCGCGCGGTGGCGAGAGAATGCGAGCGCTTCGTCCAGTGCCACATTGAGGATGGACACTCGTTCGCTGTCGAGACGACTCTGCGGACTAGGGCGGCGATCGAGCAGGCGCACGCTGCGCGGGCCCGCGGTTTCGCCACTGAGATGATCTTCGTCGCGACGGACTCGATCGATGAGAATCTTGCGCGCATCCTCCAGCGTGCCCAAGGCGGTGGGCATGGCGCTTCGGAGCGAGAGGTGCGGGCGATCCATGAAGCAAGCCTGGCGAACCTGGGCGCAGCCATCGAAGCGTTCGAGCATGTTGATATCTACGACTCGACTGCGTTGTGGTCGACGCCGCAGCTCGTCGCGACGTCGCACAATGGTCGGATTGAGCGTCACTGCGCTGGCCCTCGCTGGTTCGAGAATGTGCTTGCGATGACCGAGTCCTGACGCTGGGAGGTTCCGTAGAATGGACCCCGCGCAATTGGTCAGCGGGTTGCTGACCAATTGCTCGTTTGGAACAACGTCGGCACAAGGTGCGGGCGCCGCACCCGCTCCCACGTTCGACATCCCTGCCGCCGTCGCACCTCTTGCGGCGTGCTCGATGACTGGTCGGCGCTCACCCCCAACCTCGTTTCTTCGCTCCGGTCAACCTGGCCCGACGCGGTCGAGTGTGTCGGAATCGGTGCTCAAGTGCTTCGGAAGCGTTCGAGTCGCTTCGGAACAGCTGTTCAAGTGCGTTCGGAATTCGCAGTATGATGCCGTGGTGAGCGAAGGCGCGACGATCGCCCAAGAGATTGACCGGTACGTCCGCACGGGCGATTCAGATCCACACGTCTCTGTGTGGCAGGGCGGCTTCTTGGAGAGGGCGAAAGCTGCACAAGCTGAGCTTCGAGGCGCGCTCGTGCAGGAGGTAACGCGCCGAGCCGAGGGGCAGGTTCATCCACCGACCGATCATGCTGATCTAGTCGGGCTCACCCGAGCCAAGGTCGAGCCCATGGTCCGCGGTCTGTTCCCTCGTGCCGAACAGGATCTCGTGCTCGCAGCTTTGGAACGGTCCGTCGTCGTGGTGACGGGCCATAACATCGAACGGCTGATTCTTACGCATGGCTTCGATGATTCTGCATGGACGCTGGCGAACCTGTACCTTGCCAGCATCGACGCCGAGCTGCTGTCCGATGACGCGCCACGTTTGGTCGGGCTCAGCGAGGAAGCGACCTGTTACGTGATGCCGGAAGCGTTCGAGGATGAGCCGTTCTCGGACTTCATCGTCCACGAGGCGGCGCATGTTTTCCACAACTGCAAGCGCCGTACGCTCGGCCTCCGAGAAACACGCACGAAGGAGTGGTTGCTCGACATCGACTTCGCAAAGCGGGAGACGTTCGCCTACTCGTGCGAGGCCTATTCTCGCGTGCTCGCTCGGGTGAAGAACGCCGCGGGGCGACGGGCGCTAGCTGACGAGTACTCACGCACGGCGTCGATCTCCGAGGAGCGGGTGGACCCAAACGAGGTTGCCAGTATCCTCGCGGAGGCGGCGGCGTCCCAAAACGGGTGGAAGATCATTTTGAGTAGGTGCGCGCCCAGACTGCCGCTTGGGGGCACTGTCAATAGCAGGCGTTGGTAGGTATGACGAAGAAACCCAAACCCGTCGATCCCTCCAAGCTGCCGTCGATGTCAGCAACGCTGCTGGCGTTTGCCAAGCCGCTCCTGGATCACGTCGAAGATCCACCAACGGCAAAGACGCTGCAAGGCATCCTGAACATCGCCGTGGTCGTCTGGAACCTGCCGCTGTATGAGAAGGCGAGGCACGCCAACGCGGCGACGTTTCGAGCCGGACTCGACAGCGCGCTCGCCACCATGCCAGTTCAGGCCAAAGCGACCATCGCGGCGATGAGTCAAGCCAGGGTCACCACGTACGCCGCTGACCCGAGGATGGCGTTTGCGGAGGTGGTGACGGAGCCGAGCGGCAAGGCGGAGGTCAGAGCCACAGCGTTCCTGCTCGATAGGCCCGGCCCCCGTGGTCAGGCATGATCCGGAGCCACTGCGGGAGGCGGTGCACAGCGGCCTCCTTCGCGCGTGGCGGGTCATGGTCGTCACGTCATGCGTGAGGAGAACGCGACCTTCCTCCGCCGCCCACCCGAGAACGTCAGGGTCCGTCCACCCGCGGTGGCCCGCTTCCTGCACACCTACGATGTTTACGTCTGGAAGATTCCGCCGCAAGGCGCGCACGACGTCGTTGTTGAAGTCCTCGTCGACTGCGAAGCGAATCATTGCCCGCCGGCTCGTCGAGCCAGCAAGCGCGCCCTCAAGCCATCAGGTGGAAACCGGGTCTCGACCTCGGTTTGCACATCACGTGCTGCCTGGGAGCGGCTGGTCAAGTAGACGTCGACGCTCTCGCGATTGCGCAGCACGTAGGCGATCAAGGCATAGGCCGAAGCGAGATCGATCGATGGGTAACGCTGGACGATCTCCTCCGGCGTGGCACCCAGGTCGAAAGCCGCCACGATGGAATCCAGCGTGACGCGCGTGCTTGCCACACGTAGGACCCCATCGTCATCCTTGGCGATGGGCGCTGGGCCTAGGTCGAAAGCGTGCACGGCTACAGGATACAACCAAGCGCCTTCAGCCGCGACGCCGCGAGCCGGACGCGAATCTGCAGGGAAACCTCGTGGTACACTGAGCGACCGAGCTGCTGGCGGTCTGGCCCGTCGGGTCCAGTCGGGCATGCTGAAGGTGTGGCGGCGCCAGCGATTACAGCACCCATTCCCGAAGTTGGCGACGGCGCGTCTCTCGAGTGTGCGCGCGCGGTTCGAACGCTGGGCATCGTCGACGCCGAGGGCAAGCTCGTGTCGACCGAGCTCCCGCCTGACATGTTGCCCGAGGGAGACCAGCCCGTTCAATCGCCTAAACGGCGTGCATTCACATAGTGCCGGATCCGAGGCCCTGTTGAGCACCATGACGAGCCCATCGAATTGGTCAGCAGGTCGCTGACCAATTCGATCGCGCGACCCGTTGCGGGTAATCGGCGCATAAAATTCGAACTATCAAGGGCCACCTGGTCGACCGGCGTCAGTGTCGCGACTATTCCTCAGGACATTGTAGTCGATCGCGAGCAGCTCGATTTCTAGGTACGCGAAGCCGCCGCTCGCGTCCTCCCAGCGCCCTTCACCGAGCGTCATCACGCGGCGCGGACCAAAGGAGCGGTATCCCCGCACCGGTGTTCTCCAGCGTTTCGGCGTGGGGGGGCCGCCGTCGGTCGATGCGGCGAGGCGATCGTCGGAGATGAAGTCGACGAGCATACCTTCGGCGTCGAAGATGAGCTCGGCGGAGATCGTCTCCTTTCCGCGCGTGTAGTGGGCACGCGCGCGGTGCGCGTCGATGGCCTCCCACGAGACGGAAGGGTCGACTAGCCGCGAGGGTGCCAGCAGACAGAGGTCATTGAAAACGGTTACCGTCTCCGCGCGATTCGCCTCGGCTCCCTTCACGTCAATCATGGTGAAGGCCGAAAGCAGGCGAACGCGAAAGGTGGCCGGCTCGCCGACGAATCGGTGGAAAACGTCGACTGGTAGGTGCTTCATCGTCGCATCCATGAAAAAGAGCCGGGTCGGTGTCCCCGCCTCGTAGACGTTCACCTGCTCCGCCCGAAAAGCCATCCACGGCTCCGACGCGCTGCCGCGGATGCGCCCTCGCAACGTCGCGCGAAAGTCCCCCACCTGCGGCTGTCCGACGGCGCCCGAAGCTCGCACGTATGCGCGCACGGGTTCAGGGAGACGGAGGAGATCGGCCTCGACGACCCGCCGCGGTACCGGCAGCGGCGCGCGAGCGAGCGCCGCGGTCACGTCTTGGCGGTACTCGGTGCGCAGGCTCCACGGCCCTTGCGAGAGGAAGCCGTACGCGACGCCGAGCAGCATGATCACGTTCGCGATGGTGCCGAACCTAGCGTCGTGCCAGGCCGAAGCGACGGCGATCTGCGAGGCCACAACCCCCAACGCGCCAGGGATCCAGAACCAGCGGGGTGCGACGACGAACGCCAGCGCGCTGGCAAGGAGGAGCGCAGCTGCCGAGAGCCAAAGGATGCCGAGCGGCCGCGAGATCGGCTGCGTGAGCTGGGGCAGCTCTGCCAGTGCGAACGCCTTCGCCGCACCGAGCAGGTGAATCAAGCCGTGAACGACGACCACAAGGATGAAAGCCCAGCGCATCAAGTACACCTGAACCACTGCGCAAGAAGGGTGCCTGGCCGACCAGGACAGAACAAATCGACCAAACCCCCCATCTCGCCACCGTCAAACGCGACCAATCGCGCGGGCCGGCGCGCAAGCCATGCGCGGGCACGCAGCCCATGCGCGGTTGTTGCCAATGAAGAATTGGTGACCGCTGGTTGGCTCGAACAGCCCGTCGTTCGGGTCGCGACGAACCGTCCTGCGCGGTGTGGGTGGGCGCAGGAGGCGCTTGGCGCCCCTTTCTTGGGCGTGGAGCTCGCAGCCAATCGCGAACCAAATCGCCAGGGCGGCGGCGCCCGCTCGATCCTCGGCCGTGGCAGCGCGAGAGATTTCCGCCCCGGCTCGGAGGTGAGTAGGACCCGCGACGCTTGCCGATCGATTCGACCTTCGGGTACACGTGCGTCTCGTGCGGACCGGCCGCGGTGGAGTGATCCTATGAGAAGGGAAGCCGCGAACACTGACCCTTGCACTGGCGCACAACTCGCACGACCGGGCGCATCCCTCATCGAATTTAGCGAACGGGGCCGGACCCTCTCGCTCGTCCTGGCCGCCCTCTGGACCGCGCAGGCGCTGCTCGGACTGGTGCTCTCCGGTCAGTACCGCGACGTCGCTTGGATTAGGGCCACTTGGTTCGGGAATGACCTGGTGACGCTGGTGCTCGCGGTGCCGCTGTTGCTCGCTGGCGTATTGCGGACAGGCGTGGGCTCTCGCCGCGCACAGCTCCTCTGGCTCGGCATGCTCGCTTACGGCGCCTACAACTACGCCTACTACATGCTCGGCGCAGCGCTGAACGGCTTCTTCCCGATCTACGTCCTGTCACTGGTGCTCTCGGTCGTAACCCTGATCCGCCTGTTGACGCGCCTCGACGGACGACTACTGGCCGGCCTATTCCGCCCCGGAACGCCAGTCCGGGTCATCGGCGGTTATCTGGTCTTCGTCGCGGCCGGCCTCTCAATCGTTTGGCTGGGGATCTGGGCTGGCTATGTGTTTGCCGGACGGCCCACGCCGGTCGAGCCCGAAGCCTTCCGCCTCGTGGCCGCGCTCGACCTCTCGCTGATGGTGCCAGCGCTCGGCTGCGGCGGCCTGCTACTCTGGCGTCGCGCCACCTCGGGATACTTGATAGCCACGATCGCTGCAGTGCAGGGCGCGTTCTACCTGGTGGTGCTCTCGCTCAACTCGGCGATCGCTGTCGTGCGGGGGGCGGTGCCGCCGCCGGGCGAAGTGCCGATCTGGGGAACATTGGCGCTCTGCACCACTGCCGCCGCCGCGCTCCTGCTCGCTAGCGTGCGGCGCGCGTGACCGCGCACGCCGCGTGCGCACGGCACTGATTGAGGTGGCCGTGGCATGTCACCGTAGGAGTTGGAGGCCTCACGGCTTCCAGTCGACGCGGTAATCTTCGACATACGCATCCACCGCGGCGCCTAGCGTCGGATAGAAGGCACCGAAACGAGTGAACAGCTCGAAACGCCTGAGCTTGTCCTTCACCGGATCTTTCATCTCAGCGAAGCGTAGTTCGACATTGTTTTCACGCAGTGACTGCTCGAGCTCGGCGAGCATGTCCGCGGAAGTAACGTCGATGCTCGTGACGGGCTCGGCGGCCACGACGATTCGTCGCGCGGTCGTGGGCGAAGCGGCGACCGCCCCGTGCACGCATGCTTGGAACATCTCGGCATTGGCGAAGAACAGCGGCGCATCCCATCGAAACAGCACCAGACCCGGCACGAGTCGCGCATCGGGGTAACGCTTGGTATCGTGATAGCCGCGAGTGCCGTCGACGCGGCCCAGCACTGCGAAGTGGGGCCGCCAGCCATCCCAAAGGAACTCGATCACGGAAATGAGAATGGCGATCCCGATGCCCGGCATCACTCCGAAGGTTGCCACACCGGCAAGACACACGAGCGAAAGCCAAAACTCCCAGCGTTGAATGCGGAAGATCCGACCGAGGTCGCGTATTTCGAACAAACCAATGGCAGCCGCGATCACGACCGCCGCCAGGGCACTGCTAGGCAGTGACTGGAGAAGATTGGGTGCGAAGATCAACAGCAGCGCCACAGCTATCGCACCGACCACGCCGGTCAATTGAGTCTTTGCGCCCGCACTCTCCGCAACCGGAGTTCGGGACGAGCTGCTGCTGACCGGAAACCCCTGAAACAGGCCAGCCACGAGGTTCGCCAGGCCAAGGCCGATCATTTCCTGATTGGGATCGACGGGAGTGCGTGCCCTGGCCGCAAAGGTACGCGACAAGACGCTGGTGTCCGCGAACGCCACCAGGGCAACGGCACAGCCGCCGATGGCGATTTGGCTGAACTCAGCCAGGTTGATCGCCGGCAATGCGAAGGAGGGCAGGCCCTTCGGCAACGGACCGAGTACCTTGACCCCTGCGGTTTGGTCCAAGGCGAGCACCTCCACAACGACGGTTGCCGCAACGACGGCGAGCAGAAGGCCGGGAATACGCTTGAACGGTTTGAGCACTAGAATCACGACCAGCGTTCCGGCGCCGATGGCCAACGATGTCGTGTTCGTTTGTCCGTTGAGCGCAGCGCTCACGATGTTCCGCAAATCGCGCAGCGGGCCTGTGCTGTCGATCGAAAAGCCGAGGAGCTTCGGGAGTTGGCTGATCAGCACCGTTAACGCGATGCCGTTCATATAGCCGTAACGGATGGGCTTCGACAGCAACTCCGTCACGAAGCCGAGCCGGGCAATCCCGATTGCCAGGCACGCGAAGCCCGAGACGATGGCCATCGCGCTGGCGATGTACACCGCCTTTGCCGAATTGCCTGCCGCCAACGGCAACACGACGGCGAGGATCAACGTAGCGAGGGAAGAGTCTGGTCCGAGAACGAGGATCCGACTCGGACCGAACACTGCGTAGGCAAGGAGCGGAGCGATGGTCGCGTACAAGCCGTAAATGCCTGGAACTCCCGACGCTACCGCATAGGCTATACCGACCGGCACAAGCATCGTGGTCAGGACCAACCCGGCGATGACGTCGTTCAATAGCCACGCCGCCTGGTACGTTCGCAGCATCTGCACGCCAGGCAGCCAGCGCAGCCAGCCACGCGCAGGCTCGCTCAGCGCGGGCTGTGCACTCACGGGTGAAATCTCGACATCGTTGGCTACTGGCTCCGTGCGCGCGTAGAATTGCTCAGGTTTTCGAAAGTCACAAGCTTGCCGCAGGCGCGTCAAAACGCCTGACCAACGAAACGCGTCGTCCGCCGAAGCCTCGGCAAGGCTCGGAAACTACCCGAGGATGTGCGCCGTAGGAAGACCAGCTCGTTTCCGGTGACCACTTTCGGCGTCGTTGCGTTCAATCGGGGACGCGGACGAGCGGTTAGGTCAGGATGGGCGGCGATGAGCCGATTTCGCGAAAGCAGCGCTTGCTGCGCGTCCTAGTCACCGGCGCGCTTGGAAACGTGGGGCGGGCGGTACTGCTCGAATCGCGTCGCCGAGGACTATCGGTGCGGGCGGCAGTGCGCGACGCGAGTGACGTTCGAGGGCTCGCGGGTCGCGGCTAGGTCGGGCGCAGTCCGCCTCAGTCAAGCGCTCGCGACGCTGGAAGAGTTGGCGGGGAGTCGTGCTGTTCGATCGAGCTGGGCATCGACCGCAATTCGCCGACGTCGGCCGCTTCCGCTCCCTGCACGCCGCCGCCGGGATCGGCAGCGTCTCTGGCGTCCGCCACCTCTTCACCAAAGGCGCAAGCAGATCCTGCTTGCTGGCGAATACGAGTAGGTACGCAGTTTCGGTCGGCGTTGCGGATTTTCCACGCGACCAGAAACCCTCGATCGCGAACGTGACTCAAGCCGCCAGCTCTACCCGGATCTCCGCACAGATCTCGTGGTACGTCGGACGAATCGCGCAGTTAGCCAGAGCTGCCTCGCGTTCTTGCGTGTGCGCGTCAGCGTTTCACGGTCACGTCGCGGACGACGCGCACCTTGCGCAGCGTTGCAACCACCATGCAGCGCTCCCAACGGTGTCGACGTCGTAGACCACGGCCGTTAGTCTCATAGCGCGGACTGCGGGATGCTTTCGTCAAGCTTGAACTTCCCGCAACCTGGGCTTTGGGCGGAATCGGGCTCGGCGCGGGCAAGTCTTCACTTCGGCAAGGCTCGGAAATTGGCGGAGGATGTGCTCCGTCGTCTCGCCGTGCGCGAGATAGCCGAGCATCTCGCATGAGAGATTTTGAGCATTCAACGCCGGCTGCTCGGCGCTTCCCGTGTTAGTGCAAGTGCGTCATGGTCGGGCAACGAACACTTTTGGTTTTGGCCGGGTTGGTCGGGAGCGTGGGCATCGGTTGCGGTGGAGTGAGTCGTGACAATTCCCGGCCTGGCGAACCAGGGACCGGCGGCCAGGCGAGCGCCGCGGCTACTGGAGGTACGGGCGCCGCTGGAGGCTCGGTCGGCGGCTCCGCGTCCGCGCAGACCGGCGGTAGCGCGGGCGCTCAAACCGGAGGCTGCCGTCGCGGTGGCGAGTGCACTGTTGACCTCGCGATCGATGACGACATCGGATCTTATTGCGCCACCAAAGCCAACGGCGGCTATCGCTGCTGGCAAGACGGCGGCGCCGTGGCAAACACGCTCCCCGAGGAACACTACCAACGCGTTTCGCTCTCGCGCGCGGGCCCCGTCGGTCTCACCAGCGACGGGAGGATCGTGGTCCCACCTGGCGCCGCGCAGCCGTTCGATCCGCGCGAAAAGGTGGTGGATATCCAGACCACGAACATGTGGGGCTTCACCTCGGTTTGCACGCTCGATGCGAACGGGGCGGCGGCGGTAAACTCCGGCATCGACCCCCTGGAGAGACGCCCTAGTCCAGGTTTCCAAGAGCCATCTGAAATCCCAGGCCGATTTCGGCTCTCACGGTGCGCGTGGGAAGGAATGCTCGCTGGCATTTTAGCCGATGGCTCAATCGTGCGTGGTGGGGAGCCTTCGCTTCGCGCCAATGACTTCACCGACCTCGCGTTCAGTCTCTCCGTTCTTTGCGGGCTTCGCCGCAATGGCAGCGTTATTTGCGGGCCCAGCTATCGAACTGAGCACTGCACCACTCAGCAAGGCAACCCGGTCGCCTGTGAGCCAATTTCAACGCCAGTCTTCGAAGGTACGGGATGGCTAGATATGGCCGCGACGTTCAGCGCTGCGTGTGCGGTATCCAGTAATGGCGAGCTCTTTTGCCAACACTTCGACGGCACGGTGCTACTTCGAGACGCAGGCCCGTACATCCGGGTAGAGGGGGGCAAAAATATCGTCTGCGCGCTGCGCACAGACGGTACGAGCGCGTGCTTCCAGCACTCGAGCGGTGACGCAGACTTTCTTGCAGCCACGGCGCTGACTCCGTTGCCGATCGATCCAGGTTGGTAGGACTTGTGCCGGTGACTCCGGCGCTCCGTCAATGCGCTACACCGGTGGCTACTACGTCGCAACCGGGACCGACCGCGGGAACTTGCGCTGCCGACTCGTCCAAGGGTCGTTGCCTCGAGCTGCCGGCCCCAGCACTGGACGGCGACGCGAGGCACGCTCGAGCGTTTGCCTGTTCATGATCGTGACGTCGTGAGTGAGGAGAACGCGACCTTCCTCTGCTGCTCATCCGGGGATGGTGCCGGGCAGGGGCGTCGCGGCCGTCTTGTACCAGAGCAGGTACGAGGTCATGTGCACGAGGAAGAATAGGAATGGGAATGGCGCGTGCGCGGCATCGCCGGCGAGAAGATGCGAGGCGGTTGCGCCGAGGAAGTTCAAGGCAAAACCGGCGTAGGCCCACTCTTTGAGCCTGGGAGAGCGCCCCGTCAGAATCGCGATCCCCCCCAAGACCTTCGCGAGTCCCAGAATCTTCATGATGTAAAGCGGATATCCGAGGGACAAAAGCGTCTGGGCGATGCTCGCGGGGCCTCCGGTGAAAAGCTCGACGAGCCCACCGCCCGCGCCCGGCACCATCAGGAGGGCTGTGAGTGACCAGTAGATCACCTTGTTTCGACCCGCGCTGCTCGTGCCGGGCTGCATAGGAATGGCGACGCTCATGATTGACCTTCATTTCTCTGGGATTCACGACTCATGACCATGTTCTAGGTCGGCGGAACTCCTCACGTAAGTGATGAAGTTCTGATAGACTCCATCGGAAAAAATGATGGAGTTTCGTCCCCTCGGCACGCTCAGCCTCGATCAGCTCCGAGTGCTCGTAACTGTCGCCGATGCCGGAAGCTTCTCGGCTGCCGGCCGTGCGCTGGGCCGCGCGCAGTCGGCGATCAGCCAGGCGATAGCCACTCTCGAGGAGCTGCAAGGCGTTACTCTGTTCGATCGCGACGGATATCGGCCGAAGCTCACGGCCGTTGGCCAGGTGTTGGTCGAGCAGGCGCGCCTCATCCTTGCGAGCGCAGCGCGCTTCGAGGCGGTGGCTGCGAGCAGCCGCGATGGTTTCGAGCTCGAGCTGGCGATTGCGATCGATCCACTGGTCCCGACGGCTCCGCTCATCGATTCACTTCAGGCGTTCGGTCGCGAATTTCCGGATCTGCCGGTCACGTTCTCGACCGAGGGCCTGGGAGGGTCGTTGCAGCGACTGCGGGCGAAAACGGCGGCGCTTGGAATATGCCTGCTTTTGCCGACGGTTCCGGCTGACATCGTCGCCTATCCGCTACTTCGAATCCGTTTGGAGGCGGTGGTCGCGCCAGGTCACGCTCTCGCCAAGCGCAAGCGCTCCGTCACGCAGGCCGATCTCAAGGAACACGTGCAGCTCGTCTTGTCGGACCCCGCCGCTGCACCCGACGAAAACTATGGGCTCATCAGTGCGCGCCAATGGCGCTTCGTCGATCTCGGGAGGCGCCTCGACTTCCTGCTCGCCGGCTTCGGTTGGTGCCGCATGCCTGAGCACATCGTGGCCGAGCAGATCGCGGCGAAGAAGCTGGTGCGGCTCAGAATCGAAGACGATCCAGCCCCTCGCGATGCCTTGACGATTTACGCCGCGCATCGACGCGATCACCTGCTGGGGCCCGCCGGCCGATGGCTGCTCAAGACACTACAGTCCCGACTCCCCGCGGCGTGAGCGTTCTCGATGAGGACGCGGCGACGTGGACCGCCCGCGTTTGCCCTGCGCGTTCCTTGACGTCGAAATAGTCGCATCGGGCGAAGGTTAAAGGGGCCGGAAGGCTCTGAGTGGGTGGGTGGCTCTCGTGGAGAGCCGTCTGAGCCAGTGCGGCAGCTGCCGTTCGGGCAGCCTTTTGGAAAACGCGCATCACCATGAAAAAGCTCGATCTCATCGCCCCTCCCAGCTTCGCCCTGCGCCGCCGCTCGCTCGGTAGCCTCGCCCTACTCATCGGCACGGCCCTGCCCGCGGCGTCGGCGCTCTCCGGCTGCAGCGTCGAGCAAGCCGAGTCCGACGCCGGGCTCGCAGAGCTCGTGCAGCCGCTCACGGGAACCGACCTAACGCCCACGCTCCCCGCCAATGTCTCGAATTTGCGCGGGACGGCGCCGGGCGGCGAGGGCATCAATGCCGTTTACGACAACAATGCGTCGACGAAGCTGCTCCTTTACGGGCGCCGCACGGACTGGATTCAGTATCAGATGACTCGGCCGAGCGTGGTGACGAACTACGACTTGACCTCGGCCAACGACGAGCCCGGTCGCGATCCGAAAACTTGGACGCTGGAGGGGTCGAACGACGGGTTGGGTTGGAAGGCGTTGGACAGCCGGGTCGACCAGGTATTCAGTGGGCGGGGGCAGACGCGCTCGTTTTCTTTCGCGAACACGACCGCGTACTTGTTTTATCGACTCAATATCAGCGCGAACAACGGCAAGGACGACCTCCAGCTCGCAGAGCTCCGCATCGGCGGTTCGCAGACGACCGGCACGGTCCCTGGCACGCCGAGCACCGTAACGGCCACCGCGAACGCGAATGTCATCACGGTGACCTGGTCGGCCGCGACCAACGCTACCAGCTACATTCTGCAGCGCATCTCCGACAATGGTCAGGGGAGCATCGAAATCCCGACCAGTGGAACCAGCTTCACGGACACGCAGCTGGCGCCCGGGACGACGTACCTCTACCAGGTGCAAGCGGTGCGCGACGGCCTCCGCGGTTTCCCGTCGACGCGAGGCCGCGCCCGGACGGCCGCGGCGCTGGGCGGCCTGAAAGATGTCACCGCGCTGACCACGTTCTCGCCGACGAGCCAGCACGCCGGATACCCGAACGAAGAGGTCAGCAAACTCACCGACAATAACCCGTACACCAAGTACTTCACCCCCAACGCGAGTGGGTGGGTCCAACTGCAGACGGCGCCCAACTCGGTGGTGACTCAGTACACGCTCACCTCGGCCAATGATCACCCCGTCCGCGACCCGAAAAAGTGGAAGCTCGAAGGCTCGCCTGATGGCAGCACCTGGACGACCCTCGATACGCGTGCCGATCAGTCATTCACCGACCGGTTTCAGAAGCGCGTGTACACGTGTAATCCCAACTCTTTGCCGTTCACGCACTACCGGCTGACGATCGAGCCTGCTCTCGGCGAGGGCACCGTTCAACTCGCCGAGTGGCGTCTGCTCGGCGCCACGAGCGCGAACCTCGCCGCGCCGGTCGCCCCCTCCGGGGTGGCCGCGGCCGCGCTGACGGGCAACCAGATTCGCTTGAGCTGGACGGACAACGCCGGCCAGCTGAACCCTGAATCGCACTACCGTATCGAACGCGCCACGAACAGCAGCTTCACGGCCAACCTCGTCATCAAGACCACTGGCGCCAATAGCACACAGTTTCGTGCCTCCGCGCTCGCACAGAACACCACTTATTTCTTCCGCGTGTCTGCCGTGAACGCGGCCGGCGCCTCAGCCGTCGTCGGCCCGGTCAGCGCGGTCACCCCGAGCAACGCGCCGCCTGAGTCGTTCGTGGAAACCGATTGGTACGACTTCGGCTCGGGCGGCCATAACCGCACCGTTTACCGCACCTATCAAGACGACCACGTCGCCATCTATTACGACCAGTACGTAACGAATCGCGCCAATGCCACCTGGCTCAATCCGATCATGAGTCAGGCCTGGCAGTACATCAAGACGAACTATGGGCACTTCAGCGACCCCATCCTCTACGTGATCGGCAACCAGGCGAACGTACCGGGTACTGAAGGTTGGTTCGGGGGTGGCGGGGTGCAGTACGTCTACGACCCCTTTTACTACCGGAACATCGCGTTCGTTGGCGCCGGCGATTGGACCACCCCGGACTACGGTTGGGGTCTTCATGCCCTCACCCATGAAATTGGGCACCTCGTGGAGAGCAACAACAACGAGGTGAGCGGTAGCCCGAGCTTCGGCGTTTGGGGTGATAGCAAATGGGCGGAGATCTTTCAGTATGACGTCCACCTGAATGTAGCGGCCATCCCAAGCGGCATTGCCGCGCAAACGGCGCAGGACTTCATGACAAGCGCCGATCAATACGGGCGGTTCTGGTTCCGCGATTGGTACCTACCCCTCTATAAGGGTGAGCTCGGCAACACCGCGCCGAGTCAGAAAGGCGTGGCTGTACTGTCGCGCTACTTCCAGCTCCTCGCAGCGCACCTGCCGCAGATCGACAGCCGATTCGACCCGCGTTCGGTGAACCTGGGTGAGCTCGTACACTTCTACTCAGGCGCAGCAGGTGTGAACCTCGAGAGTCGGGCCAGAATCGCCTTCCGCTGGACTCCCGAGGCGGAGCTGCAGTTCGCCAAAGCTCAGGTGGACTTTCCAGCTGTCACGGCCCTGTACCAAGGAGGTAGCTGCACGCCGGAAACGAACGCGGCGTTCTGCGGGCGACTCGCAGCCACCTGCGGCAGCGTCACGGCGGCAGACAATTGTGGCACGCAGCGCACCGTGTCCTCGTGCGGCACGTGTACCGCTCCTCAGAGCTGCGGGGGCGGCGGCACCCCCAACGCGTGCGGTGAGAGCGTGAGCAATACGCCGTGCTCGGGCTTGTGCTCCAACCCCGTGGTGTTCAGCTCGAGCTTCCCCTCGGGCAACCTGGGGACGGGCGCCACCTGCCACGAGACCACCTCCAACCTGCAGGGCTTCAACTGTGGGAACTTCGCGCCGGGGCGGACCTTCCGCGTGAATAACGTGCTTGCGACCTGCAACTACAATAACCAGCCACTGCCAGCCAAACGCAACGGCGGGTATTGCTTTCAGGCCAGTGCGGGCGACTTCGCCTGGGCCAGCGCCACGACCTTCTAAGTCGATGCGAGGTGTCGGCGGGGCGGACCACCGCGCCCCGCCGAGCGCGTGGCGACCGAGCCATGCGCGCGCGTAGATCATTCGCTCGTGCCGGTCCGCTCGCGGAGAAGGACGACGCGCCCCAGCCCCAGATGTGTATCCCTGCCCTACGTGCTAGTCATGGGACATGGCCGTGTTCAAGCTCGAAGCGTTCCTCGCGAACTGTCCGGCGGCGCTCGCCGATGATGTTCGAAGGCTGCACGAATTGATCACGCGAGCAGCGCCGAGTTTGGCACCCGTCATTCAAGGTTCCATGCTCGCCTATGGCCGGTTTCGATACCGGTACGAGACGGGGCGCGAAGGTGACTCGGCGCGCGTGTCCGTCGCCTGTCGCAAGAGCGGGCTCTCGATCTACGTGAACTGCGTCACGCCCGAGGGATACGTAGCAGAGCAGCACGCCGCACAGTTTCCAAAGGCGAAGGTCGGCAAGAGCTGCATCGCGTTCAAGCGGCTGGCAGACCTCGATGCCCCGGCATTGACCCGGCTGATGAAGCTGGCCGCGAAGACCAAGGGGGTTGGAGAGGTTAGTTCTTGAGGGATGGGTCGGGACGACGGGCCACCACCGCACCCTGGCAAAGTCCCCATGTCCGCATGCCCACATTGCGGAGCGCGTGCGAAACGCCGTAGGTTGGGGGGATGGCCAAAGTCGTCCAGAGCTTGCTGCTGTCGGGGTCGTTTTTGCTCGGCGCCGTATCCAGCGCCGCCGCCGCTACCGTCGAGGTGATGCCGGGCGATGACGTCGAGGGCGCGATCAACGCCGCGATGCCCGGCGACGAGATCGTGCTGGCGGGCGGGACGTACGAGTTGACCGAGCGCTTCGGAATCAGCGTAGCCGGGACCGCAGATGCGCCGATTGTGATTCGCGCGAAGGAGGGCGAGAAGCCCAACCTCCACCGCCAGGGTGCTGATCAGAACGTCATCGACGTCGATGACGCGATGCACGTGGTGTTTCGCGGCTTGGAGATTTCGGGGGGCTCACACGGCCTGCGCTTGGTCGACGCCAGCTTCGTCACCATCGAGGACTGCGAGATTCACGATACCGCCGACGTGGCGCTGAGCGCCAACAGTGGCGGGGACTACGAAGGGCTGCGCATCCTGCGCAACCACATTCACGACACCGACGGAACGGGCGAAGGCATGTATCTCGGCTGCAACGCGGATGCCTGTCGTATGTTCGAGAGCCTGATTGAGGGGAACTACGTGCACCACACCAACGCTTCGACCGTCGTGCAGGGTGACGGCATCGAGATCAAGGAGGGTAGCTACAACAACATCGTC
>JAQSWN010000338.1 GCA_029266615.1 Polyangiaceae bacterium
TCGATGAGCTCGCGGCCGATTTGGACGCGATGGGACAGCACGGTTCCGGTGCGGCTCGCCACGGCCTTGGGAGTCGCGAGCACCTGGCCGTTGACCATGAAGTCCAGATTGCACTCGTCCACGTCCTCCGCGACCGCCTCGCGAACGAGCTTGAGCTGCACCAAGTTCTGCACTTTATCCGGCGTCGCCGTTAGGCGGAGCAGCGCGCGCCTATCGAGCACCAGCTCGAGCTTCATGACCGCGCCGTCGCTCGTCGACTGCATCTGCGTGTTCGCGGCAAGCTTAGAGGACGGCCTCCTTCCACGCCGCACCGGCTCCGGGCTCGACTCCTCCTCATAGGATTCCGAGCTCCGCGCCTCGTCCGACGTTTGAATCGCGCAGATGCCGTTGTTCAGGCACACATACGTCGCGGTGCGGCCGCAGCCTGATACGCGATAGCGGCCGGCCGCATTCGTATCCTCGGCGGCGGCGTTGGCGCAGTTGAAGTCCGCTTCGAAAGCAGACTCCGCCGCCATCATGCCGCACCCGGTCGATAACCATGCTCCCAGCGCCACCGCACCGTAACGAAACCCCGTAGCTTTCATGCCCGGTCAGAGCATCACGAAATCGCGAAGACGAAAAGGTCTAGCGCGGGGGAGACGGTTGCCGACACGCTGCTACTTCGGCTTCAGTCGTCACTGCGGCAATGCGTCGAGTGCGACCGTGCCCGTCGCGCTCCGTCGCGCGGATTTGGCCGGTGCCGATGGGGCCGCGCCCCAGCGCGGGATCGATATCGAAGGCGACGTTGTAGGTGGCGCCCGGCTGCATGCGCAGCGCGAACACGGTCGTCGGCAGGTGGGCGAGCCACGCTTCGCGGTCGGCCCCGTGCCCTACGCTGCCTCCGGAAACAATCACGTGGCAGCCCGGAAGCAGCTCGAAGCTTCGCTCACGTGAGCTCACCGACTTTCCGTCTACCGTGAGCACGGGGCCGCGCAGGGTGGCGACCGTTTCCGGTGGTCGACGCTCCCCAGCGTAAAGCGGAATGCCTCGGGTGGGCCCGATAGCGCAGCTCGTCAGCAGCAAAACCAGCGCGCCCCAGCCGGCGACCATGTCAGCGCGATAGCTCCGCCCGGTGCCTTTTTTCCTCTTGCCCGAGCTGGCCGATGGCCTCCAGCGTGAGATCGGCGATGCGCTGCTCGGTCTTCGCGCTCGGGGGCTCGTCCAGGAGCGTACCGAAGTCGATCGGCTTGCCGAAGACGACGACGATGTCTTGCCCGGTGCCGTCGAAATTACTCTCTACTTGGCGCGGCAAATCGTTGATCAAGCCGTTGATGAACACGGGGATGACGGGCACCCGCGCGCCGTGGATGATGCGGCCGACTCCGCGCTGCGCGGGCAGGAACGTGTACGGGTCGTCGTCCTTCTTGCGAGTGCCCTCCGGATGGATGCCGGCGAACATGCCCCCGCGCTTGAGCAGCCAGGACAGCTCGTCCAAGGAGGTGGGGTTCAAGATGAGCTTCTTGCGTTCGCGGAACAACGGCGGGTACATCGCGAAGAAGCTCATCACGCCGTTCACCAGTAAACCCGCGGGGTTATCGTAGAAGAACGTGGACCGAACTGGAAAAACTATGCGGTGCTTCAGCCCGCGCCGCACCAGGTCTCCGAAGATGACGTACAGGTCGAAGAAGCTGCGGTGGTTGCAGACGAGAATGTAGCTCTGCCGCATCTCCAGCACGGGCAGGTTCTCGATGCCGTACATGTGCCGCAGGTGCTTCGTGCAGTGGTGAATCCACGACGAGCCGATGCCGTGCTGTAGCCCGCGAATGACCCCGTCGACCGGACCGCGGCGGAACGTGCCGCGAACGAAGCGAATGATGGCGCGCTCCCAGAACGACAAGCGCTCCTTGCCGGTCTCGACGAGGTCGGGACGAACGGGAGCCTCGGCGACAGGGCTGATGTTCGAAGCCATCCTCACTCCTCGAACACGATGTCCACGTAGCCGGGCGGTGGCAAAAGTGGCCCCACCGCCCCGAACACGTGATTCGCGAGGTGCTGGTGATCCACCGGCCCCGGCGCGGTGCGAAGCTTGATGGTTGGGTGCGGCTCCAGATCGCGCTCCGGGTTGAAGGTGCGCAGGAGCTCGTAGCCGTAAAGCTCGGACAGCTCGGCCACGCAGCGATCCAGCGCGGCGACGAGCTCGGGTGACGGCGCGGCTCCCGGCTCCGCGATGAGCGTCTTGTCGTGGTCGTCCGGGATCGCCGCGACGTAGCCGACGAGCGGAATCGGATGGCCGGTGACGAGCTGCTTCACCTCCGCGGCGGTGAGCACGAGCTCCGAGTCAGCACCCGCGTCGATGATGACGCCCTGCACGTGCTCGTCCAAAGTGCCGGCCGCCATCTCCAGCGCGACGCCGCCGGGAATGGAGCAAAACTCCAGCCCCTCGCCGGCGGTGCGCCAGCCCAGCTTCTCGCCGATGGCGTCCAAGAGGGGGGCGCTCGTGAACAGCGCCGCGAACAGCGGACCCTCGGGGGTGGGCAAGAAGTGCGGCTGCAGCCGCAGCTCTCCTTGCACCTTGGTGCGCTCGCCGGTGGTGGCCCCGGCGACGGGCTCGGCGAGAGGAATGAGTAGGTCCGCCTGCTCGAGCGCTTCGAGCAGGGCGGCTACGTCGCGCCGGAAGCCTCGCCGCGTCTGTTTCACGACCTGCGCGAGATCCGGGCCACCGCCCGAACCGCTGTCTTGACCGATGATTTGCATGAAAACTGCGCCGTTTGCGACTGCCTGCCTAACACGGACCGGACGGCACCGCACGAGCCGCGGGCCGAACCTACGTGATAGTCTGCGGGGCCCCGATGGTACCGCGCGTGCTCCGCAGCTTCTATCCCGAGATTCAGCCGTATCGCACCGGCTTCCTCCAAGTCTCTCCGGTGCATTCGCTGTACTTCGAGGAGTCCGGCAACCCCGACGGCAAGCCCGTCGTTTTCCTCCATGGCGGTCCCGGCGGCGGTACCAGCCCGAAGCAGCGGCGCTTCTTCGACCCCGCCCGGTACCGCATCGTGCTCTACGATCAACGTGGCTGCGGCAAGAGCCGGCCTCACGCCTCGTTGGAGGACAACACCACTTGGCACCTGGTCGCAGACATCGAACAGCTGCGCAAGCACCTCGGCATCGAGCGCTGGCAGGTCTTCGGCGGCTCGTGGGGCAGCTCGCTCGGGCTCGCCTATGCGGAGACCCACCCAGACCGCGTGAGCGAGCTCGTGCTGCGCGGCATCTTCCTCTTGCGCCGTTGGGAGCTGGAGTGGTTTTACCAACGCGGCACCAGCATGCTGTTCCCGGACGCGTTCGAGCCCTTTCAAGAGCTCATCCCCGAGGCCGAGCGCGCGGATCTCATCACCGCGTTTCACAAGCGCTTGGTGAGCGAGAGCCCGGTGCAGCGTCAGGAAGCCGCGCGGGTCTGGAGCGTGTGGGAGGCGAGCACCAGTCATCTGCTGCAAGACCGCGAGTACGTTCAGAGCGCGGCCGGTGACGAGTTCAGCCTCGCTTTCGCGCGGATTGAAGCGCACTACTTCGTGAACGGCGGGTTTCTGAAGAGCGAGCAGCAATTGCTGGAAGACGTGAGCAAGATTCGCCACCTGCCATGCGTCATCGTGCAAGGCCGCTACGACGTGGTGTGCCCGCTGCGCAGCGCCTGGGAGCTCTCCAAGGCTTATCCGGAGGCGGAGCTGCGCATCGTTCCGGACGCCGGTCACTCCGCGTTCGAGCCTGGAATCGTGCACGAGCTCATCAGCGCGACGGACCGCTTCGCCAACCGGAAGGCGCCGTAACATGAGCTTGGCCGGCGCTTTCTTCACCGTTCGTAAGCTTTTGTCTCCGCGGGCGCGCCGCTCCTGGCTGAGCCGCACGCGCGCTCACATCGAGCTGCGCGACCTCTCGGCGTCCGAGCTCGCGCTGTTCTCAGACCGGGTGCGTCCCGCGCTGAGCGCGCTGGTCCGCGTGCGTGGCGTGGAGGTCAACGCCCCGCTCCGTCGTTTGATCGTGTCGTTCGACGACGACGCGTACACGCTGTCGGAGCTGCTCGTCGTCGTGGAGCAGGCGGAGCGCGCCGCAGGTGTGGAGAACGCGCGCTTTCGCGACGAGCACTGGGAGCACCCGGCGGACGCAGAGAGCATCGAACGCTTGCTGGTGGGCCTCTGCGCGGACGCGCTGGGCACCGTGACGGGGCTGGGGCTCAAATTTTCGCCGGTACCCGCCCTGCGCGTCGCCGGCACCGTCGGCAGCCTCTTGTCCATGGCCCAAAGCACCGCGCGCCTCCGCAAGCCGCTGGACGATCGCTTTGGCCCGAACCGCGCCGATCTTCTACTGGACATGGTCGCCGCGGCCGCCCACGGCGCGGCGCAGCGCCCGGGTAGCGCCTTCGTGGAGCTTTCGCACAAGCTGTCGCGGCTCGGCGAGGCGCAGTCCCGGCGGCGCATTTGGGAGCAGCGCGAGGGCGAGCTGTTCGCGGTGCCCCATGACATCACGGAGCCGCTCGGGGCCGAGCCGCGCCCCCGCGCCATGCCGCGCGGACCGATCGAGGAGTACGCGGATCGCGCCTGGATCGTCTCACTGGGCGGCTTTGCGGTCAGCTTCCTGACGACCCGCAGCGTGCAGCGCGCCATCGCCGCGCTCTTCGCCGGTTTGCCGCAGCCCGCGCGGCTCGGCCGAGAGACGTTCTGTTCGGAGCTCACGCGCGCGCTCGCGGATCGTCAAGCGCTGGTCGTGGATGCGGACGCGCTGCGGCGGCTCGACCGAATCGATTGCCTGGTGCTGGAGAGCGGCTTGGTCGCGCGCGACCGTTACGAGGTGCGCGAGCTCCTGTGCGTCGGCAGCGTGGACGAAGCGGAGGTCAAGAAGGCGCTGGTCGCGATGCTGGACGTGGAGCGCCCGATCGAAAAGCGAACGGTGGGGGATTACACTTTCGGCGCGCTTGGCGTGCTCGGATGCGACGTGCCGGAAGAGCTCGGACCCGAGGTCTCGGACCTGGGTCGTCGCGGCGGCTTGGTGGTGGGAATGATTCACGGCGGCGCGCTCGTCGCGCTGGCCGAAGTAGAGCTCATTCCGCAAACCGGCATCGACGAGCTCATCACGGCCGCGCACGAAGCGCAGATGCGCGTGGTCGTCGCCGGCACGGACGAGAGCGTGCTGTCCGGCCTGCCTGCGGACGACACGATCGGTGGCGGAGAGGAGCTCTCGCGCGGTATTCGCCGCTTGCAGCGCGAAGGCCGCGGCGTCTGCTTGGTGACGACCAGCCGCTCACCTCGGGTGGACGCGGACCTCACCATCGGGCTGATGCGCGAGGGCGAAGCCCCGCCCTGGGGCGCGCACGTCATCTGCCGGGACGACTTGTCGGACGTTCGCTTCCTCATTCACGCCGCCGTTTCGGCCCGGCAGGTAGCCAAGCAAGGCGTCAACATCGCCCTCGGCGCGGCGACCCTGGGCGCGCTCGTCTCTGCTGGCGGCGTGCTGCCGCTCACCTCGCGGCGAGTGATCGCGGTCGTGAACGCCGCGTCTCTCATCTCGATGGCGAACGGTGTGCGCGGCTCTTTCGCGCTGGCGCGTCGCGCCTTGCCGGCTCCCCGCGACCGCACCCCCTGGTACGCGCTGGACGCGCGCAGCGTGCTCGTCAAGCTGCGCACCTCCGAGCAGGGCCTCATGCGGCGTGAGGCCCTCCGCCGGAAGCACCCGAGCCTCACGCGCACTCGCTCGCGCGCGGGCGAGCTTGCCGAGGCGATCACGGACGAGCTGTTCAATCCGCTCGCACCCCTGCTCGCGGCGGGGGCCGGCTTGTCCGCGGCGGTCGGCTCGTTCGGGGATGCGGGCATGGTGGGCGGCGTCGTGCTGCTCAACGCGCTCATTGGCGGCGCGCAGCGCTACCGCACGGAGCGACGCCTGCGCGAGCT
>JAQSWN010000107.1 GCA_029266615.1 Polyangiaceae bacterium
TGGCGGCGGTGGAGCGCGCGAAGGGGTTGGGCGCGGAGATCGTGCGCTTCGATCTGGCGCCGTTCCGGGAAGCGGCGTTGCTGCTCTACGCAGGGCCGTGGGTCGCAGAGCGCACCACCACCGTTACGGAGCTCCTGGCCAGGAATCCGGAAGCCATTCACCCCGTGGTGCGGGACATCGTTCTCGGCGGCAACAAGTTCACCGCCGCGGACGCTTTCCGGGCCCAGTATCGCCTCGGCGAGCTGCGCCTCAAAGCCGCGCGCGTGCTCGCTCAATGCGACGCGCTGCTGCTGCCCACGGCACCGACGCATTACACGATCGAGGAAGTGCTCGAGAACCCGCTGCAGCTCAACGCGCGGCTCGGCACTTACACGAACTTCGTCAACCTGCTGGACCTCTCCGCGCTTGCGGTGCCGGCGGGCGCGAAGAAGTCGGGCCTGCCCTTCGGCATCACGTTCATGGCTCCCGCCTTCCACGACGCGCGGCTCCTGGAGCTGGGCCGCAGCTTCGTGGCGGAGCCAACCGAGAACCCGAAGCCTGCGCACGATTGCGTTTGGCTCGCGGTCGCGGGCGCGCACCTCTCGGGACAGCCACTGAACCACGAGCTGACCTCGCGCGGCGCCGAGGGACCACCAAGACCGCGCCCGAGTACAAGCTCTACGCCCTGGACACGGTGCCGCCGAAGCCCGGCCTGGTGCACGCGCCGGGCGAAGCCGCCCACGCCATCGAAGTCGAAATCTGGGAGCTCACGCGAGAGGCGTTCGGCTCTTTCGTTGCCAACATCCCGGCCCCCATGACCATTGGGATGACGAAGCTTGCGGATGGCTCGTTGGTCAAAGGCTTTTCGTGCGAGCCGCACGCGCTGGAGGGCGCGCGCGAGATCAGCCAGTTCGGTAGCTGGCGCGCCTTTCGCGCGAGCGCGTAAATTCGCAGTAACAGACCATCACCTCCTCTGGCGCTACCTCTCGGATCGTTAGGTGGAAGGCCGCAAATCTGCGAGGCGCTGGCTGAATTTACTCACCCGTTACCGCGCCGGTAGATTCTACGGTGGCGGTGCCGAGCTAGTTGATGTAGCTATGAAACTGGTTCCAGGTTTTAGGACCTGTCGCGCGTATTACCCAGGAATTAGTTGCCATGAGCCTGCTCCATCGGATCGGTCTGTTCTCGTGTCTCGCCTTGTCCATTGCCGCCTGCGGCGGCGCTCAGCCGGAAGCCGCGGCACCCAGCGGGGAGTCCAACGGCTCCAGCGCTACGCCCAGCACTCCCGTGAAGGAAGAACCGCTGGCGGAGTCGCCCAAGCCCCCGAAAGCGGAGGGCAACCCGTTCAAGAGCATGAAGCTCTGGGTCGATCCGGAGTCGCTGTCCATGCTGACCGCGAACTCGCTTCGCAAGAAGGATCCGGAGAAGGCGAAGATCCTCGACAAGATCGCCCAGCAGCCGCAAGCGATGTGGGTCGGCCACTGGAACAAGGACGTCAAGCGCTACATGGAGTACATCATCGGCAAGACCAAGGCCGACGGCGCGGCGCCGATCTTCGTGCTCTACAACGTGCCGGGTCGTGACTGCGGTCAGCACTCGTCCGCCGGCGCGATCGAGACGGCCGACGAGTACCGCCGTTGGATCCGCAAAATCGCGGCTGGCGTCGGCCAGGAGAAGGTCGTCTTCATCCTCGAGCCGGACGCGCTCGGCCTCCTCGACAAGAACGAGAACGGCGCGCAGTGCTTGACGCCGGAAAAGCAGCAAGAGCGCCTCGCCATCATCTGGGACGCGGTCAAGACCCTGCGCCAAAACCCGAACGCGGCCGTCTACCTCGACGCCGGTCACGCGCACTGGGCCCCCGCCGACGTGATGGCCGAGCGCCTGAAGAAGGCGGGCATCGAGGACGCGAACGGTTTCTCCCTCAACACCTCCAACTACGTCTGGGACAAAGAGAACATCGAGTACGGCCACAAGCTGTCCAAGCTGGTAGGCGGCGCGCCTTTCGTGCTGGACAGCAGCCGTAACGGCAACGGCCAAGATCCGAAGCTCCAGTGGTGCAACCCGCCGGGCCGCAAGATCGGTAAGCTGCCGACGACGGAGACGGGCGACCCGCTGATTCAGGCTTACCTGTGGCTCAAGCGCCCCGGTGAGTCCGACGGCGAATGCAACGGCGGACCCAAGGCCGGCGCATTCTGGCTGGACCAGGCGATCGACCTCGCCAAGTAACGCCCGAGGTTTGCCAACGACGGCGGTCGCGCTCCGGCACGACCGCCGTTTTTCGTTTTTTCTACGGGTGCCTACTCTGACACGCGCTCGGTTTCGAGGAGGCTCATGTTGCGCGCCAGATTCGGAAGGTGCGGATTGAGGCGCTGGGCGCTTTGATAGCTGAGTCGAGCCTCAGCGCTGCGGCCAAGGAGGTGGAGCGTGGCCCCTAAGCTCGCATGAGCCTCGGAAAATTCGGGGAAGTGGAGGACGGCGCGCGCGTACGCGGAGCGCGCGGCTTCGATGCGTCGCTCGCCTCGCCGTTGGTTGCCCACGTTGTACTCGATGACGCCTAGCGTCTCGTTCAAGGTCAGCGGGCGTCCGTACTGGTGCTCGGTCCCTCGAGGAGCCGGGAAGCGGACCCGGTACCAATCGTCGGGCATGACCTCGCCTCGCCGGAGCAGCTCCACGTTGGTGTGGGCGCCGCCTCCCTCGAGCCGCACGTAGAAGTGCCCCGGTCTGAGGACGCCGTGCGCGGCGATACCGAGCGCTTCGGCCAACGCGAGGTACAGCGATCCCAACCCGACGCAGCTGCCCCGCCGGTCCCGCAGCACACTCGGCAGGAGCGAGAAGCGAAGGTCCGCGTCGCTCACTTCGCGAACGAACCCGCGACTATCGAAGAGCAGCGCACGCAGGCTCGGGGCGAGGGTCGGGCCCTTGGGCGCGATGCTCTCGCGCGCGAGCGCAGTGAGGTACTCGAGCTCTCGCCAATAGAACCGCTCGGCGGCCGCTTCCACAGGGGCCGCGAAGCGCGCTACCGCCAGCGCCGATGCCGAAAACGGGCGGTCGGGTGCTGCCCCGCCGCACGCGCTCGCTCCGGCCGCGAGCAAGAACGCGCGCCGTTTCATGGCTTCTTGAGCGACTCCCAGTCCTCCCAGTAGTTGTAGAGATCGCGGGCCGTCATCAGCCAGATGACGAGCTTCTTGGTACCTAGGGACTCTCGGCCGCGCCTCATCAGCTTTTGGCGCACATTGGGGCCGCCGCCGTAGCTCATCACCAAGTCCAACGGATAAGAGATGCCGCGGGCCACGTGGGCCGAAACACCGGCGTGCTCCGCGTCCGTCAGTTGATACACGCCCCCGAAGCTGTCGCTGAGCAGAACGACGGGGCTGTCCGCGTCGTCATCGTAGAGCTTCCCGTCGGGTCCCAAGACCTGATGTGCCAGTAAAGTCTCGGGCGCGTACTTTTTTTGCTCTGCGGCGGGGAGACGCGACTGCAAATCGCCGAAGCGCGTGAACTTGGTCTCGCGTTCCGTAAACGGCCTTCCTTGGCGCGCCAGCGCCGGGTACCACGGGTACTTCTTGATGCGGGTGCTCAACCGCTCCGCGGCCAGGCGGAGACCACGATCGGTCCAGTGCGTGTCCTGGCGCTGGAAGAGCAGGGGCTCTTCGCCCGCGCCAGGGCTGGCTTTCGCGGCCAAGAATAGGGGCAGTAGATCCACCACCTCCACGCCCGCCTTCGAGAGGCTCAGCAGGAACTTCCGAAAGTAGGGGTTGACGACCTCGAGGTGCTGGCCGTCTGCGCCCAGCTTTTCGGGATAAACCTCGACCTTGGTCGGGACGGGAACGAACAAGAAGTCCACCCCCAAGCTCTCGAGCTCGCGCTTGAACTCCACGATGACGGGCAGAGGATTCTTGTTCTTGCGCTGCTCCTCGAGGTCCCCGCCGACGACGTACTCCAAGCTGTTTTTATAAAAAAGAAAGCCATCCTCACCCGACAGGGCCTTGACCTTGCGTGGCATTCCCCGGACGCGCTTTTTGAGGCTCGCTTGGAACCCCGAGAGCTGCGAGGACCAACGAGTCCACGAGCCTTTGCCGGTCGTGGCAAGCTCCTGCTCGAGGAGGCGAGTCGCGGTTTTCGTGTCGGGGCTAGGCTCGGTCTTCGGCAGCTTCAACGCGGGCGCGGCCGTCTTCGTAGGCGCCTCGCTTGCAGCCGCGCTTCCGCCGCCAATCAGAATCACGTTGTACGTCGGCTTGCCCTGGGGCTTGCCGCGTAGAACCATCACCGGCGCCTCGAACTCTCGGCCCCCGAGCTCTTGCTTGATGTTGGGCTCCGTCTGCTCGTCGGGCCATCTGGCGCCGAGAGGCATCAGGTCCGTGTTGAACGAAGGGTACCAATACGAGGAGAGCTGATTGGCCCACGCCTTGACTTCACTGGGGCTCAGCACGGGCGCCACGTAGTCGTTGCGAATCGCGTCGAGCAGCGGCTGCTCGCCGCCCGCGAGGTTGACGCGCCCATACAGCTCGGGGAAGCCGTCGCCGTCCTGGTCGGGCAGGCCTGCGAGGGGCGTGAGCCACGGCTGGACCTCCACCTTGGCCCAAAGCTCACCCGAACCAGACGCGGGGGTATGGACCATCAGCTCGCTGAGGAGCTGCCCCGCGCTACCCGCGGGAAGGGAAAGTCCCCACTTTTCCTCCCGAACGGCCGCACCCACCTCGGCCAGCGCTTCCGCGCCCGCGACTTTCCGTGACTGCAAAAATTCCGAAAGCGGCGCGAATGCGAGCGGCTGTCGGCGTTCCGACTCGCTCAGCGGCGTCTTGCCGATATCGCTGGTCAGCGTTGCTTCGTCCAGCTTGCCGGCGAAGGGGTGAGAGGTCTTCGCGGCTTCGCCCGCGCGGAGCGCCGCTTCCGGGGGCGGATCCGCGATCATGAAATTGGCGTGATAAGCCGCGTAATCGAGCAGTGCGCGCGTGGGGCGAGCCACTTCTCGAACCCAGACCTGTGAGCGGGTCCGTTGGTAATCTGGGCTGACGGTGCGCACCTCCGTGTGCTCGGTCTTGATTGACTGGCTGACGTCGCCCCACGGGTATTTGGCGGAGCTCGTCGGACAACCCAGGGCCGCAAGGCCCCACGCCGCGCAGGTCACGCGCGCTGCACTAGCTCGACGCATAGTGACCTCTTCGGTAATTCCACAGCACGCGGAGCGCGCGAAGCCCATAGCTGAGCGGATTCAAATGCGAGATCTCGTTCCCATAGTGGGTGCGAACCGGCTCTTCGCCGACGGCAAGGCCGCGAGCGCGCGCGGACGCGATCACTTCCAAATCGAAATCGAAGCTGTCAGAGAGGCGTCCGAACGGCAGCTCGAGCGCGGACGGACCGTAGACGAGGTAGCCGCTGTGGTAGTCGCTCATGGCAAGCTTCAGCGTGTGATTTTCGACGCGATTGAGGACCGCGTTGGCCGCGTACTTGTAAAGCGGCATGCCACCGGAGAGCGCGGTGCCGGAGGCGATTCGTGAGCCTTGCAGCAAGTCCAGCTTGCGGCGCGCCAATGCGGAGCAGAGGCGGGGGAGCTCCTCGGGGCTGTATTGCCCATCCGCGTGGACACACGCCACGACTGAAGGCGCTTCTGCACGCGCGGCCTGGAGCCCGTCTTTCATCGCCGCGCCGTAACCTCCGTTGCTTGCTCGCTGCAGCAACGTTAGCGGCGCGCGCTGGAAGCCGGAGGCGCGCACTTGATGAGCCGTATCGTCGACGCTGCCGTCGTCGACGACGATCACGCGTGAAAGCTCGCCGCCTCCCAGCGCGGACAGGCGCTGGAGCACACCTCGAATGTGAGAGCCGGCGTTGTAAGCGGGTATGACGACGACCAAGCTCATGCGACCAACCCTTGCGCGATCGGGAACGGTGAGGTGGGGCCCACGACACGGCCGGCGTAGCGCTCGACGTAATCCTTCAAGATGTTCGGCAGCATCTGCTTCAGCCCGACGCGCGGCTCCCAGCTCAGAAGACGCCGGGCTTTGGTGATGTCCGGCACACGCTGCTCGGTGTCGTCGTAGCCTTCGCCGTAGAAGTCGGCGGCCGAGACGTCCTCGAAGCGAGGCGGCCGAGCGAGCGGTAGAAACGCCGTGAGCTCCCGAGAAAGGAGCCGGCCGAGCTCGGCGATGCTCACCTCGTTGGCAGGGTTGCCCAAATTCAGAATCTGCCCTCGGCACGCCGCTGGTCGCTCGAGGATGCGGCAAACCGCTTCCACCATATCCGCGACGTCCATGAACGCGCGCCGCTGATGGCCCCCCGCCACGAGCTTCAGGGGCTCGCCCCTCAGCAGCTGGTTGATGAAGCAGGCCAGCACGCGCGGAGTGCCTTCGCCGTCGATGCCGGGCAGGTAGTCCATGCGCGGGCCGATGGTGTTGAACGGCCGCACGATCGAGAAATCCAAGCCGTGGTGCTGGCCGTGGGCCCAGATGACACGCTCCATGAGTTGTTTGGCACAGGCATAAGTCCAGCGCTCGCGATGCACGGGGCCGAGGACGGAGCAGGAGTCGTCTTCGTTCATCTCCAGCGTCGGCTCGCCGGCGCTGTCCAAGGCGCGGCGACCGTAAACTTCCGCGGTGGAGAAGTGGATGAGGCGCACCTGCCGCTCGGTGCAAAGCCTCACGAGCGGCAGTAGATGCGTGAAGTTAGCGTCGATGACCTCGAGCGGCTTGGTCGAGTAGAGCGATGGATTGCAGAGCGCTGTGAGCGAAACGACGACGCTCGCGCGCCGCGTGACCTCTTCCGCGACGCCTGCGTCCTCGATGCGTGCTTCGTGCCGGTGGACTCGCGCGTCGGCCGTGGTGAGCTTTTCGAAGGTCACGTCCACGGCGTCAATCTCGCAGCCGAACCGCTCGGCGAGCGCTGGTGCCAGATGAGAGCCGATGAACCCGCCGGCCCCGAGCACGGCGATACGACGGGGCGTCACGGCTTCGCGGCCCCCCCGATGAAGATGTCGGGCCAGCGGTCGTTGGCGGAGTTGAAAGTGAGTCGGGCCGCTTTCTCCGGCGGCGAGCCCACCTCCCAAAGGTAAATCTCGTAATCGGCCGTGTCGTGGTCGTGCCCGCGTTGGGTGATGCCCCAAACCAGCCACTTTTCATCGCTGGAAAGCTCGGGGAAGTATTCGTGCGAGCGCCGGCCCGGGAGGTCGATGAAGACCGAATCGTCTACCGAGCTCTCCTTCGGTGGTTTGCCATCTTTGATGGGCATCTTCAGGACGCGGCTACCGCCGTTCCCGGTGGGGTGCACCCAGTAGATGGAAGAGTGATCCGGCGTCCAATTGATTTGGCAGCCGAGGCCGGTCTGAGTCCACGTCTTCTTGGCGATGTCCCAGATCCCGGTCTCGCGCTTGGAGCCGCGCAGGGTGATCGCGAGGTATTTGCCGTCGCTGGATAGCTCAGGCTGTTGAAGCAGGGCGCCGCCCAAGTCCGAGACGCCTTCGCTATCCATGACCTGCGTCTCCTCCCCGCCGAGCTGGCTCCGATAAATTTTGGTGCCGCGCACGTACAAAATTTCGTTTTGAGAGATGAAGCTCCCCCAGCTCGCGTCGCTCACGACCTTGACCGGGTCCGAACCGTCCGTCCCGACCGTATAGAGATCCCACTTCTCGCTGGCGTTGGCGTCGCGCTCGCTGACCCAACCCTTCTTGCTACGCGTGAACAGCACCTTGGCGCCGTCCGGCGAGAAGCGCGGGAACCAGTCGACCTCGTCGCCCCGGGTGATCTGCTTCACGTCCGAGCCGTCTGTCTTCATCGTGAACAGGTCGTGATTGGCGACGCGCGAGCTGGACCAGACGATTAACCCGTCCGCCTTGCCGCCGACCTCTTTCATGAGCGCGGCTTCCTCGGCCGGCGGCGTGTCATCAGCGCCCTTGGGTGGGGCTCCACTCACGGAGGAGCAGCCAAGCGCGGCCGCGGCGACGAAGGCAGATATCCGATGCACGGTCATTTCGTATTCCCTTTCTAGACTTACCCAGCCCGCAAAACGGAGCCGGCCTGCTGAGCGTCGCTTTGCTCGTTTCGGAGCGGAAAGCAGCGCTGAAAACCTTGCCGAACGCCAAGCGGCTGGTAGCCGAGGTCGGCCATCGCTTCGCTCGGATCCAGGTCGGCGTCGTTGACGATTCCGGCGATCGCGCTGCTCGTGAGCGGCGGGCGAGCCATGAACTGCTTCATCGCGAACGCGATGGCGTGACATACCGGCACGGGCAGCGGCACGAACCGGCGTGGACGGTCTAGGTGCTCCAGCAGCAGCACAGCCAATTCGCGCATGCTGATCGACTCTGCGCCGCTGAAGTTGTAGGTCTTACCCCAGGCCTTCTCGTTGCCGAAGAGCCGCACGAGTCCGTCCACCACGTCTTCCGACCACACGGGTCGCTTCCGCGACTGGCCCGACCCGATGAAGGGCACAACCGGGAAGCGTCGCAAGTAGTCGAGGAACATCATCAGCTCCTGCCCGCCGCCGGCTTCGTACACCAGCGTTGGCCGGACGATGGTGTGAGCCAGCCCGGGAGCGGCCGCCTGCACGATGCGCTCGGCGGCGAGCTTGGACTCTGCGTACGGTGTGCGCCGCGGGTACGTCACCGAAGCGGACGAGACGTAGATGAAGTGGCGAACCGCCGAGCTTACGGCTTGCTCGACGAGATTGGCGGTGCCGCGGCGATTGACGAGCTCGAAACGGCTCGGATCGTGGGAGATGATGAGCGCGGCGAGGTGGTAGACCGTGTCGACGCCCTCGCACAATCCCCGCAGCGTGGCGGCGTCGCTCACGTCACCTTCGTGGATTTGGCAGCCGAGCGGCGCGATCTCCACCGTGCGTGGATCTCCGGGCAGCACCAGTGCGCGCACCTCATGGCCGGCTCTTCGCAGCCGTGCCACCAGCCGCGCACCCATCACGCCGGCCGCGCCGGTGACGAGGATGCGCGAGGTCACAGCGGCCCCGCGCTGTTACCGACCGCGTACTGTAGGAGCTTCCAATCCCCTACCGAGAGCTCACGCGCCGCAAATTGCCAAACCACGACGCGCTTGCCGGCGAGGCGATCGCTTCCGGCCGCGAGCTCACGCGCGAGCGACTGGCGCGTCGCGAACGCTCCGGAGTCGTTCTGCGCGATCACGTCTAGCGGACGGCCAAGAGCGAGCGCGAGGTGTGGCGCGAGACCGGCAGCGAGACCCCAGCCCATGCCCTCCAGCGAGAAGATGTTGGTGAAACTGTCGCCCAGCAGCAGCACGTCCGCCTGCGGATCCGGCTCCCAGGGCGCGCCCGATGCGTCTCGAACTTGCTCCACCGTCACCGACTGCGGCAAAAAGAACGCCTGCTCTTCCGGTAGCTTGAGCATGTCCACGAGGTCGCCCACGCGAGAAGCTGGTTGCGGCACTCGCTCGAGCGCGGGCGACGCCGCCGAGGGCAGGGTCGTGACCTCTCCGAGGTAGCGCGCCAGGGCTCGGGCTTGGCCCTGCATGAAGCCGGGCGTCCAGTGCGTATCTTGGGTGAGGAAAAGAGCCTCGCGCGGCGGGTTGCCGAGCTCGCGCCGCATGTCGAACACGGCGACGCCCGCTTGGCCCAGCTCCTTCAGGAGCGCGTCGTAGTCCGCATTTTGGGGCCACGCTGGCAGAGGGCGGTCGTGCAAGTGCTGCGCTGCTAAGGCGACCTTGTCGAGCACAGGCATCAGCACGAGGCGAATTCCGCGCTGTTCGAGCGCCCGGTGAAAGCCGACGATCGCCGGCCGAGGGTCGGTAGCCGTCGGCGCTTCCCCGGCGTCGAGCGCGTCCTTTCGGCGCGAAGCGTGAACGTCCGCGTCCAGCACGCCCGGCCCGCCTACGTGAAGGACCCCCGGCTTGTAATACAGCCAGCCGTTTTGCCCGATGATGGCCAGCTTGTTACCGACGCGCCCACGCTGGGTCAGCTGCAACTGTAGGCGCGGCTGAACGTAGGCCTTGAGGAAGGAAGACTGCTCCACGTCCTTCTCCACCTGCCGCAGATGCTCGGCGGTGGGACGACGTCGGAATAGCTCGAGCAGCGGTGACTCTTCGTCTTCCCGGTGCTCGACGTAAGCTTGCGCAAACGGAACCGCGACGATGGCGAGTAGGAACGCCGTCACCAAGAGCCACGCCGTACGCCGCTCGATGTCGGTGTCGATCAAACCGCGGCGCAGTCGCTCGTCGTGCGAAGGATCCGTCGGACCTCCTGCTTGGGCCGGCAACGGACGCGGCGCTTCCAAAGTACTCTGCATGGCCGCTCAGAACTGAAAGTAGAGGAAAGGGTTGGTCGTTTGGGTCCACATCAGGAGCGTGGCCAAGGTCATCGTCGCGAGCGCGAACGCCGCGCGCGGCATCGATAGTCGATTGGTAAACTCCCAGGTGTTTGGCATCCCCCAGACCACGAATGCGCTCAGCGCGAAGACCAGCCCGTAATAGGGGGAATACATGGCCCCCGCGACCACGTCCGCCGCGGGCGGCACCTGGGAGAGGCCGAGCAGCGAGGCGAAGTAGGTCGTCGCTTGCCCTAGGGTTTTGGCGCGGAAGAAGACCCACGACGCGCAAACAATCAAGAATGTGCTCGCGACGCCGAGCGCGGCGGGAAGCCGCCGGAGCGGGTGGCGACTACCGAGCTTCCGCTCGATGGCCAGCATGCCGCCGTGAATGCCGCCCCAGATGATGAAGTTCCAACTCGCGCCGTGCCACAATCCGCCGAGCAACATCACCACCATCAAGTTCACGTAGGTGCGGGCGGAGCCTTTGCGGTTGCCGCCGAGCGGAATGTACAGGTAGTCGCGGAGCCACGTAGAGAGGCTGATGTGCCAGCGGCGCCAGAACTCGGTGATGCTCTGAGACTTGTACGGAGAGTCGAAGTTCTGAATCAGCACGAACCCCAACATCAGCGCGAGCCCAATGGCCATGTCGGAGTAGCCGGAGAAGTCGAAGTAGATCTGGAATGCGTAGGCGACGACGCCAATCCACGCGTCGTAGAAGTGCTGGGCGCCGCCGCCGAAGGCCGTGTCCGCCACGTGCCCCATCGGGTTGGCGAGCAAGATCTTCTTGCCCATGCCGAAGCCGAAGAACGCTACGCCGCGCGCGAATTTCTCCAGCGTGTGCTGGCGGACCCGCATCTGCTCTTCCAATGCCGCGTAGCGAATGATGGGGCCCGCCACCAAGTCGGGAAAGAACGCCTCGAAGCACATGTAGTCGGTGAAGCGCCGCATCGGTCGGGCATCCCCGCGGTAAACGTCGATGGCGTAGCTCATGGCCTTGAACGTGTAAAAGGAGATGCCGACCGGGAGCACCAGGTGCATCACCGGTACGATGCGCTCGCCGATACCGAGTACGGAGCCGAGCGCGTTGACGTTCTCCGCGACGAACCCGGTATATTTGAACACCGCGAGCAGCCCGAGGTTCATCACGATCGACGTCGTGAGCACCGCCTTCATCGCCCTCGTGCGCTCGATTTCCCGGCCAATCACGGGCGGCAAGCCGCCCACGTCCGGCAAACCCGACAGCCGAACCAACGCGAGGCCACAGAAGTAGTCCACGCTCGAGCCGAAGAACATGATCACGGCCCACCAAGGATTCGCCCAGCCGTAAAACACGTAGCTAGCGAGAGCGATTAGCGCCGTGCGCGCACGAAAGGGCAGCACGTAGTAGACGAGCAGCACGAGCGGCAAGAAATAGAACAGGAAAATGTGGCTCGAGAAAACCATGCTCGCATCACCGGACCCGGCGCGACCGGGCTACTTCCAAGGGAACCAACCCTTTTGCTGCATCGTCATGATCGCGCGCTGCGCCCACGTGCGCTGCCCATCCAGATTGAAATGATGGTCGTCCTGCATGCCGAGGCCTTCGCAGGAGACGAGCGCCGAGCTCGCGACCGTCGTCGGGATCTTCGCAATCTGCGGCCTGATCGCGGTCGCGACCGCTCCGCTCGGGGCGAACTCCCCGGAGGATTCGACCTCGTAGTCGTTCATCAGTAGCGGTAGGTTGGGCTCGCCCACGTCGTTGCGGATCGCGGTCACGAGGCGGTTCACGCAGTCGGGGAAGCCGTTCACGTCTGCCGCGGAGCCGTGCCGCTCGGTAATGCCGAGGTACACGAAGATTCCACCGAAAGTTACGCGGCCCTTGATGGCTTTCGAGGCCGCAATGAGGTCCTCGTAGTACAGGCCTCCCGGCAAAAACTGCGAGCAATAAGCGGAGTTTTGGCCGTAGCCGATGGAGATGAAGTAGTAGTCCGACCCCGCTACCGCCAAGGCCTCCTTGAGCAGCGATACGCCGGGACCGGCCAGGCGTTGAGTGGTGGTTCGCGCCGTCGGCTCCAACGCGAGCGCGGGCGGTGTGCCGGCGTGGTACTCGAACGCGCGCGGGTTCGTGTCCTGGAAGTGATAGGGCGCCGAAGACGAAGGACTCACGCCGTAGCCGGCCATGTTCGAATGGCCGAGGTGAATGAAGGCGATCGCCCGCTCCTTTGGCACCGTCGCGCCACCAAGCTGGATGGTCACGCCGGACAACGGGGGGGAGCCCGCGCTTGCAGTACCGGCCTGGCCGGAACCTCCTACGGCTCCGCCCACGCCCATGCCTGCAAGCCCCGCTGAGCTGGACCCGGCGTTGCCACCCGCACCAGAAATGGTCGACGTTCCGCCCACCCCGCCCACACCGCCTCCAGCGGCCGGAGGGACCCCGCCAGAAGGGCCGAAGTCGTCGCTGGTGTCGACCCTCTGAACTTCGTGAGGATGTTCCACGACGCCGCACGCCAGCGCGAGCAGCAGCGTCGACCCGAGCGCGGATTGCCGAGACAGGGTGATACGTTTCTTCATCGTTCGCTCTCCTGCAGCTGGGACAAAAGGTCGCCGGCTTCGGCGTCGAACGGGTCGACGACGAGCGCGCGTTTCAACAGATGGGCGCCGCTTGCCGCCTCACCGCGAGCTAACGCGATGCGCGCCAGCAAGCTGAGGCTGCGGACATCGTTTCGGTCCGCCGCCAGCGCGCGTCGTGCCAGTCGCTCGGCGCCCGCGCCGTCACCGGTCGCGAAGAGTAGGCGGGCTCGCAGGGCGCGAACGTCCGGATGCTCCACGCCGGTGAGCGCGCGCTCGGCCTGCTGCACCTCTCCAAGGGTGGCGAGCAGGCGGCCGAGTTGAACCCTGGCCGCGGCCCGGAGCTCCAAGCTCGCGGAGTGGCGTCGTTCCGATTCTGCGATGACGCGCTCGACCTCGCGACTGTCCGCAAGATTGACGCCGACCTCGGAGCTGAGGTCCGCGCGGATGAACAGAACCTCGGCGCCGTCCGTATAGATGAGCTTCCACTCTGGGTTGCGGTAGAGGTGAGCGATGAGGCCGAGGTAGCGGTCTGGGTACGCGGTGGGCAGCACGACGTAACTGAAGCGGTGGCGCGCTTGAAAGGCGTCGAAGCGCGCGGGGGCTTCGGCCAAGCCGAGGTACTCCTGGAACTCGTCCGCACTGCGCAGCACCAGACGCGAGTCCATGTACGGCCTAAAGCCGGGGTAGAGCTGCCAGATCAGATACCCCCCCTGGTGATCGGCGGTGAAGACGTCGCCGGGCGTGAGCTGGGCCAGCCGGCGCGCGCTTTCCACGGGAACGCGGAACGGCGTTGGCTCGCTGAGGCTCGTCTCTCGAGCGGCGGCGACACTCGCGGTCGAGACAACGAGGCAGAGAACTGCGGCGTTGACCGCGATCAGCGCCGGCCCTGCGAGCGCGGCGCTTCGGGCTCGGAGCCAGCGCCGGACCGCGGGGGCAAGGTAGAGAGCCGCGAGCGGGCTGCCAAGCCAATACAGGAGGAGCACGTTGCGATTGCTCAGCAGAGCGAGCACCGTGAAGCCCAGCAGCACGAGCGCGTGGCTGAGTCGAAGCCGGCGCCCCGCCGCCAACATGGCGAGCGCCAAAGCTCCGAGGAACCATTTGAGATGCCAGAACTCGCCGCCCGTAGTCTGCTCCAGCAGGAACGGCGGCACGTTCTCCGCGACCGCGTACGAGTAAACGTTGTCGGTCGCCGGAACGAGCCGTAGTGCGAGCTTGAGCGGGAGGGCGAAGGCGCCCGGACCAAAAGGCGTGATGCCGCACGCCACGCCGCATCCGAGCACCGCAAGCACGAGCGCCTTCGCATGACGCGCTCTTGCTACGCTCGGCGCCGCTTCCGCCGCGAACGGCCACGGCCGCCCGTCGCGAAGGGCCCCGGCCCCCGCGGCTAGCACGTAGGCGCCTACGACGGCCGGACCTAGCGCCGAGAGACCTTGAAAATTCGCCCACAAAACCTGCAATGCCGGCAGGGCCCAAAGCGCGGAGAGCTTGCCTCGCCTACCGACCGTCTCCAGCACGAATACGAACAGAGCGAGAAACAGCAAGGTGAAGAGAACGGGGCGAAGCAGCAACAGTGAGCGCGCGCTGAAGAGGGCCACCACCAGCAACGTCACGAACGCGGCGTGGGACCCATCGACCCGGCCGCGCCGACCGAGAGTGGCCCCGAGCACGAGCGCACCCGCAACCAGAAGCGCGCACTTGCCCCAGACCAAACCAGCGAGGCCAGCGGCCCGGTATACGACGAAGGCGACGAGCTGAAAGAGCCAGTGCACGTCCACCCAAGGGCGCCCGGCCGCGCTCACGGAGAACGGATCGTTGACGAGCACGCTACCCCTCGCGACCATCTCGCGGCCAGCCGCCAAGTGCCACCAGATGTCCCCGTCGGCCGACGGCGCGAGCGCGATGATTCCCACGCCGCCCATCAGCACCGCGAGCGGCCCATAACGGCGAAAGCGCGCGCCGAGAACGGGAAGACGGCCCATGCCAGCCATTCAGAATGGCGACAGCGTGAGCCCCACGCCGACCGTCCAAGGTTGAAAGCCTGGCTGTTGGGCGGTGGCGACGGCGCCGCCTGGCGCGGGCGCGCCTGCTTCCCAGCCGAAAGGAACGGAGACGCCGCCGAGCACGGCCAAGGTATCGGTGGACCACTCGATGGCGGCCTGCGCGGTGAGCATCATCAGCCGCATTTGCTGCTCGAGCCCGCGATCGCGATCGACGCCGAAGAAGCGTTGGAGCGTGAGGCCGAGCGACGGTACGAACGGCCCCGTGAAGTAGCCGACGTAGCCGTAGGCGTTCGCGAACGGGGCCCGGTAGTTGCCGAGCTCGTTCTGGCCACCGCGGTAGCCAGCGGCGCCGCCGAGCACGATCACGCCCCACTGCTCATCCATCGTGTGATCGAGGGAGAGCGTGCCCGTCACTTTGCCGATGCCGAGCTGCTTCTCTTGCGAGAGGTAGTCGTTCTTGTAAGCGGCCTTGTGCGTCCCGGTCGGCAACCCCACCGTGAGCGTGACCGCGGTAGCCTTGATCTCGCCGAACCTACGGCTGATAAAGGCGCTCGTGTCACCGACGCCGGCATTCGATACGTCGACCGGCAGCGCCTTGTAGTCGCGGTAGTATTTGTACAGGAAGGGCGCTGAAACCCCGAGCACCCAGCGCTCCGTCACCTCTCGCGAGATCTGCGTGTTGAACGTGACGATGTAGCCATCGTCCAAGTGGCTGTAGCTGGCCTGGCTCTGCAGGTTGAAAAGCCCGCCGCTCACGCTGTGCCCAATCCATTTGAGCCCGCCTCCGCTGCTCGTCGACGTGCCCGCCCCGCAGCCACCGATGGTTTGCCAGCTCGCGACGAGCCCATCCAAGCGTTCGACCCGCAGCGACAGCGCCGTATCTCGGGATGCTTGGCGGAGCTGAGCTATCGGCTTCTTACCCGCGCGCTCCATCGCGCTCGCCGCCCGATGAGACGCTACGGACCGACTGAGAACAGGGTAAGCCGCGCAGGCCGCGAACGCGGACGCCAGGAACCACGCGACCGCACGTTGGCCGCCTTTCCGTTCGGGGTATTTCATTCTCTTGAGACGAGCTCAGGCGGGATCGACTTGTAAGCACCAGTACCGGACGCTCTTTCGATCCGTCGCCGAGTACTCGTCTACCAACGCGCCTTTCCAGATCGCTTTGAGCTCCGGCGAAAGCTTGAGCTTGTGTACGTCCCCCTGAGTGAAGCTCCGAAGCTTGCCGGCCACCCGCTCCTTCATCTTGTCTTTGATTTTGGAGCGCGGCTGGAGGGGCTTGTAGTGGGCGACGAGGATCTGCTGCTTGTCGAGCGGGCCGCCCTGCACCTGATAACGCATCACGTAGGCGTAGTCGTACAGGTCATCCGGCGGCATTTTGGAGGGGATCTCCACCAATTTCGCCGTGACCTCGAGAGGCGGCGCCTCCGCATGCGCGACGGGTAGGAAGCTCACCGCGCCGAGCACAACCGCCGCCAAGAAGGTATGCCGTTTGAATCTTGAGTGCTGGTGCTGAGTCATCTTTGGCAAGAGCGTTCCTTAACTTGCGAGCTGGATCGAGATCGCGCTCGAGACGCAAGCGCGTGGTCGAGAGCCTACGGTTCGCTACACCGCGACTACCTTGTGTCTGCCTCCGCGAATTGTGGCTCACTAAAACGCGCAGGAAAATTTTTGCACTCCGACGCTCTCCCTTCGTGTGCCTTCGTCGCGAAAAAAAAGTCACTGAAAGTACGGGAGAAAACGAACCTCGAACGGAGCTCTCGGCTCGTGACCTTGGCGTATGCGCGCACGAAGCGAAATGGGAGCGCGCAGTTCGCGCGGGCAACGATGCCTGTGGTTGGAGAATCCGCGCTTCTCGGGCGGCCGAAGAGTACCCGCGAAAAAATCGTCAGCGTCGTGCCTGGTGCGAGACTGCGAGTGTTACCAATGTTGGATCAGCGGACAATTGTGCCCCCTCCCGCGCGCCGCGTCGGCCCACGACCGCGAGTCGGTCGACCATCGTTCGCTAACCCTTCCGGGTGTTGCGGGGTCGACCGCTTGGCAGACGTGATGATGCGTCACCCTAAGCGCAGCGCGCTCACGTGCATCGCGCCAAGTCGCAGTCGTTTGCGGGATGACTCCGGCATCGGCGGCGTGACGCCGGCGCCCAGTCTCACGCAGGACGGATACGGTCGCTCACGGGCTCGTCATCACTCTCCGCAGAGGGCGGCGAGCTGTCGGACTTGACCATGCGCTCGAGCATCTTGCGGTGAATGCCGAGGAGGCGTGCCGCGGCGCTTTTGTTGCCCTTCGCGCTCAGCAACGCCTGCTCGACCATGGCGCGCTGGATGGCGTCTAACTTGGAGGCTTCTTTGGTACCGAGCGACAGAAGCGTCTTGGCGATGCGGTTCAGCTCGCGCTCCACGAGAACGCCGTCACTGCCGATGAGCTCTTCCAGCACCGGCACGTCGATGACGTCACTTTCGGCGAGCAGGGACAGACGCTCGACGGCGTTGCGCAGCTCGCGCACGTTCCCCGCCCAGCGTCGCGAGCGGAGCCACTGAACGGCAGCGTCCGTGAAGCGCAGCTTGCGGGGCTGCTCGGAGGCGAACGCTTGGACCAGATGGGGGATGTCTTCCTCACGCTCGCTGAGCGAGGGCACGTCGATGGTCACCACGTTCAGGCGGAAGTACAGGTCTTCCCGGAACGTACCCGCTTCGATGCGGCTCTCCAAATCTACGTGAGTGGCGGCGATGATGCGAGCCTCGAGCTTCACCTCTTCTTCGGCGCCGAGGGGGCGATACTTGCGGTCCTCGATCACCCGCAGCAGCTTGGCTTGGAGCTCGATCGGCATCTCGGCTATCTCGTCCAGCATGAGGGTGCCGCCGCCGGCTAGCTCGAGCTGGCCGCGCTGCCTCCGATCCGCTCCCGTGAAGGCACCGCGTTGGTGCCCGAATACCAGAGACTCGATGAGCGTTCCCGGTAAAGCCGAGCAGTTGACGGCGAGCAGCGGCTCACTGGCGCGCTTGCCGGCGTAGTGAATGGCGCGCGCGACCATCTCTTTGCCGGTGCCGGTCGCGCCGCGCAGCAAGATGGGGGCGTCCGCGTCTGCGACGCGCCGCGCGAGCCTCCGCACGCGATCCATCGCCGCCGACGCTCCGACGATGGCGGGCAGCCCTTGCTTGCGATCCACCTGCTCGCGCAGGCGCTGCACTTCGTCGCGCAGGGCGAAGCGCTCGCGGATGCCGTCGACGATGGGCAGGATCATCTCTGCGCACAGCTCGTCTTTCAGGACGTAGTCTTGCGCGCCGTGGCGCATCGCCTCGCGGATCTCTGCTAGCTCCGTCACGCCCGTGACCATGACCGCGGGCATGCTGCGGCCGGTGCTGCGGACCCAACGCAGGAAGTCCAACCCTCCGCGATCCGTGGCCGAGTCGCTGAGGCGAATGTCGAGCAGCATGGCGTCGATTTCCTGCGTCTCCATGCGGAGCCGGGCCTCGTCCACACTGCCCGCCTCGACTACTTCGACGTCTGGACGATCTTCGAGCAATCGCTTGAGCACGGTCCGGGCGCCGCGCTGATCGTCGAGCAGCAGAAACTTCATCCAGCCCCTTTAGTACTCGGCTCCCCGCCGGCTGGGGCGACGAACCGGAGCCGCGCCTCCGTCCGGCCTTCGGTACGTGAGAACTCTAGCCGGAATCCGTGCGCGCGCACGGCTCGGACCGCCAAAGTGAGCCCGAGCCCCGCGGCTTCGGCGCGGGTCGTGACGCCGAAGCGTGCGGCTTGACCCGGCTCTAGCGCGAAGCCATCTCCGTCATCCCACACGCAGAGGCACGGCTCTTCCCCTTGCTCCCAACGTGCTCCCGCCCGGTGGCTTCGCGCCTCGAGCGCGTTGTCGAGCAGCTCGCGCAGCGCCCGACCGATGAGCGAAGCGTCGCATGCGATACGGACGCCCTCCGGCGCCCCCACGTCCAGCTCTAGGCGATCCGCTGAGAGCGCGGGAGATGACGCCAGCGCGAGCTCCAGCAGGTGTCGCGGAGTGTGCTCCGTCCGCGTCAGCGACCAGCGCGAGAGCTCACGCAGGCGCTTGCCCATGCCGCTCAGCCGGTCCAGCTCTTCTCGAAGAAGCGCAGTATCTTCCGCGTCCAACGGCTGACCGCGTCCCAATCGCTCGGTTATCAGCCGAAAGACGTTCACGGGGCCCTGGAGGTCATGCCCGAGCTCCGCCGCGAGCGCGCCCGCAGCCAAGCGGCGCGCGACGCGGGCGTCAGTCGCCGTGCTCGCGGCTTCGGGCTCTGGCTTGGGCTCGAGACGGGACATGGATTGGAAGCTGAGCGCAGGCTATCATTTGACGCTGTTGGCAACCGTTCGGCTGTTCGTTTACGGGTCGCTCAAGCGGGGCGGCCGTCACCACGAGGAGCTCCGGGGCGCGCGCTTCTTGGCCGAGGCGCGTACGGCGCCCGGTTTTACCCTGGTGACGGTCACGCTCGGGGCGGCCTCCTACTACGCGCTCGTACCCAGCCCACAGTCGGGCGAGTCGGGCGAGTCGGGCGAGTCGGGCGAGTCGGGCGAGTCGGGCGGGTCGGGCGAGTCGGTAGTGGGGGAGCTGTTCGAGCTGCCGGCGGACCTCTTGCCCTCATTGGACGAATTCGAGGGAAAGTCGTACGAACGTGGAGAAGTGCCGCTATCTGGCGCGGTCGAGGGGAGCGGCCTCGCGCTCGCGTACTTCAAAAAATCGCGCTAGTCTTACCGGTTTCTCGCCGTGTCGGTCCAGCCCCCACTCTCCCCCGACGTTCTCGCGTCTCCCCCCGCCCTCTCGGCGCTGCAGGTGCTGTCGACCCCAGTTTGGGTCTTCGATCTGAGCCGTCGCCGCGTCACCTGGGCCAACCAGGCCGCAGTCGAGTTTTGGAAGGCGGATTCCGAAGCCCAGCTCCTCGAGCGAGATTTCGGTCGGGAGTTCTCGCTCGCCAGTGAGGGTCGCATGAGCGGCTACGCTCACCGGCTGAAGGCGGAGCCGCGCATCACCGAGCAGTGGACGCTGTATCCGGGAGCGAGCCCGGTGACCGTGCTCTGCAGCTTCACACTGCTGCCGTCGCTGAGCGAAGGCCCCACCTTTTTGGTCGAAGCGACGTCGGCCTTTCCGGATAGCGCGTCGGGCGACACGCTGCGCGCGGTCGAAGCGTTTCGGCACACGACCGCGCTCGTCAGCGTCATCGATCCGAGCGGCCATACGTTGATGGAGAATCCGGCCGCCATTCGCACTTACGGTCACTTGCTGGCTGGCTCCGGCAAGCACGCTTTCATGGACCGTTTTGCCGACAGCGACGACGCGGCGCGCGCGCTCCACCGCGTGAGCAACGGCAAGGAGTTCGTGGAAGAGGTGTGGGTGAACACGCTGGACGGTCAGCGACGCCACGCCATCGAGGCGCGGCAGACGAACGATCCGGTCACGGGTGCGCGCGCCATCCTCCTCAGCGAGATCGACGTGACCTTCCGGCACGAGGCGGAAGAGGTCGTGAGGCGCGTGTATTCGGAGCTCGAATCGCGCGTGAAGGAGCGCACGCTCGAGCTGGAGCGACTCAACCGCGAGCTAGGCGAGGAGCGCCAGTTCGTCTCCGCGGTGGTGGAGACGGTCGGGTCTCTCCTCATCGTGACGGACGCGTACGGCACCGCCGTCCGCGTGAATCGCGCGTTGTGCGAGCTCACTGGCTACAAGGCCGAAGAGCTCACGGGGCGACCCATCTGGGAAACGCTTCTCGCGTCGCCGGAAGCGGAGCTGGTCGAGCGCGCCTTCGCGGAGCACGGCCCCCGTTTTCACGCGGTGATGCCGAAGAACGTGGAAGGTCTGCTGCGAACGAAGTCAGGGGAGCCGCGCATGGTCTCCCTCACGAACGCGGCCTTGCTGGACGGGAGCGGTTTGACCGAATACGTCATCGGCGCGGGGGTGGACGTCACGGACCGCAAAGAGATCCAGCTGCGTCTGCAGATCAGCGATCGTATGGCGTCCATCGGCACGCTCGCCGCGGGCGTGGCGCACGGCATCAACAACCCGCTCGCGTACGTGATCGCCAACTTGGACTACGTGAGAAATAAGCTCGCGTCGGCCTGGTCCGAGCTGCCCCCCGAGGACGTTCGCGAGGTGCGCGAGCTCTTGTCCGAGAGCTTGGAGGGCGCGGACCGCGTGCGGCGCATCGTCGGTGACCTGCGCATGTTCTCGCGGCAGTCGGACGATCGCGTGCAAGCGGTGGATCTCGTGGCCGTGATTGAGCGTGCGCTCAACATGGCGATGAACGAAATTCGTCATCGCGCCCGCGTGGTGCTCAAGCTCGACCCGTTGCCGCGCGTCCTCGGGACCGAGTCCAAGCTCGGTCAGGTGGTGCTCAACTTGCTGGTCAATGCCGCGCAGGCCATCGAGGCGGGCAACGTGGAGAAGAATTCCATCACGGTGCGCACCCTGCTGGACAAACACGGTCGTCCACGGCTCGAAATCCAGGACACGGGCGTGGGCATTCCCGAAGAGTACCTGCGGCGCGTGTTCGACCCATTCTTCACGACCAAGCCGGTCGGGATCGGCACCGGCTTGGGCCTCAGCATTTCGCACCGCATCGTCAGCGAGTTTGGCGGAGAGATCGGCATCGAGAGCGAGCACCTGCGCGGCACCATGGTGTGGATGTCACTGGAAACGGCCCCCCTCGAGGTCGTGGTTCCGAAGCAGACGACCTATCCACCTCCCAGTACGCGGGAGCACGCGGCCCGCGTTCTCATCGTGGACGACGAGCCTGCCATCCTGCGCGCGCTCAGTCGGGTGCTATCTGGCTACCAGGTGACGCGCGCCCTCTCCGGCAAGGAAGCCATCGCGCACATCGAAGCGTCCGGCCCCTTCGACGTCGTATTCTGCGACGTCATGATGCCGGAGCTCTCGGGCATCGACGTCTTCGAGCGCGCCAAGCAGGTCTGCCCTGGTCAGGAGCAGCGGATCGTGTTCATCACGGGCGGCGCGTTCACCGAACATGCGGCGCGGTTCATCGAGTCGATCGATAACCCCAAGCTCGGCAAGCCGTTCGATGCAGGGGAGGTGCGTGCGCTGGTCAAAGCGCTCACGCGCGACCCGGCGCGCGACACGCCCTGAGTGCGAGCCTCAGCGGCTCAGTAGCTGCTGAGCTGCAGCGCGGCCATGATCATCACGGTCGCAGCGCAGCAGACGGCGAGGAGCTTCACCTGCGCACGCTCCACGGAGCGGAGCTCGCCGAAGGCCCCAAACCGAGCCGCGGCAAGGGGCCGAGGCCGGCGGACCCTAGAGGCGGGAAACTGAACGAGTTTGCCCATTCGCTCAGTATGGCAAGCTCCCCGAGTATGACAACCGTGTGACTCGAGAAACTTCTTCGTGACAACGAGGCGTCCGTCAGATGGCGCCAACCACCTACACGCGAACTTGGCCCCGCGCCGCGCACACCTCGTACCATTTCGTTTCTGGAGGTTTCCCTGATGCGCCGATCGCCCACCAAAGCCCAACGCCGCGCCACCCGCCACTCCGTTCGCCTCGAGTGCCAAGTCGTCCGGGAGCGCGACTTTCAGCTGGTCGCCGACCGAATCGTGAACCTCTCCACGACGGGCTTGATGGTAAGCCCCGCCGATCCGGCCCTCACCGGCGAGCGCCTCATCGTCTCGTTCCGCATCCCGCACTCGGGGCAGTGGGTGGACGCCGAGGCGACGGTGGCGCGAGTCGTCCATGGTCGACGCCCCGGTGAGCACACGCGCGGTCTCGCCTTGGAGCTCGAATCAGTGGAAGAAATCCCGCAAATGTTGCTCGGTCGCGCTCTCCGACGCTGTCCGCCAGCTCCGCCAGGCCACCGCGCCGGCCGCCGCGGTGTCGTCGCCCTGAGCGAGCTGCTCGGCTGAACGATGCACGCTGTCTGCGTCTTCTGCGGCTCGAGCCCGGGTGCGGACCCACGGTTTCTGGAAGCGGCGCGGTCGCTCGGCGCGGCCATCGCCGGCTCCGGCCGTACCCTCGTCTACGGCGGCGCGAAGGTGGGCCTCATGGGCGCCGTGGCCGACGCGACGCTCGTCGGCGGTGGCAAAGTCGTGGGCGTTCTGCCCCGCGCGCTGGTCGATCGAGAAGTTGCGCACCGCGGCCTGACCGAGCTGCACATCGTGTCCAGCATGCACGAGCGCAAACGGCTCATGGCAGACCGCGCGGAAGCGTTCATCGCCATGCCCGGTGGTCTCGGCACTCTCGAGGAGCTGTTCGAGGTTTGGACCTGGGCGCAGCTGGGAATCCATAGCAAGCCGCTCGGCCTGTTCGGCCCCCGCGACTTCTTCGCTCCGCTGCTGCAGTACCTCGACCATCTCGTCGCCCAGCGCTTCGTCCGCGCCGAGCACCGCGAGTTGATCACGGTCGAAGACGACGCGGTCGCACTGCTCGAGCGCCTCGCTCAGCACCGACCCGCGCCGGCCCCGAAATGGATCGATAGCTCGGAGACGTAAAGCCTCGACCCCTTGTGCTCGTCGTGGCTGTTTCGCCTCCGAATTTGTCCCCGCGCTGGCCGTGCTGATAGCGGACAGAACATGACGCTTCGTGCGCGTTGGCGAGCTCCTTGGGCGTTACGGCTAGGACTGCTGATCGGCGCAGTACACGGCGGCACGCTCGAAGCGAGCGAGCGAGCCCCGGTCTCCATCGGCGACGTCAAGATTGCGCAAGAATCCGGCGTATCGAGCGATACTGCGCCGGAGCTCGGCCGAGCGCTTCGGGCCGCGCTCAACGCGGAGTTGGGGCGAACCAGCTTGGACCGCCTGAAACGGCCGCTAGTGGTGAGCGCCACGTTGACTCAGCTGTCCAGCGAGCGCAGCGACCAGCGCACCAAGGCCAGCGCCACGATCTCGATCGCATTGTCCCGCGCGGACGACCGCGTCCTTTTCGCCGAGCTGCGTGGAAGAGCGAGCGTGGAAGAAGCATCGGGGAATATGGCCTCGCTCCGGCGCGCCGCGCTGGAAGGAGCCGTGCGTGGCGCCTTTGCGCGCTTACCGGAGGCGGTCCGGCGTTCGCGCTGACCGAGGATTGCCAGTCTGAGTCCAGGCGCGCCGTCCCGGAAGCCTTCTGGTACAGTGGAGGGCTCGGGCCGTGGTCGTTCAACGTTCGATTGCTCAGTTGTTCTTGGCGCTGCAGTCCGCGTTGACGGCGTCGCTCGCCCTCGTGCTGCTCGCGCGGCACGACACGCGCGCTTGGGGAGCCGCGGCCGCCGCCGTGGTCTACGCGGTTTGTTGGCGCGCATTTCGCCGCGGTTGGGAGCCGGCTCGGCAGGTCGCGGTCGGCATGCTCACGCTTCTCGTCGTGGTGTGGACGCGCGAGCCGCACCTCACTCAGCGTCCCGCTTTCGCCCTCATGATCCCGCCGGTGGTGGCGTTGGTGCTCACCTCCGAGCGGTGGATCGTCGGCTCGGCGCTGGTCGGTTGGCTCGGACTGTTGCTCCGCTCGGGCTTTCGGACGCCGCTTTGGGAACCACTCGAGATTTCGCTGCTCGGGATGTTCGTGTCCGGCTTGGTGCTAGCGCGCCGTGCGATGGACGCGGCGGTGCGTCGTCTTGCCGCCCAAGCAGAGGCCGCGGAGCGGGCCCGGCAGCAGGCCGAAGCGGCCGCCCGAGAGGCCATTGCCGAGCGGGACCGCGCGAGCCAGCTCGAAGCGCAAGTGCTGCACATGCAGCGGCTCGAGGGCGTCGGAAGGCTCGCGGGCGGGGTCGCCCACGACTTCAACAACTTACTGACCGTCATCGGTGCCTCGGTTTCGATGGCGGAGCAATCGATAGAGCAGGGAGAGTCGCCGACGGCGGATCTGCAAGAGGCGCAGCATGCGGTGAGCCGTGCTTCGGAGCTCACGCAGCAGCTATTGGCGTTCGCACGCCGTCAGGTGCTCCGCAAGCGAAGCGTCGAGCTGGGGGAGCTGGTCACGGGTGTCGAGCGCATGCTGCGCCGCGTGCTCGGTAGCTCGGTCGAGCTGGTGACGGATCTCTCCACCGAACGCCTGCCCGTGCTCGCGGACGCTGGGCAGCTGGAGCAAGTCATCGTCAACCTGGTCATCAACGCGCGGGACGCGGTGCAGCATGGCGGGCGAATCGTGATCGCGACGCGACGCGAGGCGCTCGCGGGCCATGCCGCTTTGGAGCTCCAGGCAACGGCCGGGACGGAGTACGCGTGCGTGGAAGTGCGGGACGACGGCGCGGGCATGAGCGGAGAGGTGAAGGAGCGCTTGTTCGAGCCTTTTTTCACGACCAAGGCCCCCGGCAAGGGTACCGGCCTCGGGCTCGCAACGAGCTTCGGCATCGTGCGCCAGCACGAAGGGATGATCGAGGTGGAGAGCACGCTCGGGGTCGGTTCCACCCTGCGCGTCCTCTTGCCCTTGGCGACCGCCGTAGAATCCGTCCCCGCCGTGAGTGGCGTGCTGCAGGTCGCGGGGCGGCGGCCACGCGTCCTCGTCGTGGAGGACGAGCCGCAGATCCGCGCCATCGCCGCGCGCGCGCTAACCAACGCGGGCTTCGAGGTGTCGCAGGCCGCCAACGGTGCTCTCGGCTTGGCGTCTTTCAAGAGCGAGCAGCCGCCTTTCGATGTCGTGGTGACGGACGTGGTGATGCCGGAGCTCAGCGGGCCGGATCTGGCACGCGCAGTGCGGAAGCTCGATCCGCACCTCGGTCTGGTGTTCATGTCCGGCTACCCGGAAGCGATGCAAACCATGCGCGCCGGTGAGTTCGAAGGCGCCGCGTTCCTCCGCAAGCCGTTCAGCCCGCAGCTGCTCGTCGCGGCCGTGCGCGAACGGCTACCGCGCGTCGGCCTGCAAGAGCAGGCCTAGCCTCACGGCGAGCACGGGACGCGTTCGGCCGCGAGCGCCAAGTCGTCGTACCAGAGCGTCTTTTCCATCCCGTGGTACTTCTCGAAGCCCAGCTTGAAGATCTTGTAGTCGTACGGACCCCAATCGGTCGCGTGGAGCGCGGTGACCTCCATGTTGTCCACGAACACGCGCACTTCTTTGCCGGGGCCGTCGTACGAGAACTCCAGGCAGTACCAGGTGTCTTTGACGAGCTTGATGCCCCCGGAGCACATGTACATACCGCCGTTCGAGAGGAGCTCCTTGTCGTCGGACTTGCGGTTCAGCTCCAGTTGGCACTGGTGCTCGCCGATGCGCACGTACTCACCCGCGTTCGGATCACCCGTCTCGGTGCCGGCAGCAACGTAGGTGTTGTGCCCCATCTGGATGTCCGTGGCGCTGCGCAGGTACACGCGACCCCAGAATTTGCTCGGCACGGCCACGCCCAACATCTGGCTGAAGCCGCTACCGACGACCTTCAGCGAGCCTCCGCTAGCGCCGCGCGCTACCGTGCTGTCGAGCGTGATGGTCTTCTGAGTCGCGCGTTCGTACTCCGGGTAGTAGAGGAGCTCCGCCGGGATAGCGGCGGCGTTGAAATCAGTGCAGAAGATGCTGCCGGCTCCGCAGGGGCCGCCCGCGCCGCCCGTGTTCGTGCCGCCGCCGCCGCTTCCGGCCGCCGCGCCGCCCGTGCCTCCGGCCGACGTGCCCGCAGAGGCCGTGCCGCCCGTCATGCTGCCCGCGGTGGTGCCCTGGCCGCCAGCTGGCGAACCGGCGCCGCCCTGACTGACCTGGCCCGCCGTGCCGGCGTTGGCTGCCGTGCCGCCTAGGCTCGTGGTCCCACCCTGGGGGTTAGACGAGGGAGGGGTTTCGTCCGAAGAGCCACAAGCGAGGGGAAAAAGCAGGGCTCCGCTAGCAACCACATGAAGGAACGCGCGCATCGTCAGCTACTTTGCGCGACCGAACGCGAGCCTGCAACCGGTTCCAGTTTCGTCCCACAAATCCAAACCCGCCGCCCGTGGGTTGACTACGGCGCGCTCGAAGGGTTGGCGCGCCGCGAGCGCACATTCGGCGTGCTGCTCGCACCCAGAAAAAGGGCTGGTCCGTGCAGCAACATGGGATTCGCGCCCAAAAAGAGGCGCGAGGGGGCAAAGAGCCTTGTTAAGCATCGTGGATGCCGGTGCGGACGCGCCGGGCGGAAGGGCACATGGCACCGAGACTTGGGCGAGGGGCCATGGCGGTTTGGATAGGTACTATCAACTACGAGTACCACCTCATGGCCAGCCGCTACACCAGCGCCAAGCAGTTCGCGGCGCCCATCGAGGTCGGCGACCCCAAAACGCTCGGTAGCGCCAGACTGACCACGCCGGGAGGGCTTGCGGCTAACGGTAGCTCCTCTTGGGTTACGTGGACGGCAGCGCTGGGCAACTCGGAGAGTGAACAGCTACCTCCTCATCATCATGGCGAGCCGTTACGTTGCAAGCTCCGGACGGTGGTCAGATTGTTGTCGGTCGCGCCCGATGGTGTGGCCGGTCTGCTCATCGGCGCGGACTACAACGAGAACGCCGGACCCACGATGCGCGGCAATTTCCGCAGCTTCAAGTAGCTCTTCCCACCCCTGACCACGGCGTGGCGGCTCCTCACCGCCCCGTGTACGCTACGGAGACGAACTCATGCCCACCTGTAAATCATGCGGCGAAGACGCCGACGAGCTCCAGACCATCAAGGTCGACGGTAAGACGAAGAAGCTGTGCGAGTCGTGCGCGGACGAAGTGCGCGAGCAAGGCGCGGTCGCGGAGGCGAGTGAAGCCGCCGTGCAGAACATGATGGGCTTCAAGGGGCGGCGTTGAGGCTCGGGCTCGCCGCGGCGGTGTGCGCCGGCTTGCTCGGCTGCGGCGGGGGGGACGGCCCGAAGAGTGGGGAACCGAGCGGCGGCGCGCCTTCAGAGGCAGGCGCAGCCGCAGAAGCTGGGGAGGCTGGCGGGCCGCGCGGCGGTAACGGCAGCGGAGGGACGAGCGCCGGCACGAGCGGAGCGGGCGCTACCCCAAGCACCGGTGGGGACGACAGCTTCGAGCCGACGTACGGGCGTTTCGGCGAAGAGCCGGAGAACACCTTCACGCTGCCGGGAGGCAAGCCCGAGATCTACTACCCGGACCTCGTCGCGAGCTTTCCGGAAGTGGACTTTACGACGTTGGATCGGCTCTACGTTCCGGCCGGCGAATACAAAACGATTTTGCTCGGCAAGTTGCCGGAGCGCACGCCGGAGCGGCCGCTCGTGATCACGAACCGGGGCGGGCAAGTGAGAGTCGGCGGTCAGGCTGCCAATTACGTGATGTCGCTCGGCGGCGGGACGAATTGGATCCTCACCGGTCGCTACGACCCGACCAGCAAGACGGGCGACGCGGAGTTTCGCGGTCACGCCGAGGGCGCCTACGCGCACAGCCAAGGCAGTTACGGCTTTTTGATCGACGACGCGTTCAGCAAGGAAGGCCTCACCGGGCTGTCCATCGGCGGCAAAGCAAGCGACTTCGAGCTGGACTGCTTGGAGGTGGCGCGGGCGGAGTTCGCCGGCATCGTCGCCAAGACCGACAACGACGGCGCGGCCACGATGAAAAACGTGAAGGTGCACGACTTGTACATTCACGACACCGGCTCGGAAGGCGTCTACTTCGGCAGCACGCAGATGCAGCCGCAGCACGCGTTCGAAAACCTGCAGATCTACGACAACCGCTTCCTTCGCACTGGTACAGAGGCGATTCAAATCGGTCAGCAGGGGGACGGCCTTTCCGTGCATCACAACGTGTTCGGGCCGGGCGCGGTACGCTGGCGCTCGGCGTTCCAGCAGTACCAGGACGGCAACGTCCAGTACGGGCAGCGCTACGGGAGCGGCTCCTTCGACCACAATATCGTCGTCGGTACCGGCGACTTGTTCGTCGAGTTCTTTCCGACCGTGGTGGACGGTGATCCGCGGGCGGCGGAGGACAAAGTTTCCTTCGCCGACAACTATTTCTCGGACACCTCTTCGGGCGGCGTCTACACGCACGCGAAGGACACCGGCGTGACCATCGAGTTTTTGCGCAACGTCTTTCGGGGCTTCAACTTCGATTACGATACGGTGTACCCGGACGCGAACGCGCCGGTGCAGGTTTTCGGGGTCGGGTCGAATTCGCCCAACCCGCACGTGCTGCGAGGCAACACCGCGGATGCGACGTTCCCGTTCATCCTCTACAAGTTCCCGAGCGTGATCGAGAGCGACAACACCCTGGCCGAAGTGCAAGCCGTGCAATTCCGCGACTTCATGCTGCCGGAATTGGACGAAGACGTGCGAAAGCTCGAGTGGTGGACCGCGACCGCGACGCTCAGCCCCGACAATCGAGCCGTGACGTACGAGGCGGGGGCGGTGGTGGTGCACCAGGGGGTGCTCTACCGCGCGCTCGCCGACAACAGCGGCAAAGCGCCCGACCAGAACGCGAACACTTGGGAAAAACTCCCTGATCCGGCTGACGACGTGCGGCTCATGGCGGGGTCACCGCACCAGGGCCTGGGCGTGCGCTGGCCGCCTGCTACACCCTAGGCATGTCGGAACCTGACGTGTCGGCGCTCGCGGCCTTGCTGGCGGCGGGCGACGTCGTCGTGCTCACGGGCGCGGGGGTGAGCACGGACTCTGGCATCCCCGCGTACCGCGATGAAGAGGGGCGCTGGAAGCAAAGCGCGCCGATGCAGTTCAAGGAATTCACGGCCACTCCGTTGGCTCGGCAGCGTTATTGGGCCCGCAGCATGGTTGGCTGGGCGCGCATGGCGCGGGCGCGGCCCAACGCGGCCCACACCGCGCTCGCGGAGCTGGAGCGAAGAGGCCGCTTGCGGCTGCTCGTCACGCAAAACGTGGATGGCCTGCACAGCGCAGCCGGCAGCCGAGACGTGGTGGACCTTCACGGCCGGTTGGACCGCGTGGTCTGCTTGGACTGCAAGCAACTCTCACCGCGAGAGGAGCTGCAAGCTCGCCTGGTAGAAGACAACCCGAGCTTCGTCGGCGAAAAGTTCGTCGTCCGTGCGGACGGCGACGTCGAGCTGGACGTGGATTACGCGCGCTTTCGGGTCGCGCCGTGCGCAGCCTGCGGCGGCGTCCTCAAGCCGGACGTCGTTTTCTTCGGAGAGAACGTGCCCGCGCCGCGCGTGCAAACGTCCATGGCGGCGCTGGAGTCGGCGCGCGCGCTCGTCATCGTCGGCTCTTCGCTGATGGTATTTTCCGGGTTCCGCTTCGCC
>JAQSWN010000108.1 GCA_029266615.1 Polyangiaceae bacterium
TCGATGCGCAGGTGATTAGCGTCGCTTTCGTTTGGTTTTTCCATGGTCCTTCTTGGGGCTTTCCAGGGGCGCCGTTTGGAGGCGCAGGTAGTCCGTCAGGCGGTCGAAGCTCTCGCTCCAGAATCGCCGGTAGCTCTCGAGGTACTGGGCCGCGTGCTCCAACGGCGCGGCCTGCAACTGACAAGGGCGCCACTGCGCGTCGCGCCCGCGCTGGATGAGCCCGGCAAGCTCCAACACCTTCAGGTGTTTGGTGATGGCGGGCCCGCTGATGTCGAAGGGCTGGGCTAGCTCACCGACGGTCGCCTTTCCTTGCGCTAAACGAGCCAATATGCCGCGGCGCGTGGGGTCCGCGAGGGCAGAAAACGTAGCGCTGAGGGGGTCGACCGCGGTCATGATTTACCGTTGGGTTAAATAACCTTTGGGTTAACTAGTGCCAAGCAAGGAGGCCGTCAAGGCCGGCCGCTTGCTAAGCTTGCGGCCACCCATGACGCGCTCTTCGGTCGTCGATGCCGCCACTGTCTCGGTGCAAGCGGTATGGTTGCTGGCCGCGGGGGCGCAGGCGCGCGGCCTCGACGTCGCCGCGGTGCTCGGCCGACACGGCCTAACGACGGCGCTCGGGGCCGACGTGGACGCACGCGTGCCGGCCGCGTCCGTGCTGGCCTTGTGGGCAGAGCTGCCGGCGCTCACGGGCTTGCCGCACTTCGGCGTGTGGCTGGCGGAGCTGGCGTGCGCCGGGCCGCCCGCTTCTTTGGGGGCAAAGTTGGTGCACAGCGCGCCGACGCTCGGCGTCGGCCTGGGGCGGCTAGTCGCTTTCGAGCGCGTGTTTCACGGCGTGCCCGCGACCACGCTCACGACCCTGGCCGACGTGGCGCGCTTCACGCACCGACCGCCGATCGGAATAGGTCCCGGCGCTGCGCCGGCCATCGAGCTCGCCTTCGCTTGGATTTTGGGAACCGCGCGGGCGACCACGGGCCAGCCGCTGAACGCGGCCCAGGTGAGCTTTCGTCACGAAGCGCCCCCATCAGAGAGCGAGCACCGACGCTTCTTCGGGATTGCGCCCCGCTGGGCGGCCGCAGACAACACGCTGGATTTGCCCCGCACCGCGCTGGATTTGCCGCAGCGCACCGCCGACGCCCTGCTCGAAAGGTTGGTGGAGCGTCACGCCCGCGAGCTAGCGAGCGAGCTGCCGTCCGGCGCGGGGCTGGGGGCGCGAGTCCGCAGCGAGCTGGTCAAAGTGCTCGTTCGCGGGGAAGTCGAGGACTGTACGCTCACGGCGTGCGCGGCGAGGCTTTCGCTACCGCCGCGCACCTTGCAGCGCAGGCTCGCGGCCGACGGCACCTCCTTCGTGAGCTTGCTGGACGACGCTCGTCGAGAGTTGTCACTCCAGCTGCTGGCCGACCCCGCAACCTCCGTGGCGGAGGTCGCGTTTGCGCTTGGTTTCGGTGACCAGACGGCGTTCCATCGCGCGTTCGTGCGCTGGAACGGCACCACGCCCGGGGAGCATAAAAAGCGGCTCCGTTCGGCGGCCGCCGCCGCACCGAGCTGACCTGGCGTCTCAGGCCAACGCTCCGCGGCGTCCGAAGCCAAGACTTTCGCCGGCCTTCCCCTTAAACCCGGGGGAGATGGCTCGCGTTCAGGCTTTCGAAATTCACGAGCTGGCCGGCTGCCCCAGCGTCGTCCGCCGCCTCGCCACCGACTACTTGCATACCGTGGGGCGCGTCTTTCGCGCCTTCGAGCCGGTCGAGTCGCTGCTCGCTTTCGCCCTCACCGTGAGCAAGCAGCGCACGATCGTGGATTTGTGCTCGGGCGGCACCGGACCGGTCGTCGAGCTCGCTGAAGGGATGAGGCGCCGAGGGGTGGAGGTCCAAGTCGTGCTCAGCGACTTGTTTCCCAACCACGAGGCGTTCACGGCCGCGGCCGCACGCAGCGGAGTACGCGTCGTCGGTGAGCGCGAGCCGATCGACGCGCGACACGTGCCGGCGCGGCTCGAGGGCGTCCGCACGCTATTCGACTGCTTTCACCACTTCACGCCTGCAGACGCGCGCGGCATCCTGCGCGACGCTTCGGAGCGGCGGGCGCCGATCTTGATCGTGGAAGCGACGGAGCGTTCCTTCCCCGCCGTGCTCGGCATGCTGCTCTTCGTGCCCGTATTGGTGCTCTTGCTCACGCCATTCGTCCGCCCCTTTCGGCTCTGGCGCTTGCTGCTCACCTACCTGGTGCCGATCGCGGTGCCGCTCATCGTGTTCGATGGCATCGTTTCGTGCCTACGCAGCTACACGAAGGCCGAGCTGCGCGAGCTCGCGAGCGGGCTCGAAACGGAAGGCTACCGTTTTCACGTTGGCAGCCTGAAGGCGCGGGCGGGGCGGCTCACCTACGTGCTGGGCTGCAAAGGGAGCTTGCCCGAGGGCATCTTCAGCCGCGACCGCGTAGGCGCGGGCGGGTAGTCAGTCATCATGAAGCCGACGCGGCATTCTGCGCGGACTTCAAGGGCTGACCGATTGCTCCCAGAAAACGACCTTGCCGCCGTGGTTGGCGACGAAGGTGACGCCGCCGTCTTGTGAGACGACCACGGCAAGGCCCCCCGGGTGGTCATTCACGAAACGGTAGGCGGCGCGGTGGCGGGTACCGACGTTCTCCACGCTCTCGCTTTGCCGCTCCGCGCCCTCCGTGTCCAAAGCCCGATACACTTCCTCGGGAGACGGGAGCTCGGCCGAGACTTCTGCGCCGAAGCCCAAGATACCGAAGCGCTTGTCCAGCACCAGCGCGCCGTCGATCGCGGTGAGGTTCGCCAGCACGCGGCTCAGCTCGAATACCTCTGCTTCCAGCTCGGCGAACCGCGCGTCCTCGCTGGAAGAGAAATCCAACCACCCGACGGAAGACTTGCGGCTGGTAGCGGCTACGGCCTGCAAAATCCGCAGAAGTAGCGTGCGATAGCGGTGCGACGGCTCGTCCTGGAACATCGGATACTTGAGCCTCAAGCCGCTAGTCCGGCACGCGCCGTCCCCTTCCGTGTCCAAAATCAAGACGAGGCCGCCGTGGTGAGCCCCGCGCACGAGCTGAATCGCTCGCCGCAGCATGTGCTGGCCCACTTTGCTGATGAGCGAGTGCTCGGCGTCGGTCGGCGTCTCCATGCCTACTTGGGAGGCGGCGTGGAGCGCGCGCGCCTCCTCGCGCTCGCGCGCGAACATGGCTTTGAGCCACTGCGAATCGAACACGTCCAAGGTCGCGTCCACGACGAGGCCGCGCTCGATCGCTCCGATGAGCTTGCCCGCGCAGCGGACCGCCACGTGCCCGGGACCGGTGACGTGCACGATTGGATCGTAGCTCCAGTTGGGGACCACGCCGCGGCCGCCCCACGTCGGCGCCAGCCAAGCCGGCCCGGAGTGCGCGACGCCCCAGATACGGAGCTTGCCTTCGTGCTCGCTCGCGCCGATGAGCGACGTCTCGAACGGCGCGACCGGCGCGAGGCGACGCACCTCGGCTACCGTGAGGGCGCGAGGCTCCTCCAGCAGGAGCCTCAAAACGCCCTGCTTGGGTGCGCCGGCGGGGGGCAAGTTCTCCGGCGCGGAGAGGAGCAGCCGAAAGCGCGTGGGCCGAGCTTCTTCCGCGGTGAGCGAAGCGTGGAACGCCACCGCGAGCGCTTCTTCGAAGAGCTCGGACGAAAGTGCAAGGCGCGACGGCGAGGGCCAATTGGCCTCCACGAAGCGCGCGAGGTCAGGCGGGTAAGCGTGGGAGCGGGGCATCGCGGATGCGGCAATAGCTTTTCACCATTGTCAGCTCTTTTCCAGCGCCACGTGCCGTGAGAGGGCGGTCGCGAGGTGCTCGAACATCACGCGCATCCGCCGGGTGCTCTTCAGGTCCTTGTGCATCGCGATCCAGACGCCGAGCTCGAAGTTCAGCGGGAGGTCTTGGAGCACCACCGGGACCAGGCCGTCCCGTTTCGCGAGCGCCACTTGGCACACACCGATGCCGAAGCCGGCTTTGATGGCGGCGTACTGACCGATGTCGCTGTCGCATCGAAACGCGAATAGCTCCCGCCGAAGCTCTAGGCCCAGAGCCGGCACGCGCCGCACGGAAGCGCGAGAATCGAAGCCGATGAACGCGTGGCGTTGAAGCTCCTCCGCGTTACGCGGCGTGCCGTGCCGTTGCAGGTACCGCGGGGCGGCGTGCAGCCCCAGGCGCAAGACGCCGACTCTGCGCGCCAAGAGTGCGCTTTGCGTCGGCTTGACCATGCGCACCGCAATGTCTGCTTCCCGGCGCAGCAGGTCCTCCGAGCGATTGGAAAGCACCAGCTCCACGTCGATGCGCGGGTGCAGCTCGCGCAGCTCCGCAAACGCGCGCGGCAACACCTCCGTCCCGATCATCTCGCTCGCCGTCACCCGCACCGCGCCGCGCTCCTCCTCCGCGTCACCCGACGCCGCGCGACGGAGCGCGCTCGCGGCGCTCGCCATTGCCTCGGCGTAAGGCGCGAGCTCTATCGCGCTTGCCGTCGCGAGCAGCCCGGTCTGAGACCGCGTGAACAAGGAAGCTCCGAGCGCCTCCTCCAACGCGTCCACGTGTCGACCCACCGTGGGCTGCGTCAGCCCGAGCGCGCGGGCCGCTCCCGACAAGCTCCGTTCCCGCACGACGGCCAAGAATGTCCGATAAAGCTCCCAACCCGGCTCCGCGCTTGCCATACGTAAATGTATAGCAGCTATTGCCTCTTCGCTAATTCCGTTCAAGAGCGATTGGACGCATCTTCTTACTCGTGAGCGCGGTCAGCCGCGCCAAACCGAGGCAAACACCATGAATCGTATCGCTCTCGTCTTAGGCGCCACCGGCGGCGTCGGCAGTGAAACCACTTTGGCCCTCCTCGCCGCTGGCTGGACCGTGCGCGCCGTCACGCGCAACCCCGAGCGCGCTCGGCGCGACTTCCCGCGCTTGGCCGGCGTCGAATGGCTGCGCGGGGATGCTCTGGATACGAAGCAAGTCGTCGAAGCCGCCGCTTCAGCCAGCGTGGTCGTGCACGCCGTAAACCCTCCCGGCTACAAGAACTGGAAGGGCCTCGCGCTCCCCATGTTGGAGAGCAGCATCGCCGCCGCCCGTGCCAACGGCGCGCGGCTCGTGCTACCCGGCACTGTCTACAACTTCGGCCCCGACGTGCCCACTCTCGTCGACGAGAGCGCGCCGCAGCGGCCGGTCACGCGCAAAGGAAAGATTCGCGTCGCCATGGAAGAGCGGCTGCGCCAAGCGTCCGCAGAAGGTGTTTCCGTGCTCATCGTGCGCGCGGGCGACTTCTTCGGGCCACACGCTGGCAACAGCTGGTTCAGCCAGGGGCTCGTCAAACCCGGCAAAACGCTGGGCTCGGTCACGTACCCCGGTCGACACGACGCCGCTCACGCCTGGGCCTACTTGCCCGACCTGGCGAAGACCATCGCCTGCTTGCTGGAGCGCAACGACGAGCTCGCGGCCTTCGAGGTGTTCCACTTCGGCGGGCACGGCTTCGAGCGTGGCGGGGAAATGGCAAACGCGACGCGACGCGCCGCCGGAGCGCCCACGGCGGCAATTCGTCGCTTTCCCTGGCTCGTCATCTACGCGCTTGCGCCGTTCATCGTCACCTTCCGTGAAATGTTGGAAATGCGCTACTTGTGGCAGCGCCCGCTCTTGCTAGATAACCGCAAGCTCGTCCGCTTCCTCGGTGAAGAGCCGCACACTCCGCTCGCCCAAGCCTTGCGCGAGACTCTCGCCGGCCTAGGTTGCCTGCCGGAGAGCGCCGGGACGAACCGACATCCTATGCCCGCCGCGGTATGACGCTGCGGCAAGGCTCTCGGCCCCCCCGAGCCAGCGCCTGCCAGCTCGTGTAGGCTCCCGCCCATGTCCGAAGACGTGAAGACGACGTTCGTCACCCTGAACAGCGGCGCGAAGATCCCGCAGGTCGGCCTCGGCGTGTGGCAGTCGGGCGGGAAAACCAAGTCGGCTGTCGCGGCGGCGCTGGCCGCCGGCTACCGTCACGTCGATACGGCGGCCGTGTACGGTAACGAGCCGCAGGTGGGCGTCGCGATCGCCGAGAGCGCCATCCCGCGAGAGGAACTGTTCGTCACCAGCAAGTTGTGGAACAAGGACCACGGCTACGACGCCGCCCTCAAGGCGTTCGATGCCACGCTCGGGCGGTTGAAGCTCGACTACCTGGATTTGTTCTTGATCCATTGGCCCGTCCCCGAGCTTCGGCTGGAGTCCTGGCGCGCCTTGGAGAAGCTCTACGCGGAAAAGCGCGCCCGTTCGATCGGAGTATCCAATTTCTTGGCTCCGCACCTGCGCGAGCTGGAAAGCGCGGCGAAGGTGCTACCCGCCGCCAACCAAATAGAGCTAACGCCGTTCTTGCAACGCCGCGAGACCGTCTCGCGTTGCCAGGAGCTCGGCATTGCGCTCGAGGCCTACAGCCCCCTCACGCGGGGCCAGCGCCTGAACCACCCCACGTTAGTGGCGCTGTCGGAGCTCACCGGCAAGAGCCCGGCCCAGGTCCTGCTCCGCTGGGGCCTGCAGAAGGGCTTCGTGCTTTTGCCTAAGTCGGTCACGCCCTCACGCATCCAGGAAAACGCCGCGCTGTTCGACTTCGCGCTGGACGCGACCGCCATGCAGCAGCTGGACGCGCTGGAGGAGGGTCTCGTTACAGGTTGGGATCCGGCGACTCAAGATTGAACAACCCCGGCGCGGAGTAGAGCGGCCAGCGGTCGCGCCAGGGCCGCGCTTGCTCCAGCTCGTGGGCAAGCGCCAGCAGCAAGCCGTCCGCGCCCGGCGCCGCCGCGAGCTGGACCCCGATCGGCAATCCATCCTCCGGAAAGTACAGCGGCACGGACATCGCCGGCGAGCCGACCACGTTGTGGATCGGGGTGTAGCCGACGGCGCGCGCCGTTCTAGCGATCAGCTCATCGGCGTCGAGCAGGGGTGAGAGGTAGCCGAGGGGCCAAGGCGCCATGGAAAGGGTCGGCGTCAAGACGACGTCGAAAGGGCTCGCCACGTCTAGATAAGTCCGCGCCGCACGACGGAAGGCGCCGCGCGCGGCGACGAGCGCGTCCGGGACGGCTTCGAACCGCGAAAGCAAGTCCCAACTGAACGGCTCGAGCTCGTGCGTCTGCACGGGCGAGCCGCGTTGATGATCCAGCAGCTTGACCACGCCCGACACGGCCGCGCCCACGACGAGGTAAAAGGCGTCGATCAGCGAATCGGAGTCGTAAAGGGGCGCCTGGACTAGCTCCACCCGGTGACCGAGCTCGGACAACAACCGGACCGCGTCGTCGAACGCGGCTTGCACCGCGCTCTCCGGCTCCGCTCCGACCATGGTGCGCGTGAACGCCGCCACGCGCAGCCGCCGCGACTGCGGCTCGGTCACGTAACCGACGGCTGGGTACGTCGTCCCGTCCTCGGTGACGGAGAGGAACAGCGCGCTGTCCCGAACCGAACGGCTGATGCAATGGTCGGAGGTCATCGCCGCGAACTCCGAGCCGCGCAGCGCCGTCGTGGTGCGTCCGCGGCTTGGCTTGAAGCCAAAGACGCCGCACGCGGATGCCGGGTGACGAATCGAGCCGCCGCCGTCGTTCGCGTGCGCGAGCGGCACCAGACCGGCCGCCACCGCGGCTGCACTCCCTCCGGAAGATCCGGAAGCCGAATGACTCAAGCGCCAAGGGTTGTGAGTCGCGCCTTCGAGCAGCGTCTCCGTGCTCGACAACAGGCCGAGCTCCGCCGTGGCGCTCTTACCGACGCAGACCAGGCCGCACTTCGAGAGCAGCTCACCGTAAGGATTTTGCCGCTGGGTTGTCTGGTGGGCGAACAGGCGCGAGCCCATCGACCAGCGCAGCCCCGGCCAAGGCGTGGAGTCCTTGACCAGAAACGGCACCCCCTCGAACGGCCCGCGCGCGGGAGGGCTCGCACGCTCGGCGACGCTCACGACCGCGTTCAGCAATGGATTGAGGCGCTCGATGCGCGACACCGCGGCGGCGAACAGTTCCGCGGCCGAGACCTCGCCGCGGCGGACGAGCTCGGCTTGAGCCACGCCGTCCAACCGAGCCAAGTCTGCCGTATCGCGCATGCTCGCCCAGGCTTATAGCCCCCTGCCGACGACATCCAGCCCGCAGCTCCAAAACGCAGTAAATTTCGAGATTTGACTACGATTTTGGACGTATCACCAAGCGTCAGAGAGCACACTCACAGCTCATGTCGCGTTGGTTGAAACAAGCCAGTTGGGCAATCGTGGCCATGAGTCTTTCGGTGTCGTCGCTAGCGGCGGCGGTCACGCAACCGAGTAACGGCACCACGGTGATCCCCGCGCTCCAGGGCGGCATCACGACGTGCGCCGACAAGAACGTCGAGGTCTGCCTGGACGAGTCCGAGGCCGATCCCTCGCTCATCGACGCTCAGAAAGACGCGCTCGTCGCCCCCGAGACGTTTCAGCCCACGTGCCAGCTGACGTTCACCCCCATCGTCAAGGGCGGGTCCATTTCGGACGTGTTCGGCTGGTACAACGTGCGCGAAGACCCGTCCACGCCCGGCAAGTTTTTGAAACCGACTCAGGCCGAGCTGTACGGCATGTTCTACGCGACCGGTTTCAAAACCGGCGCCGAGCTCGCGGCGGTCCCGCCCGTGGTGCTGGATCTCGGCGCGGAAGCGGCGGCGGGCCGCTACAAGGGCGGACAAATCGGATTCTTTCTGGTGTCGACGGACGGGCAGATCTCGATCGATCCCGTGACCCACGCCGTCAAAGGCGACGCGAAGTTCCAGTTCTTCACCCAACACGCGCTGAACGCGGGCAGCTCCGCCGCTCAGACCTACTACAACGTTCTCACTTGGGAGAGCGTCGCGAAGAAGAACACCTTCTACTTCGGCTGGGAGGATCTGCCGGCTCAAGGCGGCGACAACGACTTCGACGACTTCTTGTTCTCGGTGTCGGGCGTGCAGTGTGGCGGCGGCGGACAGCCGTGCAAAACGGAGATGCTCGGCGTTTGTGCAGACGGCGTCCTGCAGTGCAAGAAGGGCGTCATCGCTTGCGTGCAGACGCTGCAGCCCACGAACGAGGTCTGCAACGCGCTGGACGACAACTGCGACGGCAGCGTGGACGAAGGCGACGCGCTTTGCGGCGACCGTGAGGTGTGCAGCGCGGGCGTGTGCGTGCCCAAGTGCGGCAGCAACGAGTTCAAGTGCCCGACGGGGCGCGTGTGCGGCCCCGGCAGTGTGTGCGTGGAAGCGGCGTGCCGGGACGTCACGTGTGAAGCCGGAAAGGTGTGCCAAGGCGGCGAATGCGTGGACAGCTGCACGGGGGTGACGTGCCCGCACGGCCGGGCGTGCCGCAACGGCGGTTGCGTGGACCCGTGCGTCGGGATCGAATGCGACGAAGGTTTCGCGTGCGTGCTCGGCGTCTGCACCTCCTGCGAATGCTCGGCGTGCACGGACAGCACGGTGTGCGCGGTGACGCCGGAAACGTCGGGCGCCAAGCTGTGCGTCGAGTCCGGCTGCGAGAACAAGACGTGCGCCGCCGGCACGCATTGCGCGGCCGGTGAATGCAAGGACAACTGCGCGGACGTAATCTGCCCGGAGGGCCAGCTGTGCTCGATGGGCGAATGCATCGCGGATCCGAACGGCGCGTCGGGAGGCACGGACGGCATGGGGGTCGCGGGGACCCTCACCATCGACCCGGGCGGGCTCGGCGCGAACGGCAGTGGCGCGAGCGCCTCCGGTGGCGCGAGCGCAGGCAATGGCAACAAGCCGGTGAGCACCGAGCAGCAAGCCTGCAATTGCAGCGTGCCCGGGGGCGGCACGGGCCGCGGAGTGGCCGCGCTCGCGCTCCTGGCCTCGGTGGCAGGGCTTGCACGACGCCGTCGCGCCGGCTTAGGCCCGTGACGCCAATTCGCGCCTCGGCTTGCCCGTTCGCGCAGATCGCGGTACCGGGCGGGGCCTCATGGCTGACGATGGCGGCAGCGACGATCCTAGGCTCCCGGAGCCCGAGCCGCACCGCCGCGCGCCGGAGGCCGGGCGGCCCTGGTTGCAGCAGAATCGCAACCTCGCGCTCGGGCTTGGTTGTGTTGCTCTGTGCGGTGTGATCGCGCTGGCCGTGGCATCGATGGTCAGCAGTGATCGGCAGCGCGCGAAGGTAGGCTCTCCCCCACCGACCAGCTCCGCGCCTCCGGTTGCGGCCACGCCGCCCGCGGCGCCGGGCGCGCCGGAGGTTCCGCTCCCGCTCGTCACCGAGGGCGACGCGCTGGACTATGAGAGCGATGACGGTGAGCCGCGCCAGCCCGCGAAGCCCACGCCCCCTAGGGCGTACACGACCGTGGCTCAGGCGGCGGTGGAGAGCTGCACCACCGCCAGCGTCGACGGCCTGAGCCGTCAAATCATCGCCCAGGCGCGCTGCATCAAGCCCAATCAGTTCGTACCGCTGCCGAGCCGTCCCAACCTCGTCATCGCCTCGCAGGTGTTTCCGTACTTGGAGCTAGAAGCGAAGAACCGACTATTGAAAGCGCTGGACTCCAAGCCGAAGCAGAAGATGACCATCAACAGCGCACTTCGTACGGTCGCCCAGCAGTACTTGGTGTGGCGCTGGTCGGCGACGAAGCGGTGCGGCGTGCCGCTCGCGACGCCGCCCGGCGAGAGCAACCACGAGATCGGCACGGCCCTTGACATCGCCGAGGCGGGGACGTGGCGACCGGTCCTCGAAGCGCAGCAGTTCAAATGGCTCGGTCCGAGCGACCGCGTGCATTTCGACTACCGCGGCGGCGGCGCCGCGCAGAACGCGGGCACGGACGTGATGGCATTTCAAAAGCTTTGGAACCGCAACCATCCGGAGGACAAGATCAACGAAGACGGGCGATACAATGCCGCGGTCGAGCAGCGCCTCAAGCAGTCGCCGCCCGCTGGGTTCCCGCTGGGCGCGAGCTGCGCCAAGTCATCGCCGGGCAAACGTTGATCAGTCGTGGCACGCCACGTCGAGCTCGGCGATGCTCCACCAGGTTTCCGAGCTGCCCGTCTGCCGAATCATGAGGTAGCGGCCGACCGATTTCTCGCCCAGCGGAATGACCTGCTCGCTCACCGGCGCACCCGTGCCTTGCGCGCAGGCGCGAGCGTCGAAGTCCGTGTGGCGATGGCTGAGGCTGCTCGCGATTGACGAGCGGCGGCACGTGTCGCTTCCTGCGTCTGGGCCCCGGCTACCGCCGACAGGAGACCCCCAGCGGCAAATGCCACCGCCCCTGCGAGCCTCCAAACGCGCCACGTTGCCGCCACCTCGCTGCCGTGTCCGGCGACGGCGGTAATCGCTGCGTCTTTGAGGCATGCTCGACACGTGACCGCTCCGATTTTGACCCTCGTCGGCCGTTCCAGCTCGCACTTTACGCGGGTGACGCGCCTCTTCGCGCAAGAGTTGGGCGTCGCCTACACGTTCCACATCGTCAAGGACCTACGGGCGCTGGAGAGCGCCGCGTACAGCGGCAACCCGGCGCTGCGCCTCCCGAGTCTCATCGCGCCGAGCGGAACCTGGTACGGGTCGCTCAACATCTGCCGGGAGCTCGCCCGGCACGCCCGAACGCCGCGGCGGGTCGTGTGGCCGGAGCAACTACACGGAGCCACCTTAGCCAATGTGCAGGAGCTCACGCTGCAGGCCATGGCCACCGAAGTGGAGCTCATCATGAACGATGCTCCGCAAAGCGCGCTCGCTACCAAGCGCCGTGAAAGCCTCACCGGCACGCTGCGTTGGCTGGACCAAAACGTAGATGCGGTGCTCGAAGCGCTTCCTGCCCGCGACCTCAGCTACCTGGAGGTCGCGCTGTACTGCCTGCTCACTCACCTGGAGTTTCGGCAGGTGCTTTCGACCGAGCCATACGAGCACCTGCGCCGATTCGCGGCGACGTTCGGCGAGCGCGACAGCGCGCGGGCGACGGCGTTCGTCTTCGACTAAGGGGCGGGCTGACGCGGCTGGAATCGCCACTAGCGGCGTCGATCCGATTTACCTGAACGGACTATCAGTATAGGCTGCGCGAGTGCCATGGCCCTACCGGCTCCTCGCCTCTGCTGCTTGGATTTGGACACGTTCTTCGTGTCGGTCGAGCGGCTGCTGGATCCGAGCCTGAATGGAAAGCCCGTCGTGGTCGGAGCGCTCCCGGGTCAACGCGGGGTCGTCACCTCCTCGAGTTACGAGGCGCGCGCGCTCGGGGTGCGCTCGGGCATGTCGTTGACCGAAGCCTACCGTTTGGCGCCGCGAGCGGTCTACGTGCCGACGCGCCACGGAATCTACGGGGACTACTCCGCGCGGGTACGGCAGATCGCGGAGGGTTACACGCCCGTGTCGCAGATCGCGAGCATCGACGAAATGTTCTTGGACTTCTCCGGGTGCGAGAGCCTGTACTTCGTCCCCGGGGACGACGGCCCGGACGCCACGATAGAGCGCACGGTGCGGCGACTGACGGACGAGATTCAAACGCGCGTCGGTTTGCCTTCCAGCGCCGGTATCGCCACGAGCCGCTCTGTTGCGAAGGTAGCGAGCGGCGCCGCCAAGCCCCGCGGGGTGCTGATGGTGCGGGCCGGCGCAGAGCAGAGCTTCTTGGCGCCGTTACCGGTCCGTAAATTCCCCGGCATCGGGCCGGTGGCGGAGGAGAAGCTCACCGCGCTCGGCATGAAGACATTGAGAGACGTGATGACCGCGCCTCTTTCCACGCTGCAGGGCGTCCTGGGCGCTTGGGCGGAGCCGCTCCAGCGCGCTTGCCGAGGCCAAGGCGGTCACGAGCTTGGCCGCGAAAGGCCCGCGTTTCAAGAGTTCGACCCGCAAGGCCAAACGCTCGGCACCATCTCCAACGAGCGCACTTTCCGCGAGGACGTCCGGGATCCGGCCAGCATTCAGGCCATGTTGTGCTCGCTGTGCGAGCGGGTCTGTTACCGCGCTCGCACGCGCGGCGTGAAAGCGCGCACCGTCACCCTCAAGCTGCGCTACGCAGACTTCGAAACGCTGGAGCGTTCGCGGACGTTCGCGGCCACGGCTTCGGAGCTGGAAGTGTACCGAGTGGTGCAGGACCTTTTCCGAAAGCACCGCGAGCGCCGCACCGCTATTCGCCTCCTCGGCATTCGCCTTTCCAACCTGGAGGTAGAAAGGCAGCTTTCCTTGTTCGACGATCACGGGCCCGTTCACCGCGTGGTGGACGGCGTGCGCCAACGCTTTGGCTACGACGCGCTGCATCTCGCGCTCGCCGCCCGAGACCGCGAGCACGAGGAGCCTTGAAGCACTAGTCCGCGCAGCGGACGATCGCGTAGCGATTGTTGACCGCAGGTCACCTGCGCTGCGCTAGCGGGCGAGGCTGCCCATCATGCCCTCGGGGTAACGCGTGCCCGCGGCGGCTCCGAGCGGGAACGCTTCATCCAGCTGCTCGAGCTCGCCCGGTGTGAGCGTGAGCGTGGCCGCCCCGACGTTCTCTTCCAAGTACTTGCGACGCTTGGTCCCGGGGATGGGGACGACGTGGGGCCCTTTCGCGAGCAGCCAGGCGAGCGCGACCTGCGACGCGCTCGCGCCACGACCTTTGCGAAGCTCCTCCACTCGCGCCACGAGCTGCAGGTTCTTTTCGAAGTTTTCGCCCTGAAAACGGGGAGAAAAGCGCCGGTAGTCGTCAGGGGCGAAGTCCTCGAAGCGCTTGAGTTGACCGGTGAGAAAGCCTCGCCCGAGCGGGCTGTACGCGAGGAAGCCGACGCCGAGCTCGCGGCAGGCGTCGAGCACTCCGTCTTGTTCCGGCTCACGCGTCCACAACGAGTACTCCGATTGCACGGAGCTGATGCGCGCGACCGCGTTCGCCCTGCGCAGCGTGGCCGCGCTCACCTCGGATAGGCCGAGGCTGCGCACTTTGCCTGCCTGCACTAGCTCCGCCATGGCGCCGATCGTCTCCTCGATCGGCACGTTCGGATCCACGCGGTGGTACTGGTACAGATCCACATGGTCGACACCGAGCCGCTTCAAGCTGCCGTCTATCGACTGTCGTACGTATTCGGGCCGGCCATTGAAGCCGCGATCTTCCGGCCGCGGGCCGCGCACGAGGCCGAACTTGGTCGCGAGAACGTAACTTTGCCGGGGCTTGCCGCGCAGCGCGCGCCCCAGTAGCTCTTCGTTCGTGAAGGGGCCGTAGGCGTCCGCGGTATCGAGCAAGGTGACTCCCAGCTCGAGGGCGCGGTCCACGGTCGCGAGCGACTCCGCGTCGTCGCGACCGCTATAAAAGTCGCTCATGCCCATGCAACCAAGGCCCAGGGCTGAGACCGTCATGTCACCGAGTCTGCGCGTTTCCATATTTTCTCTCCTGCTTCGGACTCCTACGCCGTTAACTACGGCCCGTCACCAAAGCGCCTAAATTTCTGGTTTGGACGTGAGCACGGAGCTCGGAGCGCTCCCATCATTCGCCGCCTCTGCGGCTTTGGTCGGGCCGTCGAGCACGCTGGCGACCGTCATGTCCCCGATCACGTTGATGACCGTGCGGCAGCGATCCAGAAACCAATCCACCGTGAGCAGGAGCGCGATGTACTCGGTTGGTAGCTTCACGGCCGTGAACACCAACGTCATCGTCACCAGGCCCGCCTCGGGGATGCCGGCCGCGCCCACGGACGCGACGACAGAGGTGAGCACCACGAGGACCTGCTGCCCGAGCGAGAGCTCCACGTTCAAGAGCTGGGCGATGAACAAGGCCGCCATCGCTTCATAGAGCGCCGTCCCGTCGTTGTTGAAGTTGGAGCCAACGAGCGCGCCGAGGCTGGCGGATTGGTCCCGCAAACCGACGCGCGATCTGAGCCGATCGTAGGTCACGGGCATGGTCATCGTGGAGCTGCCGGTCGAAAACGCCAGAACGAGCGCGTCGCGCGTGCCGCGCAGCAACGGCAGCGGCCGCACCCAACTGCTGACTCGGATCCTAGCGAGGTAGAACGCGGTCTGGGCGAGCAGCGCCAGCAGCACCGCGAGGACGAACTTCCCGAGCGCCACGAAAGGATGAAATCCGTGGCTGCCAATGATGCTCGCGACCTTGCCGAACACCGCGAACGGCACGATCGCTATCACCCACGACAGAACCTCGAGCACCGCAGAAAAACCGAGGCCGACCAAGTCCTCGGCGACCTTCCGCTTCGGCTCCGGCAATCGCCGGCACGCGATACCGAAGGCGAGCGAGATGAGCACCACGCCGATGACGCGGTTTTCCACGAAGGGCCGCAACAAGCTGTCCGGCACGTTGTCGAGCAGTTGCTTGACCACGTCCGTCCCCACCCCGGGCGCGCGCTCCGGGTGCGGCAAATGGGCGCCAGCGCCAGGCCGCAGCAGGTTCGCGACGCCGAGCCCAATGAGAATCGCGACGGTGGTGTTGGAGAGCAATAGCCAGCCGATGCGCAGGGCCACGCGTCCGCGGATCTCCGCGGTGATGATGGCCTGAATGACGGCCACCGCGATCAGCGCCGGCGCAAGCGCCCCTAGCAGGCGCAGCACGAGCTGAGCGATCGTGTCGAGCGGCTTGGTCGACGGTCCGAAGACGAGCCCGGCCGCGACCCCCAGCCCCATCCCCAACAGGATGCGGGCGTAGAGCGGCATCCGCGAAAGTAAGCCCGTGCCTTGGCCCTGCTGCATGCTGCCTTCTAATGCGTCAGGCCGGAGGACGCGACCGCGAGCTTCCGGATTCCGGTCCCACCACTGCTAAACCCGGAGAGTCCCTGTGGTGGCGGCCGAGTGGCGGCCACCGCAGGCGGCCGGCGCGGTGCCAGCCCGGTGTCCATCTCCCGAAATTTGCGGTAGACAAGGGCCGTTCATGACCATCGCCGTCGTCGCCGAGAAGCCCTCTGTGGGGCGCGATCTCGCGAACGTGCTTGGCGCAACCCGCCGGGGTGATGGCACGCTCTCCGGCAACGGCTATGTAGTGACCTGGGCCATCGGGCACTTGGTCGGACTCGCCGAGCCGGAGGGCATTCGCCCGGAGTGGAAGCGCTGGCGGCGGGAAGACTTGCCGCTGCTGCCCCAGCGGTGGCCGCTCACGGTGTTCGACTCGACGCGCGACCAATTCGAGGTCGTCAAGCGCGTGCTGAACGCGCCGGACGTTCAGCAGGTCATCTGCGCGACCGACGCGGGGCGCGAAGGCGAGCTCATTTTTCGCTTCATCTACGAGGCTGCCGGCTGCAAGCGGCCCGTGTCGCGCCTTTGGATCTCGTCGCTCACCGAAGGCGCGATCCGAGAAGGCTTGCGGCGGATGAAGCCGGCCAGCGCTTACGACGACCTGGCGCACGCCGCGCTGGGCCGGAGCCGCGCGGATTGGCTCGTGGGTATGAATCTGTCGCGCGCGTACGGCTTGGCGCTCGACGCGCCACTTTCCGTAGGCCGGGTTCAAACCCCGACCTTAGCGATGCTGGTCGAGCGTGAGCTCGAGATCCGAAATTTCGTCCCCGAGGACTATCTCGAGGTTTGGGCTAAATTCTCGGTCAGCGGCGAGCAAACTTACGTCGGAACCTGGTTCGATCCGAAAGCGAAAGCGCACTCGCAGCGACTGCCGGCCTCCGGTGAGCTAGCCACGCAAGTGGTGGAGCGCGTCAAGCGAGGGCGAGCGCGCATCGCGAGCGCCAACTCGCAAACGAAGAAGCTACCCCCACCGCTACTCTACGACTTGACGGAGCTGCAGCGTCACACCAATCGCTTGTTCGGCTTCTCCGCGCAGCGCACGTTGGACCTGGCGCAGGCGCTATACGAAAAGCACAAGCTGCTGAGCTACCCGCGCACGGACAGCCGGCACCTGTCAGCGGAGGTCGCGGGTACGCTCCCTTCCGTCGTCGCCGCCATCGCCGCGCCGTACACGGACAAGCTCGCGCCGGGCACCGGGCAGAAGCCGCTCTCGCGGCGCTTCGTGGACGACAGCAAGGTCGGCGACCACCACGCCATCGTGCCAACCACGCAGTCGGCGGCGGGCAAGTCGCTCAGCGCGGACGAGCGCAAAGTATACGACCTCGTGTGCAGGCGCCTACTGCAGGCGTGGCACGACGACTTCGTGTGGGCCGCGACTACGGTCATCACGGAAGTGCGGCCGCCGCAGGCGGAAACGCCGGTCGACAGCTTCAAGAGCCACGGCACCGCGATCGAGCAAGTGGGCTGGAAGATCTTAGAAATCGGCGAAGTTCGCGCGCCCAGGGATAAGGGCGAGGCCGATGCGCTCCTGCTTCCTGCCGGCCTCGCTCAGGGCCAGGAGCCGCGCGTTCTGGACGCCAAGGCCGTGAAGAAAACGACCCGTCCGCCGCCGCCGCTCACGGACGCGACGCTGCTGACGGCCATGGAAACCGCCGGCAAGACGCTCGACGAAAAAGAGCTATCGGACGCCATGAAAGAGAGCGGGCTCGGTACCCCCGCGACGCGCGCCAACATCATCGAGACACTTTTACAGCGCGGCTATGCGGCGCGAGACGGCAAGGCTTTGCGAGCGTCCGACAAGGGCATCGGTCTCATCGCCACCGTGGACAGCGAAGTGAAGAGCGCGGCCATGACCGGCGCTTGGGAAGCGCGCTTGCAAGGTATCGCCCGCGGTCATGGCGCGCTGCCCACCTTCTTGCAGCACATCGAAGAGTACGTCACCCAAGTCGTCGGTCGGGTGCCGCCGATCTTGCCACCGCTCGGTGGCGAGCCGAGCCCCAATACAGCATCGGCGGCTCGTACTGCAGCATCGGCGGCTCGTACTGCAGCATCGGCGGCTCGTACTGCAGCGTCGCCCGCTCGCGCCGCAGCGTCGCCGGCTCGTACTGCAGCTTCGCCCGCTCGCGCCGCAGCGTCGCCCCCTCGCGCCGCAGCGTCGCCCGCTCGCGCCGCAGCGTCGCCGCTGCCTGTCGTTTCCCTGGCGCCCCATGCGATTTCCACGGTGCCCCGGGTCGTCGGCCCTGCCCAGCCGCTCCTGCCCCTGTTGCAGAAAAGTTTCGGTTTTTCGACGTTCAGACCGCACCAGCAGGCGGTGTGTGAAGCGGCCACCGCCGGCAAGGACGTCCTTCTCGTCATGCCGACGGGTGCCGGCAAGTCGCTCTGTTACCAGCTGCCGGGATTGGCCCGCGGGGGAACGACGCTGGTCATCAGCCCGCTCATCGCGTTGATGGAGGATCAGGTCGCGCGGTTGCAATCGTTGGGCTTCCGCGCCGAGCGCATTCACTCGGGTCGCGCTCGGCCGGAGTCCCGGCAGGTCTGCGTGGACTACGTGGCGGGCCAGTTAGATTTCTTGTTCATTGCCCCCGAGCGCCTCGGCGTATCCGGGTTTCCGGAGCTGCTCTCCAAGCGCCAACTCGGGCTCATCGCGATCGACGAAGCCCACTGCATTTCACAGTGGGGTCACGACTTTCGCCCCGACTATCGTCTTCTAGGCCAGCGTCTGCCGCAGCTGCGCCCCGCGCCCGTGGTCGCGCTCACCGCGACCGCAACGCCGCTCGTGCAGCGCGACATCGTCTCTCAGCTTGGTTTATCGACGAACGCGGAGTTGTTCATCCACGGCTTCCGCCGCCACAATTTGGCGCTGGAGACGCTGGAGGTCGCGCCTAAAGAGCGCCCCGGACGCGCGCTCGCCTGGCTTCAAGGCGAAGGACGATTGCCGGCTATCGTCTACGCTCCGACGCGCAAAGCCGCAGAAACTACCGCGGCGGCGCTCGCACCCCACTTTCGAACCGCCCCGTACCACGCCGGGATGCCCGCCGAGGATCGCGACCGCGTGCAGACTCAATTTTTGGCGGGGCGCATCGAGGTCGTCGTGGCCACGGTTGCGTTCGGGATGGGCGTGGACAAAGCGGATATCCGCACCGTGCTGCACCTGGCGCTGCCTAGTAGCGTCGAAGGCTACTACCAGGAGATTGGCCGCGCTGGGCGCGACGGCCAACCGTCCCGCGCCGTGCTCATGCACCACGCCGCGGATCGCAAGACCCACGAATTCTTCTTCAAGCGCGACTACCCGACGGAAGACGTGCTGGAGAGGCTGTTCAAGGCGCTCAAGCCGAGCCCGGTCACGGCCGATACGCTGCGCAAAAAATCACGTATCAAAAAGGCGGACTTCGAGAAGGCGCTCGAGAAGCTGTGGGTCCACGGCGGCGTCGCGGGCGTACTGGAAGACGCGCTCGTGCGGGGGAAAGACGCGTGGCGGGAGCCCTACGCCGCTCAGCGCGCGCTGCGCGTGGAGCAACTGGAGTCCATGGCGAGATTCGCGCGCGGCGCCCGTTGTCGCATGCTCTCGCTCGTCGAGCATTTCGGAGATCAGGAAGACTCGGGAGAAGTCTGTGGGCATTGTGACGTGTGTGCGCCGCGCTCCACGATCAAGGCGTCCGCGGCTCCGCCCGGCGGCTTCGCCACGTTCAGCCCGCCCGCGGCGCGGGGCCGGCGCAGCCGAAAGACCGCGGCCAAAGGTCGAAAAGTCCGTAAATCCGGGGTCGCGCTTCCGTCGGCCGGTCCCAGCGCGGGCCTCGTCGCGGCCCTGCGCGCCTGGCGCTTGCTCGAATCCAAAAAGAAGCGCGTGCCGGCGTTCCGGGTGATGACGAATCGGGCGCTCGTCGCCATCGCGGACGCGCGCCCACAAAGCTCCACCGCGCTCGGCGCAGTCAAGGGGGTCGGACCCAAGCTGCTCAAGAGCTACGGCGCACAGCTGGTCTCCTTGTGTTCGCGCGCGAGGGCCCCCGAGTGAGGCTCGGCGACTCTCACAACTTCGGTCGGCACGTCAGCTTTCGTGGCGACCGCGTTCACAAGCCACGCAGCCTATTTTGGGAGCAGCTGCTGCTCTCGAGCGAAAGCCCGCTGCGGGCGCTCCTCGACGACGCGGCGGGCAGCCCGGGCTTCTTCGGCTTCTTGCCTCGTCTGCAGTTCTTTCCGGATACGTCCGGCCCCGGCGGCGAGGTCGAGCGCATCGCGCTCGCACCGTTGCCAGGCCTGACCGCGGCCAGAAAGCGGGAGCTTTCGGAGGTCGTGGGTCGGTCGCTCGCGCTCTGGAGCTGGCTCGGCGCCGCGGATCTGCACTGGGAAAATCTGGCCCTGGGTTTGGACGCGAGCGATCGCATCGTCTTCGGTCCGCTGGACGTCGAGCTGCTTCTGGCCGACCTCGCGCTGCCCACGGAGACCAAGCTACTGCCTGACGCGGATCCGGAGTATGCCGAGCTTTGCCGCCACGCGGCCGGCGTTCGGCGGGCCCTTCCCTACTTGGGTAAGCCCATTGCCGCGTCAGAGCTACTCGTCCTCGCCGCGGCCTATCGCCAAACGCTACGACTGCTCGACCGTCACGCCGAGCGCATCGGGAGCGTGATGAACAGCCTGCCCGGCCTGGCCGACGCTCCCATTCGCCTCCTCCTTCGCAGCACGAGCGACTACGCGCGCGCCGATTCACCTGCGCTCTGGCCGCCGCTCTTGCCGGCGGAAGCAGAGCAGCTCGCGCGCGGCGACGTGCCCTATTTCTTCCGGTTTTATGGCAAGAAGGGCATCTTCTACTACACGAGCTCGGACCTTCGGCAGCTCGGGCGCCTCCCCCTGCGCGGCGACGTGCCGCAGCTCGAGCCGCTGCTCGACCTCGCGCGCGGCCTGCGCTCGCCTTCGCGGCAGAAGTTGCGGCAGGATGGCTTCTTCACCGTCCTCGGAGCCTTCGACCACCCGACCCTCACCGGAAAGCACGAAGCTGACGCGCTCGAGCTCGTCCTCACCGCACGGACCGTGACCGCGCGGTTTTCCGACGGCGAAGAGTGGAGCACGTCGCGCTCCCAGCTACGCCGCTTCGTGGGTAGCGTGTACCTGCCCTGCCAGTGCGGCGAAACGCGCAGCGTGCTCGTGCCGGCTCGGACCATCTGCTCTGGCGCTTAGAAAATCCTGAAATTCCAGGCGGATGTGCGCGGGCCCGCGCCGCACCGTATAGTGCGCGCCTCGTGTCCGAATCGACTTGTGCCACTTGTCACCGCCCAAGCGCGGCCTGCGTCTGTGAACGAATCGTGAGCTACCCCACGCGCCGGCGTGTGCTCATCCTGCAACACCCTCAAGAGCGGGACGCTCTGCTCGGCTCCGCGCAGCTCGTAGAAGCGAGCTTGCCCCAAGCTCGAATCGTGGTCGGTCTCAGCTGGCGTAATTTGGGGCACGCGCTCGGCGAGGAGGGCGTGGACGCGAAGCGCTGGGCCGTCTTGTTCCCAGATCGGGAAGCCGAGGAAGCGCAGATCGCCACCCGCGGCGGCATCCCCCTGGACGCGAGTGACATCCAAGGCATCATCGCGCTGGACGGCACGTGGTCGAAGGCGAAGACCTTGTGGTGGCGCAACCCTTGGCTCAGCAAGCTGAACCGCGTGAGCTTGAAGCCGAAGCAGCCGTCCATTTACGGCAAGCTGCGCGCCGAGCCGAAGCGCGAGTACGTGTCGACCCTGGAGTCGATCGCGGGCGCGCTCACCCTGTGCGGCGAACCTCCCGAGATTGAGGCCGGGCTACAACGCGTGTTTCGAACCCTCGTGCAGCGCGTACGGGACGCGAAGTTGATCCCACCGCCGGCGCGGCGTTCCCCCAAACCGCGCCCCCGGCCGCCTTCGGCTTGAGGCCACCGCGAACGAGCCAGCAAGTGCTCGAGACCCCCCGAAATTTCCGAGGCGAAAGCGGGCCCACGCGGGGCGGGCAGAAATGGGCTACGCTGCGCCTTCGTGGCTGGGAACTCGACGGAGCTCGTGCTGCCGACACTTTCGACGCGTCTTCTAGGGAGGATCGTCGTCTTCGTGAATCGTCCCGGCCTCGACATCGCCGACGACGATTGGCGCGCGTACGTCCAGTGGCTGAAGGACGTGCAGCAGAGAATTCCCGACATCGGTATTTTGACCGCCGCGGGCGGGCGCGCACCCACGTCCGCTCAGCGCAGCCTCGTGAGCCGCGAGCTGAACACGGACGCGATCCGGATGGCGATCTTGCTTTCGGATCCTGCCCTGCTCGTCATCGTGCGCGTCACGTCCTGGTTCATGAAAGGAACCGCGGCGTTCAAGGCCCACGAAATCGACGCGGCGTTGGCGTTCTTGGGCGAGCGCGACGGCGGCGCGCGCGTCCGCACCACCATCCGCGAGCTGGGCGGCGTGGTCTTCTCCGAGTCCGCCACGGGCTGAGCGCCCTCACCGAAGCGGCGGTTGCCAGACCTGCCCCGTCTCGCAGTCGATGTGGCGGAGCCGGGCGCCGTCCGGAGCGATGTCGATCGCGCCGAGGACGATCGGCAACTGGAAGCGACGGGGGCCGATGGAACCCGGGTTGAAGATCCCGAGTCCTCGGTCACGTCCGATGAACGGAAGGTGCGAGTGACCACACACGACGAGCGTAACCCGCTCTTTGACGGCTACACGCGCGACCTCGGCGCGCAGCTTGGGGCCGTACACGGCAATGTGCAGGAGGAGGATGCGAAATCTCATGACGTCGCCGCGCATCAGCTCCACCAGGATTTGGTCGGGGACGTGCGAGACCTGAGCGTCGATGTTGCCTCGAACCGCGTGCACGGGCGCGACGCGCGAGAGCTCCTCCAACACGGAGAGGTCGCCGATATCGCCAGCGTGGAGGATGACGTCGGGGCGGAGCTCCGAGAGCCGTTCGTGAGTGGCCGGATGCGGCTTCGAGTGCGTGTCAGAGACGACCGCAAAGCGGAACCCGCCGTCGGGGCGCAGGTGCAGTTTGACCTTGTGGGGACCGCTGGTTCGAGGCAAGGGAGAGCCAGTGCTACTCTCGCGCGCGTACCACCCCGGTGGCTGCTCCACCTCCGCCGCCTGCCGAAGAGGCGTCGCCGCCCCGTGACGCGCCGGCCCCCAGCAAGGCGCTGGAGGTCGTTCCCACCGCCACGGCCACGTGTACTCCGGCAGATTGGTCGCCGCGCGTGCTTGGGCCGCTGCTCAGCCCCGGCAAAGGCCCCGCCGCGCCCCGCCCGGACCAGCTGGGCGCCGAGCAGCTGCTGTTTGACGCGGAGTGTACGGACGGCCCGAACGGGCCGCGTGGCGGCGCCTCGGCTCCGCAGGTGGTAGACGGCGTGTCCGTCGCGCTGGTCCAGCGCACGCCGGCCGGTAAGAGCGGTCGCGGCTGGAGCGGGGATCAGTGCCAGTTCGAGGTGAAGCTGGCGGACGGCGCTGGCAAACCCACGCTGCTGGCGGAGACGCATGTGCCGCCGCTGACGACCATCACCGCGCTCGTCCGCGCGGGGGCGGCCGTGTACTTGAGCATCGGGTTCAACGGCTACACGAAGGAGTTTCCGCGCGGCGGAAACCGCGTAGTGGCGGTGGATGCGTGTGAAGGGCGGGTGGTGTGGCAATCCAAGGACGGCACCTCCAACGGTGGCCTCCTCCTCCTGGGCGACTATCTCATCTCACCCTACGGGTTCACGAGCGAGCGGCGCTACGTGCACGTGCTGGACGCGCACGGTGGGGCGGTCGTGCAGCGCCTGCCGGTGCTCGAGAATATCTGCCCCAGCAAGAGCTGGGCTCCCAACCATCGGCCTTCGGATCGCTGCGACGCGCCAGGCCAACTCGTCGGCGCCGCGCGCAGCCCGCGCGTGGAAGACGGCGCGTTCCTGGTGGATACGAACACCGGCTCGGCCGCGTTTTCGTTTCGCTGATTTTTGCCTCAGGGTGCCCCCGCGCACGGGGCCGCAGGGGTGCTGAGCCTCGAGAATTCAGCGAGTTACGTCCGGCACGGTGATTGCTCTTATTCTGGCCATGAGCAACGCAAGCAAACGTTCCGAAGGCGCTGCCGAGAAACTCGGCGGCAAGATCAAGGGCACCATCGGCAAGCTGATCGACAACGAGCAGATGGAAGCTGAAGGCAAGCTCAAGGAGATGAAGGGCGAGGCGAAAGAAGAGTCCGCCAAGAGCGCCGAGCGCGCCAAAGGCAAGGTCGAGGAAGTGGCGGGCGCGGTCAAGAATCGCATCGGCCATGCCATCGACAACGAGCAGATGCAGGCCGAGGGCAAGGTCAAGGAGCTGACGGGTGAGGCCCGCCAGCGCTCGAACCGCTGAGCTCGCTGCTTCGGTCGCTAAGGCACGCGGCTTGCTGGTGAATTAGACATGTACGAATCTCCGCAGTCATTCGCCAGCAAAGCCGCCATCATCGAGGTGCTGAAGCGTTCACTCGGCGAGCCGCTGACGCGGGGCGAGCTCGTCGACGCGGTATCCCGAGAGCTCGCACTGGCGCCTCCAGAGCCGGACGAAGTGGTGCGCGCCATCGACGAGATGAGGCTGGAGTCTCAGCTGCGAAGCGAGCTGGTGGACGGCGTCGAGAAGTTCCGCTTCGACGAATCCGCCTGAAGTCGTGCTCAGCGGGCGCGCTCTTCGCACGCCTTACATCCGCCACTCGGGCTGCCTGCGGCGTCGCTCTCGACGCCGCCGCTATCACCGGCCGAGCCGGGTGCCCCGCCCGAGTCGCCGCCTTGCCCTGCCAGGCCGCGCGGGCAAGTGCGAGTAGCGACGCAGTGCCCGTCGTCGATGCGGCTGCACGCGAGCGCGAGCGCGCCCACGATGCAACGGCTGACGAGAACGGCTCGACCCATGGCGAAACGGACCTAGAAGGCCCCGCAGAGGCCGAGCTCGGCGCCGTTCGAACCGACGGAGAGCGACGGCGACATCCGCGCGGCCGGCGTCGACTCCGAGCGAGTTGGCCAAAGCAGTAGATAAGCGGCCGTCGCCGCTACCGAGAGCACGGACACGCCGACTCCAACCGTGGACCAGGTAGCGGCGCCATGCTGGCGATCGATCGCGTCGCGCAGTCTTCTACAGTCGAGCGACGAGGGCCGCTCCGCGCAACCTGACGCCGAGATGCCTTCTTTTCGGCTCCGCCATTCCGACTCGGCATCGTTCGCGGCCACGCCGAAACCAATCGCCATTCCAAGGCCGGTCGCGGTGAGCGAGCCCCCCACCAACACGGGCCACCATGGGCGCTCGCGGTTAGCGTGGTCGGCCTCGGACCCGCGAGCGGGCGGAGTTAGGCGCCGCGATGCGGCTGCGGGAGGCGATGGAGGGATCGGCAACGCGTGGAGCTCCAACTCCACAGTGTACGATTGGCCTGGTAGCACCTCCAACACCTGCCGACCCGGCGTGCTGCCATTGGCGTGGGCCTCGATGGTGTAATGCCCGGGCGCGACGAACAACTCGCGACCGAGCAGCTGAGGCGCCACGGTTTGCCCGTCCAGCGTGACGATCGCGGAAGGTTCGCTCGCGCTCAGCCGAAGCCCCCCGACTTTGCCGCGCAGCTCCAGCATGCCGAGCCGCATGCGCTCCACGGTTTCCGGCTTTTCCACGGGCGCAACGTGCTCTAGCGCGAACGCCAGGTGGCGCGCGGCCATCGGATAGTCGCCGAGCTGATACTCGACCAGTGCGAGCGACGAGGCGACGTCGTACGTCGGCGAGTCCGCCCAGAGAGGTAAGAGCAACTCACGCGCGGCGATCCAATCCTTCTTGCTGATCGCGCGATGGGCCTCTCGATAGCGGGCCTGCTCGCTCTCGGGTGAGTCTCCGGCGATCGCCGGCGAAGCCGCGGTAACGACTACGATGGCGGCGAGCACCGCCGCCCACAGTTCCGAGCGCGAGACCATGAAGAGCTCTCAATCCGCTGGCGGAACGAAGGGCGCGTCGAACGCGCCCCGCGGCACCGACAACGATTGAGGCTTCGATACACCTAAGCGTTGGACCTTGGTGCTTCTTTCGCTCGCAGCGATTTTCTCCGGCGCGAACCGAGCGCTGACGGCAGGCGGCGCCGAGATTCGCGCCGACGCGCTGGCCCTGCTCGCGACGGAATTTGCCGTCACGACTGGCACGCCGTGGCGCGTCAACGCGCGTTGACGCTGCGGTTGAGCGAGCGTGCCAGGCGCCTCGGCGGCGCGACGTTGCGAGGCGAAGGCCGCGACGAGAAGAAGAAGCATGCCGCCGCCAACACCGAGCGCGAGGCGACGAAAGCGAAGCTGTCGCGCTTGCCAGTTTTCGGCGGCAAAGGCCGTTTGGGGCGCTTTTTTGGCGGCAACGGGCGCCAGGCTGGGCGGCAAGAGCACGCCGTGGCGGACCAATAGCTGAGGATCGGTGTTCATGCTCAGGGACCCCAATGCGAACGCCGACGACGGCCATGTCGACGTTCAACCCACGCTCGCGGTCGATGTACCACGCTTCACCGTCAGAAGAAGAGAATTGTGCTGACGCCAAGCGAGCGACTGGCACGCCACATGCTGACGATGGGTCGAGATGAGCACTGCCGCCCGAATCGCGATGCTGAGCGGTGCCTGCGCGCTCGTAGGCGCCGTCACTTACGGTCGTCTGGGATCGAAGGAGCACGCTGCGCCGAGGCAAGTCGCCTCAGCCGTGGCTCGCTTGCCAGCTTCGACGTCCGCTACGCCCGCGCCCGACACGGTACATGACCCGCTCGTCCCCCAGCGACCCGCCTATCGAGACACCTCGCCGGAGCAAGACGTGGGCGACTGGGTCAAAGCGCGGCCTCGCTTCCAGTACTCACGCAGCGCGGCGGAGCGAGGTGGGGTGGAGCCGTGCACAACCCAGCAGGTTGATACGAGCGCGTTCACGGAGTGGGCTGCGCTAGGCGCCGGACGCTACGTGATGCCGAAGGACGCCGCGACGGACTCCGCGGGTCGCTTCGACCTGATCCTGCATCTACACGGGGAAGAACCGGTGTTGCGAGAGCTCGTGAAGAGCGAGCAGCGATTCGTCCTCTATACCCTGACTTTGCCGCCAGATCAGGGCTACGCCCCGCTGTTTAGCGGAACGCACCTCTACGAGTCCATCGTTGCGCAAGTAGAGCAGGCGATCAGCCGTCGAATCGGTCGGGTCGCGCGAGCGCGTCGAGTCGTGCTGAGCGCCTGGAGCGCCGGCTTCGTCGGGATCGAGTCGGCGCTGGCGCAGCCGATCAGCAAAGACGTCGACGCGGTGGTGCTAATCGACGGGCTCCATGCGCCGCGCACCGACATCGAGGCTTTCAAGGCCCAGCTGCAGCCGTTCGTCGACTACGCGAGCCGCGCGGCGGCAGGGGAGCGCTTCATGTTCGTCGGTCACTCGTCGATCGACCCGCAAGACTTCGCTTCCACTACGGAGTGCTCGCACTACTTGGTCGCGAGCTTGGGTGGCAAGCCCATCGCGGTACGCCGCAACGATGCGCTCGGGCTCGAGCTCGTCGAATACTTCACACGCGGCAACTTCCACGTGCGGGGATACGCCGGCAACGACAAGCCCGACCACTGCGCCCAGCTCGGCGCGCTGAGAGACGTCTATGCGGCGTTGGGGCGCCGCTGGTCGGCCCCGCGCTCGGCGCCGAAGCCGAGCGGCACGCCGATTGCTCCGTAGCGGCGCAAACCATGCGTCACCACCGTTCACTGCTGGCCTGGCTCGGACTCGCCGCCGCCACTGTTACCGTCGCGGCCCTGGCGAGCAAGCTGCTCGCGGCCCGCCAAACCTCGCTTCGTACGACCGAGAGGCGCGTCCTGCCTCCGCGGTGGCTCGACGATGAGCTACCGCCAGACTCTACCGTGCTGGAGCCTGCGCCCGCGAGTAGCAGGCACGTGAGCGCGCAGCCGCGCGACTACGCCCGACGCCCCTTCGCTGCCGAAGATGCGGAAGCTATCGGCGCGGACGAGCTCGGCTCGGCCTTCCTGGCGCGGGCGACGGGTGGCGAGATGATGAACGACGCCGACGAGGAAGACGACTTGTCCGGCTTCCAAATCCACGAAGGCTGGCGCTGAGCGTCCCGTGCCGAGCGGACGGCCGGTGGCTCCGAATAGCGTTAGGTGGCGTTCGTCCGTAACTGCGCCTCGTGCTGCGCTGAATTGTCTCGAACGTGCGGTTTGGCCTCGGTCGTCGCTCGCCGTCCGCGCTATTTGCGCGCAGTTTTTGTACGATCTCTGCCCGGCACGTTCGCTGCAAAACGCGCGCGCATGCTTCATCGCATCGCTCTCCTTGCCCCCGCGTTGTTCGTGAGCTCCTTCAGCTTGGGTGCGGCCGCGCAGACGCCGCCTGCACCCGACCCCGGCATGCCCAAGGTCCCGGCAAACTCACCCAGCGGTGTGTTCGGCGGCAAGGGACAGTTGGCGATTCTGGCCGAAGCGGGCGTAGTCTTCGAACACAAATCATTCGCCGACACGGACGCGTCGTCCACCACGTTGGTGCTGCGGCCCGCCATCGACTACTTCGTCATCGATCACCTGTCGGTCGGCGCGTTCACCGGAGTGAGCTACGAGAAGGCCGCGGGCGGGAGCTCCACGACCTACGGCATTGGCCCGCGCGTCGGCTACGACATTCCGTTCACGTCGCGGTTCTCGGTTTGGCCCAAAGCTGGTCTGTCCTTCAACAGCACCACGCTGAAATTCGATGCTCCGCCCGTATCGAACACCAACGCTCACTTGGCGCTGAACCTCTTCGTGCCGGTAATGTACCATACGAATCACTACTTCGTGGGCTTCGGTCCGGGGCTCGACACCGACCTGACCGGCGACGGCAAGACCACCACCTTCGGGCTCCGTCTGAACGTCGGCGGCTGGCTGTTCTGAGCTAGGCTCAGTGAAGGAGCGGCGACGGGTCCACGGACTCGTCGTCGTCCAGCTCGTCCTCCTCGTCCTCATCCGCCTCTTCGAAGTCGCCGCCCGAGCGCACACGCTCCATCGCGCGCTTCAAGTCAGCGCTCGGCTCTTGAAAAATGGCGCGATCGAGAGCGCTGGCGACGGAGCTGGGCCACTTGGGCTTGGTCCACGTCGACAAGGTTCGAAGCGCCGTAGTGCGGTTGCGCACGGAGGGGCTTTGCAGCGCCGCGCCCAGAAACGCGACCCCTCGGCCCGGAAACCGGGAAAGCTCCTGCACGATCGCATCTAGCTCCGCGTGCCGCTCGAAGCCTGAGCCGAGTCCGAGCTCCAGGGTGGGGCCGCTGGCGATGCTGGTGAGCGGCACGTGGGGTGAGACTGCGTCGAGGGCGCGCTCGATGGTGGTTTCGTCGGCTCCTTGCAGCAGCTGGAGCAAGGCAAGCTGAAGCTGCCCGGCCTTCACGCGCGCTTCGTCGTGCGCGAACGTAGAGATGCCACGCGCCCTCGCGGCGGCGCTCGCTCGCAAGAAATCCGAGTCTTGTCCGGAGAGGAGCCCGGCGTCGATGAGCGACTGCGCGCGCGTGCTTTGACGTAACGCCGCGATACGCTCACGGAGCGGCAGGCTCGGCTCGTTGCGCTCGGCGAGGGCGTCCAGTGCGGAGAGCTGCTCGAGGTCGAGCGGCCCCCGCTCGACGTGTACCAAGAATGCGGCCACCGCCTCCTCCGCGTGCGGGTACTCGGCCAGGCTTTGCGCAGGTCCTCCGCGGCTCAGGGCGCGGAGGATCCCCGCTGCGCCGCGCAGCAGCGCTTCGTCCACGACCGGACTCTGCAGGGCGACGTGCAGTCGCCCGCCCATAGCGCAGGTGTAGGCCAAATACTCGTCCATGACCGAGTTCCGAAAGCCCTCGCGAAGCAGCCAGCCTTGCACCTCCGGGTCCCGCGAGTCTATCAACCGCTCGACGACTTGAATGCGCCCCCAACCGTCCACTCGCTGAGCCAGTTGCAACAGCGCGCGCTCCGCTTGCTCGCGGTTCTGATTCACGAGGGCGACCGCGGCGAATAGCGTGAATTCATCGTGCACCCCAAGCGCCAGGATGAGCTCCGTGTCGTCCGCCTCGATGCTCCCGATCAGCGCCAGTCCGAGCTTTACCGCCTCTCGGTGGGGCGCCTCCCGCGCCAGCAGGTCGCCGAGCGCATGCACGCGGCTGGGTTGAATGTCCGTCGCGTCTCGCAAGCGATCCGTGAGGCGGTCCACGATGCCGAGCAGGGCGTCTCGAGCCGCCAGTTGATACAGGCGTCTCAAGCTCTCCGCGTCGGCACGCGTCAGCACGGCGACCAGCGCAACCGCCAGCTCCGAAACCCGCTCGCCGTCCGTGCTGCGGTTGACGTGATGGCCGAACACGCCGTCTAGCGCGCCGGCTGCCCAGCGCAGCCGACTCGGCTCCTGGAGAGCTTCATCACCCAGGACCAGCCCCGCGTCGTCGAGTCGCCCATCGGAGAGGGTGTGCTTGCGGAGATGCTGGTAAATGCTCTCGCCGTCCGGCCACGGGCGAGGAACGCCGGTGAGCGACCAGCTGCCGCGAAAGCGATCGAAGAAACCCACGCGCGAAGCATGGCACGGCCGGCGCCGCGAACGCTAGAGGCGAGCCACCGCAAGGCCCCTGCCCTCGCGCGCGCTACACGGCTCTCGCGAGCTGCTCGACGTCTGGCCGTTCTACCCCGCTACCGAGGAGCTCGAGCGCGACGCGAATGAAATCCGACTTGGTGAGGATTCCGAGTAACGCGCCTTCCGCATCCACGACCGGCAAACACCCAATCTTCGACTCGTAGAGCACCTTACCGGCCTGGATCAACGAGTCTTCGGGCTGCACCGTGAGCACCTCGTGCTGCATGACACGCCTCACCGGCTGCTGCAGGATGACGGCGTTTCGCTCTGCTTCATGGTCGGAGAGGAAGCTCGATGCAGCGTGCAGCA
>JAQSWN010000339.1 GCA_029266615.1 Polyangiaceae bacterium
CACGTGCCCGCGTGCGCGGCGCGCTGCGCGCGAACCAGGCGGTCCTCGCTGGCGCGTAGCGAGTCTTCGATCCGTTTGCGCTGAGTGACGTCCGTCACGATGGCGAGCACGAAAGCGACTTCGCCCGCTTCGCTCGTCTCCGGCACCAGGCGGCTGGCGTAGCTGCGCGCACCAGAACCGGTATCCACGTCGAACTCCAGGGCGACCGTGTCCCCGGTCCTCAGCACGGAGTCGAGCGCGGCGTCCCAGCGCAGGCAGAGAGTCTCCGGCATGCCAATCTCTCGATTCGTACGGCCGAGAAGCTCGCGTTGCGATCGCCCCGCCGCCTTCGCGGCGGCCGCGTTGACGAAGACGTGGCGTCGCTCGCGGTCGAACCGCGCAATGATGTCTGGGGTATTGTCGGCCAGCATTTGCAGCTGGTGCTCACGAGCCGCTAGCGCCGCGTCAGCTAGCTTGCGGTCGTCGATGTCGGTGATGGTTCCGAGCATTCGCAACGGGTTGCCTACGTTGTCGTAGCTCGCGCGGCCCAGATTTTGGACCCACTTGACCGCACCGCCGGGTTGCACAATCCGAAATTCGAGGGAGTAGAGCGATCGCTCGGCAATGGCGGTTCTGACCGCGCGTTCTACGAGGTGGCGGTCGGCGGGGTGGACCAAGGTGAAGAACGCGTCACCGGTGCCCGCGAAATTTCCGGGCAGCAATCCGTGAATCTCGTAGCATTCAGCGGTCCACGTCACCGCCCCAGTGGGCAGCTCCCAAGTCCAAATTCCGGTCTTTGACGCCTCTAGCGCCAGCCGCAGGCGAGCGTCGCTCTCCTTCAGTTCGTGGATGTCCGTGCTGACGCCGCTCCAGTGGGTAATCTTGCCGTCAACTCCGCGGATGGGAGCGGCATTCAATTGATGAAAACGATATGTCCCGTCGACGAGGCGCAGCCGCGCTTCCAGCTGGTATGGCTCCCCCGCCGCCGCGGCCCGCTCGAGCTGGCCCAGTACTGACTCGACCTCATCGGGATGCAACAGCGTGCGCCACTTGCTGTCAGGCTCGCCGCTGACGTCACCGAATCGCGCATGCCAGAGCTGATTGACGTAAACGCTACCGCGCGCTCGAACGTCTCGTATCCACACCGGCTGCGGCACCGCGTTCGCCAGCCCACGCAGACGGTTCTCGCCGAGGCGCACCTCTTGCGCCAACACCCAACGCTCCTTGGCGTTCTCGAGGGCTCGAGTCAAGCTCTGAGGGGTCATCCAGCTCTTGCCGACGAAGTCTTGCGCGCCGGCACGGAGCACGGCGCGGCCTATCTCTTCGTCGTCTTGCCCGGTGACGACGACTACCGGGCAAAGCGCTCCACCACTGGCGTCTGTGAAACTCTCCAGCACCTGCGGCGCATCCCCGTCAGGCAAATGGTAGTCGAGTACCACGCAGTCTGGGGGCCCGCGCGAGTCGTCGGTGAGGGCCGCGAGCCCGTCGGCCGCCGTTTCGCACTCCACGAACTCGTAGACTCGCGGTGAGCCTTTCAGCAGCAGCCGGCGAACCTCGGCCCGGTCATCGGCGCTGTCGTCGATCACCAGCACCCGCCAGCGCGGCTGCGAAGGTCGAACCGAATCCGACCGTTTCATTGGCGCTCCGGCTCGGCGTCGGGAAGCGTGACCGTCCTCAGCCAGTAGGTCATGATCTGCTCCAAGACCCTCAGATGGTCCCCGTAACGCACGGGCTTGACGTGATAGGCGTTGGCGCCTTGCGCGTAGCAATAGGCGATGTCCACGGGGTTCGAAGACGTCGAGAGCACCACGACCGGCAAGCGGCACAGTGCCGGGCGGGCACGAATGGCCGCTAGAGCGCCACGCCCGTCCATTCCCGGCGTGTTCAAATCCAATAGCAGCACCGCCGGCAACGGAGCATCGCGCTCCACGTCCTCGAGCAACAGATGCAGGCAATCGTCTCCTGTGTTCGCGCGCTGTATCGGATTGACGATTCCGCTCTTCTCGGCGACCTCCAATACTGTATCGAAGTCCTCATCCGAGTCTTCCAGGACGAGAAGCGGCAGTTGCGAGGCGCGCCTGTTCATTGAACGCCTCCCAAACTGAAGAAGAACGTCGTGCCGGCCCCGAGCTCGGAGCTCAACCAGCCTGCCCCGCCATGACGCTCGAGGAGCCTCCTGACTATAGTCAGACCGGCTCCGACTCCCCCGCCGTAGGCGTCCCGACCGTGCAAGCGACGGAAGAGCTCGAATACCACCGGTTGATGTGCGGCTGAGATACCGATGCCGTTATCACGCACGAAGAATAATGTCTTCCCCGCCGACCCCGACGGGACGTCGCCCCGATGCCCCTCCTCCTCGGGCTTCAGGTAACCAATCTCAACCCAAGGCTGCGGCTTGTCGTTGTACTTCATGGCGTTGGAAAGGAGGTTGGCCATCACCTCCCGCAGCTGGGGTCGATCACCTTGCACGACCGGCAACGGGCGAGGAATTCGCACGTCCACGGCGCGGCGGGCGTCGAGCATTTCGAGCGCCTCTTTGACGACTTCGCCTAAATCCACGGGCTCGGTCTCGAGCGAGACGCGCCCAACCCGGGAGAAGTGCAGGAGCGAATCGATGAGCGCGTCCATGCGCAAGGTGAGGCGCACGAGACCTTCTGCTTTCGACCGCCGGCCGCTGTCGTCCGGTGACAGATCAGAGAGTAGCTGGTGAGCGTACTTGTTGATGCCGCGCAGCGGCTCCTTCAGGTCGTGGCTCGCCACGTAGGCAAAAGCGTCGAGGTCTTGATTGCTGCGCGCGAGCTCCCGGTTACTAGCCCGTAGCTCGTCGTTCAGCCTGGCGATCCGGCCCGTCTGATTCAAAACGAGCGCAAACAACTGATGCCGAAGGTGTTGCGCCGCGGTGACTTCTACACTCGTCCATGGTCGCGAGCTGCCTGCGACGGACTCTAGAAAGAGCTCGAAGCTCCGGCGCGGCGTCAGCCTTGGCCCGTTCGGCCCCGTAGTCGTCGGTTTGTCGGCAGGATTGCCGGCCCACTGGATGTCCCGAGGCAGCTCCGGCCTGAACCAGAACAACATGCCTGGATAGGAGCGGCCGAAACGCACGGCCAGTAGCCCACTCGCCACGGACTTGAACTCATGCGCGGGAGGGTACCTTCGCGGAAGTTGGGCGGTTGAGAAGACACTTTCGAATTCCGGCAGCAGGTCCAGCCATTCGCGCAGCGCGTCCAACTGCTCGGTCTCGGGGACGGCCCCGACGGTCCGCCACTGGCCTTCGTCATAGACGGCGGCGCCGCCGCCTTCCACCGCATCTAGCAACGTCGGGTCGCCACGGTTCAACTCCGTCAACCCCGGGTGCTGTGCCGAACGCTCGACGAGGCGCGCATGCACGCGGTCCAAACGCAACCGGTACTGCAGGTGCTCCCGCTCTTCCGCGGCTTGGTGCTGCAGGGAAATGACTTGGGCGAACAGCTCGCACGCTGCCCGCACGTGGAAAGGCAATCGAAGGGGCGCGGAGTATCCGTGGCAGGAGACGAGCCCCCACAGCTCATCCCCCCGGCGCAGAGAGAGCGTGAGAGCCGATCTGACGCCCATGTTGCGGAGGTATTCCGTGTACATGATGGACGGGCCGCGCAGCGCGCACAGCGTCATGTCTAAGCCCCGGCCCGTGTCTGAGTTCGTCAGCGGCACGAGCTCGACCAACTCGCCCGCCACGTCCGGAACCGGTCGAATCCACAGCTTCCTGAAGATGTCGCGTGCGGGCGCCGGAATGTCTTCGGCGGGGTAGTGCAAGCCCAGAAATGGCTCCAACGTTGGCAGGCGCGCCTCCGCGACAACCTCGCCGTGGAGGTCTTCGTGGAAGCGGTACACCATGACGCGGTCGAAGCCGGTCAGAGCGCGGAGCTCCTCGCAGGCCGACTGCGAGAAATCATTCAGCGTTGTCGTACGTTGCAGCCTTGCGACGGCGCCTCTGAGCTGCGCGTAGGGGTCGCGTCCCTGCGGAGCTTCGGTGAGCCCATACGACTCGAGCTCGACGACGACGACCCCAGCGCTGGTGTGGACGGTCACGTCCATTGGGGCGCGGGCGTCCCGACCCGGCAGCGTGAAGACGTATGTCGGGTTGGCGTCGGCTCCGCCGGCTTGCAACGTAGCCTCGAGCGCGCTCCGGCCTTCTTCCCCGACCACCGTGGCTACGGATGCGCCGAGCAGCGCCTCGGGTGGCTTGCCAATCCAGGCCTCGGCGTTTTCGCTGACCTGAAGGATGGTCATGTCCGAGCGCCGTACCGCGAGCAGCACGCCATGAGCTTGGATGCAGCCCGGAGTTTGCACCGGCTCGGAGTCGCAATTCGTGATCGTGACGCCATGGCGCTTGGCGCTGTACGCCTGGCCGTGCCAAGCCGGCGGGAGCTGACCATCCTGGTGGGTCATCTCGCGCGCCCGCCGCCGCCATTTAGCAAAGACGGAATTTCGCCGGTGTGCTCTTTGGGCTCGGGCGATGGAAAACTCGTCGATGCCGTGGACCGTTGTAAGCGCAGCATCGAGCTTATCGCTAGCAGCACGTCGAAGGCTGTATGCCCACGGGCGGAGCACGTCAACGCCCGATGCTATTAGGCTGCGTGCGAACTGACGCGGGTGCTCACGAAACGCGCGGAAACACGGAACATTCGGCGTACTGATTGTTGAACTAACTGATCAGTCGTACGGACGGTTATGCCCAACCGTCTTCGATTGAGCGAGTCCTTGAGTTTCCTGCTATCGCGGCTCGGGTCACGAACTAGCCGCGGCATGGTCGAAGCGCTCGCGTCGCTCGCCCTGCAACCGCGAGAAACTGGAGTATTGGCGGCCGTCGGCCAGTTCGGCCCCATTTCGCAGCGAAGATTGAGTCACCTGCTGGAAATCGACCGGTCCAGCATGGTGACGTGCGTCGACCGGCTGCAAAGTCTCAAGCTCGTAACGCGTGAAGCGGATCCAGAAGACCGACGGGTGACGCTCGTTACGCTTACGTCGCGCGGTGAGCAAGCGGTGCGTGACGCAAAACGCGAGCTGGACGCGCTGGAATCCGAGCTGCTGTTACCGCTGACCAAGGCCGAGCAAACGGCCTTTCGTGAAAGCCTAGGTAAGCTCGGGAGACGACCGTCAGAGTCCTGAAGCACCGTTTCTGCCAGCGAATTTTACGGTGCCGGCGCGAGACCGTTACGAGAAAGGCATTAGGTCACCGTGCCGTCTTTCAGCAACGCCACCACCCACTCGACGAAGGCCCGCACCCGCAGGGCCGGGTGGCGCTGGGGCGGCGACAGTACGTAAAGCGGCATCTTGCCGATGTTCCAGTCGGCAAACATCCGCACTAGCTCACCGCTCTCTGTATAGGCGCGCGCCATGTAGGTCGGAACCGCGACGACACCGAGGCCGGCAACGCCTGCGGCTAGGTAGGCGTCGCCGTCGTCTATGGCAACGTCGTCGTACCCCTTGAGCGCGACGGCTTCCTTACCCCGCGTCAGCCCGAGGGTTCGTACGGTACCGAGGCGCGGGCGCAGGAACCCAACTACCTTGTGAGGCGGATTCTCGAGCTCCCGGGGGTGCGCGGGACGGCCGCAGCGGCTCAGATAGCTCGGCGCGGCGTAGGTGCCGAACGCAAGATCACCAATGCGCCGCGCGACCAGCTCGGACGGTGGAGGCTTACCGCCTCGGATGACGCAGTCCACGCCGTCCGCCACCACGTCTACTTCGCGGTCGCTGACGCCGAGCTTCAGCTTGATCTCCGGGTAATGAGCATGAAATTTCGATAGTGCGG
>JAQSWN010000340.1 GCA_029266615.1 Polyangiaceae bacterium
CTTCGCTGCAGCGTTGCTCATGCCCAAGCTAGCTGTGATGAACGCGTTCGTAACACGGAACTGGGACGTGGCGTCATGCTCGGCCGAGCAGGTATTCGTCGTCGCTGGCGCGCTGGGGGTTGGATACACCACGCTCGTCGGATACCTTGAGGGAACTCTCCGGATCGTTGCTCCGTCGCACGCAGCCAAGCTAAGAAAGACGTCCCCGAAAGCGCTTCGGGCGCGGCTTCTGGGCGCCGATACCCCCGCGGGCGTCGTCGTTGTCGACACGGCTTGGCAGGGGCGGCCGGTGGACGTGTCTGTCGGTGATGCGTTGCTCGTGCCTGCGGGAACAAGTGCCGCCGGCGAGGCCCTCGACCGCGTCAGCGCGACGGTGCTGCACGCGCGCGCGCCGGGAGCGGCGCAGCTGAGTAGCGGGACCTGGACTGCCGAAGTTCGTTGCATGCGCCCCGACTTTACTGGGCTGGCTGAGTATCGACATCTGGAGGCGAGCGATGACGTTTGAACTTGTCGAGGACGACAACCTTTCGAGAGCTTGGGCACGGGCCGTGCGACCGATGCTCGGGCGTCGCGCGGTGAAGGAGGTCGCGCCGATTTGCATCTCCATCGTCGGCTTTGAGCAGGGCGAAGTCGTGGAAGAGGATGCAATTCGAACGACGCTAGACACCGCCCTTAAGGCGGCTGGCAAGCAAGACTGCCATGCCGTCGCCAACACGATCTTTCCGGAGGCCTACTGGAATCCGTCGAAACCGCGCTCGCTGCTGTTCGAGCGGTTCGCGCGTTCGCTGCCGCGCATCAAGGACAGCTCCACGAAGAACAAGCGTGGTACCTACTTCGAACGCATGATCTCGGGCGGTCCCAAGCTGCACCCGAACCAGCTCGACTTCGTGCTCAACGTCTACGCCAAGCGACCCAGCGTTCGTCGAAGCGCACTTCAGGTCGGAGTTTTCAATCCGCAGTTGGACCAGACAGGCGCAGCCCAACAGGGATTCCCGTGTCTGCAGCACGTCACGTTCGCCCCCGTGAAGGACCAGTTGAACGTCAACGCGTTCTACGCGACGCAGTATGCGTTTGAGCGCGCATACGGCAACTACCTCGGTCTCTGTCGACTGGGGCGCTTCGTCGCCCACGAGCTCAAGCTCGAGCTAGCGCGCGTGACTTGCTATACGGGAATTTTGCTTCGTGACGGACTGAAGCCGCAAGGCCTTCAAGGGCTTGCGAAGGTGATTGACGCTAACGTTGGAGCGAAGGGGAGTGGCGAATGAGCCTGACGTTGTCCGCATACCAAGAGCGCGCGAAGGCGACTGACTTGAAACCTGCAGGTGCCGATGGACTTGTCATCGCTCTGCTCGGACTCGTGGGCGAGGCCGGGAGCCTGCTCACCGAGTACAAGAAGCGGATGGTCGATGGGGAGGCCCATCAGGGTTTCAAAGCCCACCTGGCAGAGGAGCTCGGCGACCTGCTCTGGTATCTTGCAACGATCGCGACCAGGAACGGGCTCTCGCTCGAAGACGCCGCCCAGCGCAACTTGGAGAAGACCCGAAGTCGTTGGCTACCACCCGATCACAGAGCGCCGCTCTTCGATGAGGGACGAGCGGCAGACGAGCAACTGCCTCGACAGTTCGAGTATAAGTACGAGTCGCGTGAGGTAGAAGGTAGGGCGAAGGTGTTGCTGGTTGACGAGCGCGGCACCACCATCGGCGATCCGCTCACCGACAACGCGCACGAGGACGACGGCTATCGCTTTCACGATGTCCTGCACCTGGCGCACGCGGTGGTCCTCGGTTGGTCCCCGGTCTACCGAAAGCTATTGGGCAGGAAACGCAAGTCGAACGACGCCGTGGACCACGTTGACGAAGTGGAAGATGGGGCGCGCGCGCAGCTGGCCGAGGAACTCGTTGCGGCTGCGACGTACGAGTACGCGGCGCGTCACCTGTACCTGCAGGTCGATCACGTCGACTGGGACTTGCTGCGGCTGGTAAAACGAATCACCGCTCAATTAGAGGTCAATGTGCGTACCGAGGCCGAGTGGGAGGAGGCCATGCTGCTGGCGTTCAATGTTTGGCGCCAGGTACGCGATTACAACGGCGGAACGCTGCGCGGCGACCTGCTCGCGCGCACGCTCGAATTCGTCCCGCCTAAGCCAGCTTCCGAGAGCGGGCCTGTTCCGGTGCAGTAGCGGGGGCGCTCGAAGCCGGCGGGTGCACGTTCCACTTCGGCGGGTACCACTGCGGCATCGGACGCTTCACGGCGACGAAGCGCTGCTTGATCCTGGTTCGTCCTGATGCGCCGGAAGCCTCGGGATGCATGACCCTTGCGTATTTGTCGACCTCGCAGAACAGGTTCTGGCAGTCGATCAGCTGGAGTGGGCGACCCCACAATGTCTTAAAGCTAAGCCCCTGCCGCTCGCACTCAGGTTCTGCCATGTCGGCTACGGCACGGATCACGTCTGCTTCCGTCAGCCCGTCCGTCTCGGCGAAGCACTTCTTGATCCCGTCGCGCGCGCCAGGGCCTGCGACAACGAAGTCCATTTCGGAAAAGTTGGTCAACGCGCTGTAGTTCAGATCGATCGTTAGCTGGAATGCTAGGAAGTCACCGAGCGACGGGTAGCCTCGGAGCAGCTTGAATACAGCCTCCATGCTCGGCGCGCCGGCAACCTTTTGCGGTGCTCCGTCGAGCATCATGTGGTCCAGTAGCTTGAGGTGGTTGCTGTGCTTGCGTGCAGCGCCGAACGCCGGTGACGGCATGATGTACGCGGCGGAGTAGACAGTCTCGCCTGCCTTCATGAGCCGATCGAGAACCATTGCAGCGCGCGAGCGGGAGAAGTCGGCGGCACGGATCTCGCCGACGCTGCTAACCAAGTGCTCCCATGTCTCGATGCGGTTGAAGAGCTTGAAGAGGATTGTCCGGAAGAAGAGCTCACCAGCCGTCTGCTCGCCGGCGTATTGGACGTTGCGGATCAGGTACTGACTTACCCGGTCTGATGCGCGGTAGGCGTTGGTGAATCGGTGGCCCGAGATGACAGGGTCGTCGGACCAAGGCGGCGCCTCGCCGTTCACGCGGCGCATGAACGTATCCTGTCGTTTGCAAGCGAAGCGCCAGTAGGTGTCGAACACTGGCGTCGCAACGAGGATTCTGCCACCGGGCAGACGGATCTTGCGGTGCGTCTCCTTCGCTGGCCGCACCCGAGGTGAGGGTGAGTGAGGCTGCGTCGCGAGTGCTGTTGCGGCGTCGAAGCTCGTCATTTTGTTGCCTCTCCGTGCATAATAACTAGCCTCCAGCTAGAGTCTACTTAGAACCATGGCGCGGACGCGAAACCCCGTAGAGACCGTCAAGCTTGGCCTCTCGACGACGCCGCAGGTCGTGGCTGACCTTGAAGCGCTCGCCAGGACCGGCAAGTTCGGGAAGACCGCGTCTGAGGTAGGCGAAGAGCTTTTGCGTCTGAAGCTGCGCGAGGTCGAGCTTGAGGGATGGCTTCGGTCGACGGCGACTCGTACTCGCTCACGATGAACCTACTGCTGGGGCGGTTTCGTCGAGGACGTATGAAGGCAACGCCCTTGAGCCCTTGATCGATTGCGATGAACGGGCCATGGCAGCCACCCTTCCGCGGCGCCCGCGCCGCCGTTTTCGTTACGAGGTGCAGGCCCCCGTGAGCTTGCACCGCGAGCCGCGGGGAGTCGGTGAAGACCGCGGCTGACGTGGTGCCCGTTCACCGTTCACCGGCGCGGAGTTGGGCCCGTTCGGAACTCGGCGGGGATAGAGGGCGGCCGCCGAGATTAGTGAAGGCCCCAAGAGCGCCAACTCTCGAGCCTTCAGGATGTCCAGTGCGATGCAGTACTGCAGCTTCATCACACCGTGAGGCACGTCCAGAAACCGGCAGTTGGAGCCGAGTGCGATTGGAAAGCTTTCGGGTCGTGGTTTGGGGCGATGTCATGCGCAGCTGCGAGCTGTGCGAGCGATGTGATCGGAGTCGTCGATTCTGCCCGCCCTGCGCGTTGGAGCAGCGCCTCGGTTCCATCCGCTACGTTGGAAGTTTGAGCCCCACCGCCCCTCGCGCCCCGGGCGAGGCATTGGCTAGGCACTGATGGCGCGGCGCAACGCGAATCTATGAAGAAATTCGGATAGTTCGTCCTGACGCGCTCCGGCGCCCCAAACGCGGGAGGACCGCTGAGGAATATCCCAATATTCCGGTCCCCGAGAATACCCGGGGGAAGTGGAGCGGGCGAGCACTGATGGAACGTTAAAAAAACGCGTTTTCTACCCTTCGCTGGCCACGCCGCATGCCGCCATCTGCGCTTTGATGGCGGTCACTTCATCAGGCGTCTCGCTCAAGCTCCAGCGCGCCTTGATGCTCCGCCAGGCCTCGATGTAATTACATCGGAACGCCCTGTTCGGCGGCATCCAGCGCTCCGGACTTTTGGACCCCTTCTGGCGATTCGCGCGCGCTAGGACGGCGATCAGATGTTCGGGGTGCTCCAGGTCGTTGGCGAAGGCGCGCTTGCGCTCAGATGACCAACGCCAGCCACCGGAGACGTGTGCGTTCTCAAGCGGCACTACATGGTCGATGTCGAGTTCGGCGGGGTCGGTCACGACGTTGCCGGTGTAGGGACACGTCCATCGACCTCGCGTCACTTTGCAATGCCGCGGGTCGGCGTACTCCACCGGCACCTCTGACTCGGCGATCAGCACCTCATCCCGGGTGTCCTGGCAGTCGTGGTCGGCGTCAATCCAGTGCCGCCAGGTGCGACGCGCGTACGGCTCGTGGGCGTCGTCCACGGCCGCGCCGGCGTCGATCAGGCGGTGGGCATCGGCCGGCAATGCTCGCGCGGGCTCGATAGGCGGCGCCGCCGCGGAGCAAGCCACGAGCGCCACACCGCTCACGAGGGTCGCGGCCCTCGCGAGCCTTGAGGCGGATGTCACTGAGCAGCGCTGAACGTGCCACCAGCTGGCTGGGCTGACACTTCTTGAGGTTGCACCGGCTCGACGCGGGAGAAGCCGCTCGACTTCTTGAAGCCCATCCGGTGCACGAAGTTGCTTATCGCATCAGACGGGTCAAGGGCGGCGACATTGAGGCGCTCCACTCCAAAGCGCGAGAAAGCGACCGAAAGGACGATCGTTGCCTCTTGATGCCCGGTGCTCTTGTTCAACATCACGAGAGAGACGTTCACCAGGACGAATTGCACCGGCAGCACCGCGAGCATTTCGCGCGCGCATCGGAGCGCAGAGCCGCAGACGTAATCTTGGTAGATCTCCCTCTGCTTGGCGGCTGGCATCTTCTTGCTGGATGGTTCCCGCTTGCGAGGAGCGACTTCTCTTCCGAGGGGACGATGGCCTCGTCTTTGGCAAGCAAGTCGACGGAGATGAACCAGGGCTCGCTCGTCCCAAACTGAACCTGGCATCCCTGCTCTTCGAGTCCCTCGAGCGGTTCGAAGTAGCTGATGGCCGTTTCGTATCCTTGAAGGTTTGCCGGACAGCACGGTCGCAGCGAGCTGCTGATGCCACGCCCAAGCCTCGTGAGCGACCTTGTACTTTTCCTGAAGCGCGCGAAAGGCTTGCTCATCGAGCGTGCGTCCTTCCTCGACGGCAGCCTCGAGCCGGGCTCGTTGCTTGACCTCGAGGGAGAACAAGCGCGCGAACAAGCCGGGACGGTAGACGGCGAGCTCTGCGGCGGCTGTCGCTTCGTTCGCGTTCGAGTAGACCGGCGGAGACGGCGCCGGCGAATGCGCGGTCGTTAGCCAGTCTATGGGAGCGCTAC
>JAQSWN010000109.1 GCA_029266615.1 Polyangiaceae bacterium
GATGTTCTCGCACGATCCGCTGACGCCCTTGTCCCAGCTGAAAGGCGTGACCACGTGAATCATATCCGGCGCGATGATCGAGCCGTTCACGCCGGGGATCGCGTCCGGGTTGACGATGCGGTACTGAAAATAGCCGGAGGTGCGGAAGCTCGTCGACTTCATCGGTGAGCCTTGCACGCCGCTGACAGCGCCCGTAGACAAGTCCAGCGCGTCGATGTCGGAGGTCGAGTACGTGCCTTGCAGCTGCATGTCCCAGTTGCCGGCGCCCTCGAAGCGCGTGCTCAAGTAGGCGTCGCGACGCTTCACGGTGCGAGTACCGAACACGTCCGCGTCGTCGGCGCCGCCCAGGTTCCAGTACCAACCCCGAGTGGGCGCGCGCACCATGCCAAGGCCGCCCGGCTTGAAGGCGGGCAAAACGAAGGGGCGGTAGATCGCGTACTCCAGGTTCGCCGCGCGAATGTATTTGTCGCGCGTGCGCTCCGACGCCACGCCGTAAGGCACTTCCGTCACGTCCAGGTAGACCCAGACGAGATCCAGGGTGAGCTTGTCTGGCCCCAGGAAGCGCGAAAAGCTCGGGCGGACCTCGTAGCCCAGGAACTTCTCGTGCTCGTAGGGGAGGAACTCGATCGCGCCCTGGCGGTCGATGTACTTCACGCCGCCCTTGAGCTTGAAGTCCATGATCGGGAAGAGCGGGAAGACGCGCTCGTACCCGACGCCCAGCTCGCGCAAGTTCACGCCCGAGTAGAGAGGCTGACCGCTAGCACGCTTGCGTTGGTCCTCGCGGTACGCCGGCGACGTGATGTCGGTACTGCCGGGAGCCAAGTAGTAGCTGGTGACTTGACCTTCTTGGGTGTTCTCGTAGGCGGCGGAGAAGTCGAAGGCCCCGACCGCGTTGTGCCGCACGCGCGCGCGCGCCTCGCCGCGGTAGCGCAAAGGGGCGCGCGCCATCGCGTAAAGCTGCCCCTTGTCTTGGTTGCCCTGGCGCGCCGTGCTGGCGGCGAACATCATCTCGCCCGTGAACAGGCGCATCTCGTTGTTGCGGAAGAAGTCGCGCGTATCCTTGGAGACGTGAAACTGCGCGGAGAGCGCCACGCTCGGCACGTTGCGCCCGGCGTAGCCGTGCTGTGGGTACGCCTTGGCCCAGGGCAGGAAGTGCAATCCGTCTTCCTGGTAGGAGTACATCAGCTGCTTGCGCGTCCACTCTTCGACGACGGCGTGGTACTCGCGGTACTTGCCGGCGCTGCGCTTGGCGTCCAGCTTCTTCAGCGCGGCGTAAAAATGGTCCTCAGCGCTCTCGACGATGACGCCACGGGCGCCGCGAAAGCCACTGTAGTAGCGGCCATACCAGAACTCATAGCCCGGCTCGTCGGGGTCGTTCTGCACGGCCATTTCGTAGTAATCGCCTGCGTCGCTGTCGCCGAGGCGGCTCTTCAGCATCGCGACCACGCACGCCTTCATCGCGCGCACGGTGCCCGGCTCCGGCCCCTCGAACAGCGGGTTCATCCGCTTGTTCAGCTCGGCGCGGACCTGCGACATGCTTCGATTGCCGGTAGCCGCTTCGTAGCGACCGAGACATTCGTACGGGTTGATTTCGGGACCGCGATCGGCGGCTTGCACGACGCTGCTCAGCAGCAACGTCGAGCAAATGCCGGACGCCAACAGGGAAAGCTTCTTCAGCACCTTCACTCCCACACGATGTCGTCGATGTAGATGACTTGGGTCAGAGTCTCGTTGCCGGTGTCGTTCGTGGAGAAACCGAACGCCGCGATCAGCTCCTGGACCGACCAGCGATTCAGCTCGAAGCGGTACTCCTGCCACGTCGGCAGAGCGACGGGTTCCTTCTCCGCGGGATCGAAGAAGCGCGGCACGGGCGGGTCGAAGTTGGTGTCGGTGCAGCGAGGAGGAGTGGGCGGGTCGCTCGTAGAGATGGCGCACCCGGTGTCCCAGAAGGGCTGCGGCGGCTTCGCTTCACGACCGTCCAGCTTGCCCGCCCAGAGGTGAAACTTCACTTCGCCCGGGAGCGGCTCGATCGCGAAAGAGGCGCGCATGTGGCGGTAACCGCGCAGGTTGGGCGAGCCCGGCTTGTCGGGATCTGCGACTCCCAAATCAACGGGACCTACCAGTTGCCGCCCGGGGTTCGTGCCCCAGTTGTTCGCGGGAGAGACCCAATACGCGCCGGCCCAATGCAACGTGCCGGGCCGGTAGACGAAGCGATAGCAGTCGCCCTGCGCACCGGCGGGGCGGGGGACCTTGCAGTTCTTGTTGATATCGACGGTGAGCTGGCCGGGGATTTCGCCATCGCCCATGAACCCGCTCGGTGTGTAGAACTGAGACACCACGAAAGGACCGACGATGGGCCCCGCTTGCGCGCGGTCCGCTTCGTCCGACGGGCCGCAGGCGGTGAGGGGGAGCGCGAGGAACATTGCGTACGCAAATCTGGCGGCGGAGAGGGATTCCATCGGCGAAGGGGGGGAGGGGTAACCCGAGAGGGCGCGGCCTACCGTGACAGTGTCCGGAAGGGGCGTCCTGATCCTCGAAATGGGATCCGCTCGGCGGAGCTTCTCTAGGTAAGTCATGGGGCTGTAGCGGCCGCGGCCCACTCGAGCCCTCCGAGCAAATGGCTCAAAAACGTCGTGTCCCTGTACGTCTCTCGGGTGTGGCCGAGGGCGGTGTAGAACGCACGCCCACCCCCATGCTCGTGGTACCAGGCGACCGGGTGGTCGACTCCCATGCGGCCCGGGCCCGGGTCGTAGGTCGACTCGTCCACCGTTAGCAGGACGGTCGCGCTGCCACGCGGAGTGGTACGGAAGCCGTACCACTCGTCCTCGCGTCGCCATGGCACCGCGATTCCGCTGACGGCCGCGTGCATGACCGGTTCTACGCGCAGCTCCGCCGCGACGATCTGGCTGTGTCCGGCGAAGTACGCGCCCACGAGCGCGCCATAGAACGGCCAGTCGTACTCGCAGTCCGAGGCGGAGTGGACCCCGACGTAGCCGTGGCCGGCCGCGATGTAGCGCTCGAACGCCTGCTGCTCGGCGTCGTTCAGCACGTCCCCCGTCGTATTGAGGAAGACGACGGCGGCATAGGCGGAAAGCGCCGCGTCCGTGAACGTGGCGCCGTCTTCCGTCGCCGAAAGACCGTAGCCGCGCTGAGCCGAAAGCGCCGCCAGCGCGTCCAGACCCGCGGGAATGGAGTCGTGACGAAATCCCTGCGTGCGCGAGAAGACGAGCAGGCGCGGCCTTCCGGCGGCGGGCGCGACGAGCTCAGTTGGGCCAGAAGGCGCTGCGCTCTCGGTCGGCGGAGACGAGCCGCACGCCGCGCTCAGCAGCGCTAATTGAATGTAGCCTGAGCGAGCCATGCCCGCCTGAGCTACTTCACGACCTTGAAGCCCATGGACCGCGGCTTCACGGCCAGCTTGGTGCCGTCCGAGAATTGGACTTCTCGCGCGTCCGGCGAGCCGTTGTACGCGACGTAGGTCTTACCTTTCGGTCCCTTGAAGACTCCGTAAGTGGGCACGTTCGCGCTGACCGTGGTGTCCACTTGACCGAGCGCCTTCATGTTCTTGAGCCAGTGCCGGAGCAAGAGCTTGGTGTTGCCGAACTCCACCTCGAACAGGGTGTCGTCCTCGTACATCTGGTCCGCGCGAGCGGGCTCCGCCAGCGCCAGATACATGAGCAAGTAGTCTCGCCAGGAGTAGATGGCGCCGTTGCTGCGCTTGTACACCTCCGCGAAGTTTTTGCTCACGTATTGCGGGTGCCGACCGAGGTACGTCGTGGCCCCCGTGAACGGAAGGTAATTGATGCCGTGCACCATGATGGGGTCGGCGTCGAACCAGGTGTCGTACTTGGCGCCCGCGCCCCAGACCATGGCGATGGTGCTGTGGTCGAATCCTTCCGGGAACACCGCGTCGTCCACGTCGAACCAGTACTGCTCGGCCGCCAGGACCTGGGTCGTGAATAGGAAAATCCCGAGGTCGCGCAGCTCCTTGCGACCCATGGTCTCGCCCCAGAGCACGAGGCTGGCGGAAAAAAGAATGTCTTCGGAAGAAGACTCCTCGTTGTTGCCGTCGTCGAACTGGGCGGGGCCATTCGCCCAGGAATGGCCGGCGTAAGCGTCCATGTGGCGCAAGAAGGGGAAGCGTTCGTCGTCGTGGTTCCAGCACGCAGCGTCGCGCACCAGCATCTCGATCATGGGCGCGTAGCGCTTGGCCCAATCCTGGTCGAAGCGGGCGATGGCGGCGGCGGCGGCGATGAAATAGCCGTAGTGAAAGTGATGGTCGTTCAGCTGCTCGGCGGAGCCGTAGCTCGCGGGTAGCGCGATCAAGCTGTGCCACGTTTTGTCGTAGTACATGTGGCGCGGCTCGCTGCCGTCGAACCAGTCGCCGAGCTCGTTTTTGAGCGCGGTGAGCATGCGCTTCTTCGCGTCTTCGTCCTTCAGCTGGGCGGCGATGTAGAGGTTCGTCGCGTTGCGGCCGAGCGACTTGCCGGCCCAGTACGCGTCGCGCTCCGGACCCGGGCCAAATCCCTTGGGGAACAGGTCCGGCTGGTTCACGGCCTCGCCGAGGGGGAGATCGCCGGCTTCGAGCTTGGCGGCGTTGGGCAGCACCGGGAGCACGCCGGGGAAAATCATTCGTGTCGTGAAGGAGCTGCCGGCGCGCAGCTTCATTTGCCCGCGCGGTGAGTTGTAAGCCAACTTGGTTAGCTCGTCCTTCGTGTGCAGCCATTGGTGGCGGTAAAGAGCGAGCAGCGCGCTGTCCTCTAGTCCCTTTCCGGACTCCTTGGCTTCGACCGTGGCCTCGAACTTCGTCGAAATCTCGGCCTTGGCTTCGTCGTAGGACCAGCTCACCTTCGTATCCGTCACGAAGGCATACGCGTGAGCGCGGAACAGCTCGAACGTCGCGGCGTCCCCGTCCGGCAGCACCGCGACGGAAAAGTAGTCTTTCCCTCCGAGATCAGAGGCGTAACCGTTTTCGACTTTTTCCCACCGGCTCTTGCTCGGCGCGAACAAGCCGTAGAAGTGCTCGCCAATCTTCAGCTCGAGCGCGTTTCCGTCGTCCTTGACGACGTCCATCATCGTGCCGCTCTGAATGTTGACCATCGCGCGGGCAGAGCCTTGCCGCGTGGCGTAGATGAAGGGCATGCCGTGGCCAATGGTGGTGCGAAGCTCGCTCTCGCCGTTCTTCCACGACGCGGTCACCGCGAAGTCCGAATAGCCCGCGACGCGCGTGTCCGGAAACTTCTGACCCTCGAGCCCGAGCGAGAGGTCCTCGGCATAGCGGAACATGTACTCCCGCGGCTTCACCACCGGCTTATCGGGGTAGCCGAAGCCGAGCCCGGTGGCGCCCGCGCGCATCACGAGCGGGTGCGCGTAGAGGTTGAGCGAGTACGGGTTCGTCTCGTCGAACTGCCAGATGAGGGAGGACCACCAAGTATTACTCTTCGGCGTCTCCTTGAAATCCGCGGTGACCTTCGGCTTCACCTGCTGGCTGCGGCGGTCCGTCGCGATCGGGACCCCTTTCGGCGGCTGAGTCGAGACGTACCCCGCGCCGTGCTTCTCCGCAGTTCCCTTGGGCGGTGGGGGCGGCGTTCGCAGGTCCAGCTGCGAGGCGCCACAAGCGGTGAGGGTGGCGACGAGGAGACTAATGGTGGCTCGGAGCTTGTTCACGAATGCCTGATTGGATGAGAAATGCCGTAGGTCCGTGCCCCCGAGCTTTGTCCCTCAGGCGGGCTTTTGATCACGGGTTCGCCCCCGCTAGAATTCCACGGCAATGTGTAGAAGGGGTTCCGGCGAAAGGAACCTTCGTCGGCGCGCAGCCGCTCGCCCAGCTCGATACCTACTAGTGCAGCGCATGTGAGATAGAGACAATTTTCTTGGCCGGCGCTGCAATAGTGAGCCGGCCGAGCGGCAAACCCGGCAGAGGGCGCCTACTGCTTCACCCGGATCTCGTCCATGCGCCACCACTTGTCTCCTCCCTGGCTGAGCACGAATTTCAGGTAGCGTCCGACTTGTGGCTTCGGAAAAGCGATAATTAGCTGACTCTTTTTGGCCTGGTAGTTCGACAGCACCGGCGGCTCCGGGAAAAAACCGCTCTCCGAAATGTAGATGTCGAAGGCCGCCGCGGCATCGTTCGGCTGATTGATGGAGTCGATTTCGAGGCTGTAGAAGACCTGCGTTTTCTGCATGTCGATCTGAAACCACATGCCGAGCGCTTGTAGGGTGCCGGTTGCCCAATCCGTCTGTTGGACGCCGTCGAGCGCGAGCGGGGGCGAGTTGTTCTGCGCGCTCGCGACGTGGGACGCCGTCGCCACCCAGCCCAACGTGGACAGCTTTTCGCCCGTCGCCTGGGACGGTAAGCAGCGGTCACGTTCGCAGCTGTTCGTCGTGCAATCTCCCGCTACGCGGCACGCTTGAAGGATGGCGCACTTTTCCGTGCAAGTCGCGCCGCAGTCCCGGCTCGGCTCCGCGCCGTTCAGCACGTCGTCCTCGCAGGTCGGCACCGCGCACCGCAGCGTTTGCTCGATGCACACGCCGCTCTGGCAGTCTTCCGCCAGCTTGCAGCGATTGCCGTCCGCGCACGTCGCGCTGCACCCGCCGCCGCAATCCACGTCGGTCTCGTCTTGATTGCGAACCTGGTCGCTGCAGCTCGGGAGCTGGCACCGCTCCTTTTCGCAAGCGACGCCGTCGCAGTCCGCGGCCACGAGGCAGCGCTGGCCCACGACGCAAGGTGGGCATTCGCCGCTGCAATCCACGTCCGTCTCCCCGCCGTTCTGCAGCTCGTCACGGCAACTGACCGCCTGGCAGCGGCGTTGGATGCAGTCGCCACCGTCGCAGTCATTGCGGTCGAGGCAGAGCTTTCCGACGCCGCACCGGGCGCATCCGGTATCTCCGCCGCAATCCACGTCGCTTTCGGCACCGTTCTGGGCCGCGTCCTGGCAGCTGACGGACCGGCATCTCCCTTCCACGCAGCGTGCGCTCTCACAGTCTTCGTCGCCAAGGCAGCCTTGACCGGCCGGGCACATGTCGCCACAAGCGGTGATGCCGCAGTCGATGCCTGTCTCTTCGCCGTTACGCACCGCGTCCGTGCAGCTCACGGCTGGGCCGGGCAGTGTCGGCTCGGGCACGACTGGCGCGTCCGATACTTTGAAGTCCGGAAACGAGCAACTCGCCAGCCAGGCGAAGAGCAAGAGCGCGACTGGCGGCTTCATCCGCAAGCTACAAGCATACGCAGCCGGGAGGCCCTCCGCCAAGCCGACTCCGAAGCGCACCGCTACCCACGTGCGCGCACTCGACCCCCCAGCGCGCCGCACCGGCCGCGAGCTTACTCGTCGATTCGGCAGGCGCTGCGCAACCGGGGCGCGAGCGGCGAGCGCGGAGCCCGCGACAAGAACCGTTCGGCAACGGCAGTGCTGCCGGGCGCGCCCATCTGGCAATTCGCGATCGCTCGGAGACCCTCGCGCTCGTGCGCGAGCGATGCGTGGGGATGCTCGGCTTGGTGCTGCGCTAGAAGCGAGAGCGCTTCGCTGGCGCGGCCGGCGCGAAGAGCCGAGTCTGCGCCGCGAATCAGCTTCATCTCCGCTTCGAGATCGGCGGGAGTGGGCTGGGCTTTGACCGCCGCGGGCGCTGGAGTGGGCTCGGGCCGCTCCTCTACCCGCGCCGAACGCGGCAGGCTGCGCGTGCTCTTGACGACGGGTGCCGCCTCTAGCGAAAGTGCTTCTGGAGACAACGCAGCAGGCTCCGGCGTCGCGACGGGAGAGCGCTGAGGCGCAGCTACGGGAGTCGTGGCCTTGACGGGCACGGGCGCGCTCACCGCGACTTCGTCTCGATGGCTCACGTACGTCCACGTGGCTGCGACGCTGCCTGCCGTGACAGCGAGCGCAGCGGTTAGCTTGGCCGCGACGGACATGACCGAAGCCGCCTTGGCCTGGGTCGACCCAGCCGTCACCACCGCCGCGGTGATGCCGATGGCGCCGACGCGAGTCAGCACCGCCCGACGCACACGCGCTGCATCTTCCGCATTCGGATCATCGTAAGTATCCGCCGCCGCAAGTAGCGAGCGAGCGCTGTGGCTCAACTCATCCATCACGAGCCTCCCTCCGAAGCGCGCGTTGCTTCAGCGCACGTTCGAATTCCTTCCGCGCGGCCCGCAGCCGCGAATACACCGTGTTGACGTTGGTGTCGGTGGCCTCCGCGATCTCCGGCACGCTCATGCCTTCGATCTCGGCCAGCACGAAAACCGCGGCCTTGCTTTCGTCGAGCTTCTCCAAGAGCTCGTGTAGGATACGCCCTGCCTCGCTCCTGCTCGCGAGCTCTAGGGGGTCTGCACCGTTGTCGACCACCACATCTGGGTCACCGACCACCGAAGATGTGGCATGGCCCGCGCCCTTCCGGCGACGCGTGCGGCGGTAGTTGTTGACTACCCTCATCAAAATGCCGAAAACCCACGTCTTGAGCGCGCAGCGGCCCTCGAACTGGTCCAACCGCCGGTAGACCGTGACGAAGACTTCCTGGACGACGTCGTCCACGGCGCTCTCGACGACGCCGAGCCGGCGAGCGGTGCGCCAAACTGCTGGGAAGGTTTCTGCGTACACTTGGTCGAACGTAGGGCGAACGAAGTCTGGACGAGACAAAACCCGAGAGTTGAGCTCTACAGCGGACTCCGGCGCGCTATCGCTCCGGGAAGCCGCGAACATTGAAAGTCTGGCAGTCAACAGCTCGGTTTCGCGGCCTTTCTATCTGGCCGCGCCTCACTCCTTGAGTACGTGTCCGGCCTGACTACCGCCCGTCTTGGATTTCAGCTTTGCTGGGAGCTTCGTCCGCGGTTGGACGAGGGCGCGAGCGCGCAACTTCCCGAATTGACGCGATAATTCACGGACGCGTGAGGAAGTCGTGGAAGAACGAATCCAGTGAGGAGGCGATCGTCGCGTCTAGATGGAAATCGACCTTCAGGGCCCTGCCGGGGGCCGGGGCCCCTTGTATTCGGAGATTTCCACCCAATCGAACTCGGCGGTCACGGGGAGCTGGTCGGGCTCAAACGCGTTGAGCCAACCCGCATCCGACGGGTAGGCGCTCAAAACGAGACGCTCGTACTCGCGGAGCTGCGCCGCTGCGTCGCCCGAGACGACCAACTCGCTCTTGCCATCGAGGAAGAACGTGACCTCCGTCGGCGTCCAGTCGAAGCCCAGCTCGTGAAAGCCTTCGGAGGGGTCGAACGGGAGTAAGGACGGTTGCGATAGACCTTCGAATGGGACGGTGACGGCGTAGTGGAGCATGGGCGCCGAGCTCATGTTCGAGACGCCGCTCTCGATGACGATCTGGTTTGCCAGCGAGGAGCCGCTGCTCATGGAGTAGTGGTCGTAAAACCCCCAGAAGGACGAGATGATGCCGTCACCGGAAGCGAAGCGCGCGCGGGTGCGAAAACGGCCGTAAAGAAAGGGGACGCGAGTACGCACCTCCGCGGCCGAATAAGGCTTCGGCGTCTCGCTCGGCAGCGCGTTAGCCGGGGCCGGGATGTCCGTGATCGACAGAACGAGCCGCCCCCCTTCGACCTTGGCGTTATTCTGGGAAAACCAGGCGAGATTCCGCTCGAAAGTATGACTTGCGACCTCCCAGTAGTCACCGTCCAGCGAGTCACCGTCGAAGTCGTCTCGGCGCACCACGGAGAAGTCGATGCTGCCGATGACGAGATCGTCCTGGGAGCCGCAGCCGAAGAGTGTGGCGACGAGCGAAAACGAGACCGCCCACCGTCGCGCGCGGGCGCTCATCACAGCCTGCTTCGAGCAGGAAGGCAGCAGTCGCAGCTCCACTGACATGTACAGTGTCCGGGCGAGGCGCTCGCGATCACCAAAACGCGGGATTCGCCCAGGCCCGTCGCCCTGTGGGCCTCGCTTCTTGATCCAACGAGATTGGATCAAAGAGCTTCCGTTCGGACACGAGGCGGTGCGAGGATCGAATCCCTAGTGAGGTGCTCCCTAGCAACGCTCGGGGCCATTTCGGTCCTGTTTGGGCCTGTACGCCCGGCCGCTGCGGCCGCGCCGTCGCAGGCCATCACCCTGCGCTGGCAGGCGCCCGAGGGGTGTCCGAGCCAGCCCCAGGTCGAGGAAGAGATCCGTTCAGCGCTCGCGCACCTGCAGGGTCATGGCGCGGTGGAGGTCACAGCGGACGTGACGCTGCGCGAGTCAGACCCAGGTTTTTGGCTGCGAGTGCGCGTGTTGCATGAGGGGCAAACCGGCGAACGCGTGCTGCCCATCGACGATTGCGACGACGCCTCCCGAGCTGCGGCGCTGCTGGTGGCGCTCTCCGTCGGCAATCCGCCGCCACCGCTACCGCCTGCGCCGCCGCCTCCCCCTCCGCCGCGACCACCTCCTCCCCGGGCGCCGGAGCTACGCTGGACGGTCGGCGCGGGGCCCCGGTTGGCGCTTGGAGTCGCGCCCGAGGTTTCGGCTGGCTTCGGCCTTTCGGCTTCTTACAGCCACTCGTTTTGGCGCTTGTCGGCGCGAGGCGCGGCATTCGCGCCGTCGCATCACGACATTCCGGGCAAGCAAGTGGGCGGATCCTTTCAGCTGTTCACGGGAGGCCTTTTTGCGTGTGCAGGCTACCCCGGCACCATCACGCTTTACGGATGCGTCGGTGGGCGGCTGGACCATCTCAAAGGAGAGGGAACGGGTGGCAGCGCGAGCTTCCAGCAGTCGACCCAGATCGGCTCGCTGGCGGCAGGGGTAACGTTGGAGTGGAGCTTGACCCGACGCTTCCGGCTTCGCACCGAGCTCGAAGCCGGCTACCCGCTCGCCGACGCGCGCTTCACGATCCGCAACGAAACCTCGCCCGTGCACGAGGTGGACAGCCTGCGCGGCGAAGCGGCGCTCGAGCTCGCGGTGGCGTTCTGAGCTACTTACACGCGACCGTCACTTCATGGAGCGACCACCAAGTGGGCGTGACCGTGCCCGTTTGCCGGATCGTCAAGTAGCGGCCTGCTTTGGCGGGAGCAATCGGCACGGTGATGGTACCGGTCGTGCCGTCCGCCTCTGTCAGGACGGCGGCGGTGAAGTCCTGCGGCGTGTTGGAGAGCCGAAGCTGGTAGTGCCGGAAGTAGTCGTTGTTGTTCGTGTGCAGACGAATCTCGTTCAGCGTCACGGCCTCACCGAAGTCGATTTGCAGCCATTCGTCGCCCATCTGCGGCGCCCCCGTGGCGAAGCGCGTGGTGTCGTTGCCGTCGAAAACGCGGCTGGGCGGATCGTTTTCGGTGAAGCGCAGCGCGCTGCCTTGCCACTCGCTCTTCGGCGGCACGACGACGCCCGTGCACTGCGTCGGGGGTGTTCCCCCGTTCCCGCCCATACCGCCCACTCCACCACCACCTTTGCCACCGCTACCGGCCACGCCGCCATTGCCGCCTTTGCCGGCAGCGCCGCTCGACGTTCCCCCTGCGCCCGCGTTGGACGTGCCCCCGTTCGAGAACGTGCCGGCGCTAGCGTTGCCGCCGTTGCTGAACGTGCCGCCTGTTCCTGGGTTTCCAGCGGTGCCGCTCGAACCCGCGTTCGCGCTGCCCGCGGCGCCGGTCGCGTTGCCGCCCGCGTTGCTACCGCCCGTGCTGCGGCCGCCGTTCGCGCTACCGCCGCTTGCGCTACCGCCGCTCGCGTTGCCAGCCGCGTTCGGTGCGCTCGGGCCCAGGTACTCGGTCTCTTCGGAGGCGCACGCGATGAGCGCGGCGCAGACCAGTGGGCACACCTTCGTCCACGTCATGGGAATCACCGGCTGCACGGTGTCCGTGGGTGCTGCTGGTCGTGATTTTTTCGCGGGGTTGTTTTCGTGATCAGCGACATCCGCCCCGCACATGTGGAAGCCGTGCCACGTGCGCTTCACCGCTTGTGCTTCGCCGTTTATTGCGCCGTGAGCGCGACCGCCGCCTGCTCGGAGTCGTCTCCCAGCTCGCCGCCCAACGCTCCCGTCGGGCAAGCGGGAACGAGCGCTGGCGGCACGACGAGCGTGGGCGGTAGCTCGCAACAAAGCGGGAGCACGAGCGGGGGAGCGGCGGGTGGTGGTGGCGCGAGCGTTACCGCAGGCAGCGCGGGCGCTTCCGGTGCGAGCGGGTCCGCGGGCTCCGCCGGCTCGGCAGGGAGCAGCGGCGCGGGCGGCGCCCCGATGGGTTTCGAAGGCGGCGCGGTGGCGGCCGTGAGCTTGACCTACGACGACGGGCTCGATCCTCATTTGGCGATCGTGCAGCCCGCGCTGGAGGCGGCCGGGTTACGCGGCACCTTCTTCGTCTCCAACTTCGAAGGCGTCGAGCACGACTGGGCGCTGCCCAGCGTCAAGATGCCGCTGTCGCCCCTGAGCGCGCGGCACCAAGCGTGGCTCGCGGCGGCGCAAGAAGGGCACGAAGTCGCCGGGCATACCGTGAATCATCCCTGCGACGCCGCTGGCAAGGCCCCCGGCTTCAAGCTCGCGGACTACGATCTCACGCGCATGCAGAACGAGCTCGACGAGAGCTTGCTGCGGATGGCGCGGCTCGGCGCGGAAGCGCCGCTCACGTTCGCGTACCCCTGCGCGAGCGACAAGAAGGGGCTGGGCGCGGCGGGTACGGATTACTCGCCGCTCGTCGCAGAGCGCTTCATGGCCGCGCGCGTGTCCGATTCGGGCATCGCGGATCCGGTTACGGTGGACTTGCTCCACGTGCCGCAGCTGGACGCGGGCGGAAAAACCGGGGACCAGCTCAAGAAGATGGTCGACGATGCGATCGCGGCCAAGGGGTGGCTCGTGCTCCTGTTCCACGGCGTAGGTGAGGAGAGAGCGAGTTGCCCTGGCAACCTCGCTTACGCGCCGCAGACGTGCATGATCAACTACCTGACGACCAGCCAGGAGGCGCACGCCGCGCTCGTGCAGTACCTGAGCGAGAAGAAGGCGCAGGTTTGGACCGCGCCCTTTCGAGCCGTCGCGACGCGCATCGACGACGCTCGCTGACCACGGGCAAGTGGCTCAGTTGATGGGGACGACGCCGGCGCCGCACTCGCCGCAGAACCGGATCTCGCCCCCGTACTGCTTGCCGCAGACGGGGCAAATCGTACGCGTCACGACGACGGTCTCGGCGCGCGCGGGAACGAACGCGGCTGCCGGAACTAGCTCCTCGCCGTGCTCCGGGCAAACGGTCGTGCCCGGGTTGAACCCACGCCCGCAGACGGGGCACACCGAGCCGCCAGGACCCACGCTGAGCACGCTCGAAGTCACGAGCCGGTTGCCGTCGTTCGGACAAAACTCGGCCTCCGGCGGGAACTCTTCGCGGCACGTAGGACAAGCCTTGGCGCCTTCCGGCGCGGGCGCGACCCGCGGCCCGGACGGTAGCTCCTCCGTACCGAGCGCCTCGGCCGCCTTGCGCGAGCGCCTCACCAGCCAGAGGCCGAGCAGGCCGAGTAGAACCGCGCTCGCTCCGGCCGCGCCGACGAACCACCGGGATTGACTCGGCGCTTCGTCCCGCGCCACCACTTCACGAGCGCCCATCGACTCCGAGGCGACGCGCAGCACGGCCGCCTCCTTGGATTCGCCGGACGCGCTCAAGCCCTGCGCCTGCAGCACCGCGTCGTACCGCTCCTTGGAAGCGATTTCGACGTCGACCCGCACGGCTCGGTCTCCCAGTGTTACTTCCAGGGTGGCCTTGGATTCGCCGGCGTTCGGATTCGCCGTCACCTTGCCGGGGGCGTTCACGCTGAGCAAGGAGGTGCCGGAGATCACGCGCCAGGTCGGGGTGACGGGCAGCGCGCAGCCGTTTTCGTCCAGCACGATGGTGCGAAACTCGAAGGACTCGCCCGGTCGCATCAACTTATGGGAAGGGCGCACCTCGAGCCGCTCGGGGAGCCCGGCGTTCTCGCAGGCTTTGGCCGGTCGCGTCGCCGGAGAGGGCGGGGGCGGCTCGGCACTCGGAGCGGGGGGCGGCTCCTCTCCGAGCCGCTTCACCAACGTGTAGCTGCGGGTCCGCCGCACGCTAGCGGTGCAGTTCTGTCCTTCGATCACGAACTGGTACTGACCGGTCTCGTCGAAGTCGATGCGACTATCGGTGGCCGAGATGCGGGTTACGACGTTGGCTTGGCGCGGATCCCCCGCTGGAGTTTTGCAGACGTTCTGGAAGCTGCGGGCGGATGCGCTGTGGCTGATTCGCTGCATTCCCGGGTACTGCTCCCAGCACTCCGCGGTGGTGTAGCTACGGCCCGCACCCGCAAAGGCGAGCTCGCTCCCATTTTTCGTGACGGTTACCGTCCCGCCCCCTTCGCCGCCGCCGCTTGGGGCCGGGCCACAGGCCTTGCCCCAATCACCGAGCTGCCAGCTCACGTTCAGCGGGCTTGCGGACCACGTGCCGGCCAACGTGGGCGCTTGTGCGCGCGCAGGTCGGGAAGCGACGAACGCGGCAGCAAGCAGCGCAAGAACGATCAGCGACGGCGGTGAAAATCGCCAGAGACCCTGGAAAACACCCATGAGGTGGAGCTGCACTTAGTGAAGACCCCGGCCTTTGGCGGGGCGGGGGCCCGACGTCGAACGTTGACGACGGAGCCTACGTTGACACGCCAATTTTGGCGATGCTAGCGTGCGCAAACGCTGGATTTGCCAGCTTTTTAAGCCTGACCTCGGCTTCGGCGAGCGACCTTGTCCCGCTCCCAACGCCGACCTGAACACTACTGCCCGACCCATGGAGACGACCAGGATGCTGAAGGCGTTCGAACGCTGGGGCGCGAAGACGAGCCGAGCGGCAATTATCCTTTCCATCCTCGGCGTCCCGGCGCTCGCGTCCGCGCAGGCGCGGGACACGCGCGCTCCCGAAGGCAATGGCGACGGCATGGACACGCATTTGTTCCGCCCCGCCGTGGACTCCAAAGGCTTCTTCAGCACCAACGGCTCGGACATCCTCGGCGCCAACAACATCAGCTTCGGACTGGTGCTGGACTACGGGCGCAACCTGATGCGGACGCGCTCGGATCGCGTGCCGCAAGGCACCAACGATCCCGAGACGGACGAGCCGGAGTGCAGGGACGAAAATTGTGAGGTCGCGGAGGACGAAGACGGCACCGGCGTTAAGGCGCTCGTCCCGAACTCGTTGCAGGGCACGTTCGGCTTCAACTACGGCATCGGCAACATCGGCGTGGTCGGCCTCTCCATCCCCGTCATCCTGATGACCGGCGATCAGGCGTACGGCGTCGGCCCCACCGGCGCGACCTACAACTCGGCGGCGCTGAACGCGCAGAAGATTTCGACCATCGCCCTGCACGGAAAATTCCGCATCACGCGCGTGGATCGCACGGTCGGCGTCGCGGCGGTGGTGCAGGCCGGTATTCCGGTCGCCAGCGCCCCGCGCGATCTCGGCGCGGATCCTGGTTTTTGGTACTGGCCGCAGATCGTGGTGGAAAATCACTTCGGCTCGACGCGGCGGTTCCACGTGGGCCTCAACGTCGGTTACCGCGGTCACACCGGCAAGGATCCGTCGTTTGGTCTGGATCCGAACGGCGGCCTCCAGCTGAAGGAGGGCTTGTTTCAGGCCAGCAACCTCGGCACCTTCAACCTCGGCCTCTCGTATCGCGTGCTGGACGCGCTGGACCTGGTTGCAGAAACGTACGGCTCGTACCAAGTCGGTGGAGACTCGGACAGCAAGCAGAAGCTTTCCCAAGAGTTCGTCGGTGGCTTCAAGCTGTTCGTGGAGCGCAACAGCTACCTGATGATGGGCGCCGGTAGCCGCGCGTTCTCCAAGGGCTACGAAGCCGCGGATCTGCGCCTCATTTTGGGCTTCGTCTTCGAGCCTTCTATCGGTGACCGCGACGGCGACGGCTATAAAGACGACCAGGACCAGTGTCCGGACGAGCCGGAGGATTTCGACGGCTTTCAAGATGGCGACGGCTGCCCGGATCCGGACAACGACAATGACGGCATCCTGGACGTTGACGACCGCTGCCCGAACATCGCGGAAGACCGCGACGGCGATCGCGACGAAGACGGCTGCCCAGAGGCCAACCGCGATGGCGATCGGGACGGGGACGGCATTCCGGACTCGAAAGACAAGTGCCCGGACGATCCAGAAGACAAGGACGGCTTCGAGGACTTGGACGGCTGCCCCGAGTACGACAACGACAAGGACGGCATTCCGGACAAGGAAGACCAGTGCCCGGACGACGCCGAGGACAAGGACAAGTTCGAAGACGAGGACGGCTGCCCGGATCCGGACAACGACAAGGATCAGATCCCGGACGTGCGCGACAAGTGCCCGAACGACCCGGAGACCTACAACGGCTTCCAGGACGAGGACGGCTGCCCCGACAAGGGCAAGGTCATCATCGAAGGCTCGGACATCGTCATTCTGGAGAAGGTGCAGTTCGAGACCAACAGCGCCAAAATCTTGCCGCAAAGTAACGAGATTTTGGACGCCGTCGCGGCGACCATGAAGGGTCACCCCGAGTTCCTCGTGATGGAGGTCGCCGGTCACGCCGACGAACGGTCGAGCGACGAGCACAACCTCCAGCTCACCAAGGCCCGCGCGCAGTCGGTCATGGAGGCCCTCCAGAAGCGCGGCGTCAGCAACAAGCGGCTCGTCTCGCAGGGGTACGGCGAGTACTGCCCGCTCGACAATGCTTCGACTCCTGCGGCTTGGGAGAAGAACCGTCGCGTGGACTTCAAGGTCGTGAAGACGGAAGAGGGCAGTACCGGCGTCGCTCGCGGCTGCGAGACCGCTCGGAACAAGGGCGTCATCCCGCCCGTCGTGCAGTAAAGGAGAGCGTTCGGGAGCGGCCAAAGAGGCAGCTCCCCGCGCAAGGAGGGCAGAGCTCGCTTCGGCGACTTTGCCCTCTATTTCTTTGGCAACCACGCCGCGTCGCGAACCGACGAGCGCGCATGCCCCAAGGACCCAAAAAATCTCCGCCCGCGGAGCCTACCCTTCAAGACTCCGCTCGCCATGCGCTGGGCTCACTCAGACCCCTCGCGGAAAAGCTGCGGCGGAGCGATCCGTTACTTGCCGACCAGCTGATGCGCGCTGCGACGCACGTGGCGGCCGAGATCACGAACGCGGAGCGCGCTCCCCCGCACGGGAGGCGGCCGCACTTACTCGGCGGCCTCGCCGCGACGTGCGAAGCGATGACGCTGCTGCGCGTGGCGGTGGACTCGCGCCACTGCCGTTGGGACTCGGCAAAGGACACGTATTACGAGCTCAGCCACACCTATTTGGAGCTCATCAAGCGCGCGGCCACGAAGCGTCGCGGGGTCGCCAAAAAGCCGCGAAACGGCAAGAGCCGCGCAGCGTAGCTCCGCTCACTTCGCACACCTGGCGACGCTGCCTGGACTTTACCGGCTCGCTATCGTCGCTGCACGACATCAGTGTCCGTCTCTGGGCGTGGCTCGACGCGCACTACCGCCGTGCGTCGCAGGGCGGGCTGGTCGGCAGGACGCCGGACCATGTCTAGAAGACACGCCGCGGCCTGTCGATGCCTTCGACGAGGCCATGCTGCGTAAGGCGATGACCGTTGACGAGCGCCGCCGCGTCCGGCGCGGCAGCACCATCCCAATGGACGGGCACCGAATGAGAGAACGACCTGCATTTCCTCGCTGGTAGCTCGTCACCGTTCACCGTTACTTTGTCGATCCGGGGGAGCCGCCATGGCAGCATCCGACTTCGATGACTTGTCCGTTGCGGTAGAGGTGGTCATAGACCACTTGGCGTCGGCGACGAGGTAACCGCTGTAGCCATCGAGGAGTTTGGGGGTCGCGTCCGAGTCGTGCGCGACCCGAGGCAGCGAGCCGCGCACATCACGAGCTTCACGGATATACGGCCGTGGGCTGCGCCTTCGCCGATGCGTGGTGTCGGCGCGGCGCAAGGCGTTGGGTAGAGCGTCCGCCCTCGTTACCCGCCACCGTCGAGCCCGCTATGGCGGCGAGCATGCCCAGAAGCAGGGATACGAACAGAGCCCAAAAGGCTTTGCTGCTCTCTTCGGCCGCGGAGAGCGCGGCGTGGCTCGCGCGATCCGCCTGCTGCTTCATTTCTGCTTGTGCCGAACGAAGGCGCGTCTCGGCATCCGTCGCTACTAGCTCGGCGTCCGCAGATGACAGACCAGTATTCTGGGTCATTGCCTGAACGAGTGTCTGTCGGTCGAGCCGCCCTTCACGCACCGAACGCTGCAGCACGTCCTTCGTCGCGTTCTCCAGCTGTTGTGCGGTCACCTCCGGCTTGCCGGCGGCGCGCAGGCGTTGGTTGACGGGGTTGAGCATGTCGTTCGAGCTCACGCCGAGTTGCTGGGGCAGGTCCCGCATCTGGCCGGCAGACGGCATGGCGCTGCCGACCGCGCTCGCGGCAGCTTTGCCGACGGCAGCCCCGCCCCGAATGACGGCCGATGCGACGTTGCTCACCAGCCAACCACCGGCGATGACGGTAAGTCCCCACATGACGAGACCGTGCAAGGCGCCCGACCCGCGCGACACCGCGCCCGCTCCCCGCGCGGCGACGTAGCCGCCGATGAAGAGCGCGACGAGCGAAACGACGACGAGCCAAATGCCGGAGAAAATGCCGGAAGGTCGCAGGCTGCCGGCGTCGTTCGGATCGATCCAAGACAGACCTAGCGCAAGGCCTAGTGCGTACAGCAGGGTGGCGATGCCGAGCGCCGCGACCGCTCCGCCGAAGATGGCGCTCCACCTGAGTCGCGGGGACGCGAGCGCCGTCGGCGGGTCGATGGCGCTCGTATCTGTGATGAGAGTTTCGGGTGAGGTGTTCGTTTCCATGGCCGGCGCTAAGCAATGTCCGTGCTTGACCGCGCGGAGCCAAAAGCAGCGTTCAGCCCGCTCCCTTCGATTGCTCGGTGCGACCGCAAGTGGGGTCGTGCGGTGTCGGCCGGTCATGAACAGCGCAATCGCCCTCATGAATACCGTCGCGCAGACAAGCTTCGCACTGGCGTGCAGAGTGCCTCTGCGTCGTGGCCGCTTCTTCTTGGCTCATGGCTCGATCCCAGCGATATGCGCGCCGGTGGTCGAGAGACTCCGATTCCGCTCGGTCCGTCGCCGGCCGAGCGGCGTTCACAGCGCCGCGCCAGGCCTCCCAATGCGCTGGAATGCTCGCTGCGGGGCTCGGGGCTTCACAGCCTGATAAATGGCCGCGTCCGTGCTTTCGCGCTTGGCGCCGACGACCGAAACCGTTCTCGCCGAGCTGGGTCTTCTCTAAGTGCGGTTTGCGCGCGGCTCCGCCACAAGATGCCCTGGTGAAGTCATCTGGCAACGAACCATGGGGTAACACCTGCCGCAACCACACGGCCGTCTCGGTAGAACATCCGCTTCGGTGGTCCTCCGCGCTCCGTTTCCAACCGACGTCGCTTCCTCACGTTCGCTGCCAGACGACATGCGCGCCTGCATTTGTCGTTCCTAAACACCATCAGGAGTCGGGCACCCCTGGTGTGAGCTTTTCCATAGCTCGAAAGTGAGGCTGCTCAGCTTGGCTGGGATCTAAAGTCCGGGAAGATGGAGGCATACACCAGCCGCCGTTCTACCGACTGGGCGTATCCCGAACGACCCTTTCGGCACTGCGGTCAGCATGGCGCGGATCCTGTCGACATGCATTTCTGACTCCTTGACGCTCGCGGCGGTTGAAGGAAGAAGACCCTTACCGTGTCTTTGCTCATGGTTCGAAGCAAGTTGCGTCGCTCTTCGAACATGCGCAGCGCGACCCAGGGCGTCTCCTCGACTTTGGCTGTTTGCTCGGCGCCAGGCCCCCTTGGGCGACTTGCCAGAGCACACCACCGCAACCCGGGCAATTGAAGGGCACGTGATCGCCCAGGGCTTCGACAGACGCGAGGTCGCTCAGCACGCGCCCGGCGATTCTCGCCTCGATGGAGATGTCAGCCGGCACCGGCTTGGGCGGAGGGGCTTGGTGAGCAGGCCCATCAGGAGCGCGCCCATCTCCGCCAGGGGGACGACGTCATGGACTTTCACATGGGCGAGCGCGTTTTTGGGCATGTCCGGGAACGCGGCGTCCTCGGGGTTTTGAACGACGCAGGTACCGCCGCAATGCTTGATCGGCATCAGGCCGGCGGCGCCGTCATCCAAGTAGCCGGTCAGCACTACGCCGATGACAGCGTCGTCCTCGTAAGCGACGCCGACGCTGGGGCCAAAGGCAAATAAGGAGCTCGAATCCGACACGGCTCAAGGGCTACATCGCTGTCAGTTTTGTGTCAGTAGCCTCACGTACACAAAGACTCACTTGGGGAGAGGTCGCTCATCTCATGAGCTCACATTTGCTTCGCTCCGGCGCTCGCCAGAGCACCGGCCGCTATCGCCAGTAGGCCGCCGCTCCAGCCACGGAACACGAACAGAAGAACCGCGCCCACCACGAAGAACATCGCGAGCGTCAGCAGCCCGATCGGCACTACCATGCTCGCGGTTTTCGGAGCCGCCTCACGCCCGGGACCTTTTCGAACGTGTCGACCGGTCGCCATCCTCACTGTCAGAGCAAAGAGCGTGCACAGCAACTCACGCATCAAGCACGGGTGGGCGGTGCACGGGCACGGGCCGGGTCTCCCGCGTCAGGCGGGGCGCAATAGTCACATCGCCGAAAGCTTAGGCTCCGTCGCTTAGTAGGAGGCCTGCAGCGCAACGACGTGCAGCGCGCAGCCGAGGAGTGCCCCGGCCCCGCGCCTGCCCCGGCTTAGCGCGGGAGCTCTTCCTCCAGTTGGTTGATGCACTCGCTCAGTGCGTCGTAGTACGCGGGCTGAAGCGCCTGATAGCCATGGGTGGACGTCGTGACGAGCGAGGTAAAGCCGTTGAAGCCGGACGTGGTGCAGGTGCGGCGGTAGCGCGGCGCGGGCGTTTCGTCTACCCGCGGGATGATGTCCAGCTTGAGCGTGCATGTGCCGTCGTGCGCCGCGTTGCCGGAGCCGGCGCGACACTTCAGGGCCAAGAAGGCGAAGTTGTTGTCGCCCTCACACCACGTGTCCCCGCAAATATCGTCGATGAGCTTGAGCGTCGTCTTTTCTTGAGCGGGGGAGAGCCCGTTCTTGCACAGCGCGCTCTCCGCTTCCCCCAGTGACTCGGCCTCGCGGAGCGGCGCGTCCGCATCACCGTCGGGCGCGACCTCTGCGGCGCAGCCGCCGAGAACGATGGTAAATAGAATGCCTAACCTGGTTCGAATGCTCATGTGTTCCCTCCCTGCGCGCCCTTTGAATGACAGCCCGCGCAGGCCCGTCTATCGGTCGGGGGGCGTGCGAGTTGCGTGATTCCTGCCCGCTGTGCTCGGCGCGTGGGGCGAGCCGCTGCGAGCCCGTAACTCGGCCTCCCCCCCTTGGATCCCGGCGAGCGGGGCTTGACGATGGTGGGCCCGGTACCATTGCCTTGCCGTGAGCAAGCGCCGCACGGCTCCGTTCGGTCTCGGTGTGCTCCTGGTGGCGGCCTTCGTTGCTGGCTCCGCCGCCGCCTCGCCCGCGCCGCCTTGGAACGTGCCGGTGCAGGGGTTCCGCGTGGTCAGCCGCGTGAGCGGGCCGGTCAATTACTACCGGGTGCTGCCGGGACCGCCCGCCCTCATCCGCAGCCGTTACGAGCCGGGGTTGAAGACCGCCGTCGTCGGGTACGACGTGAAGGAGTACCAGCTGCGGGCAACCCGGCTCCGCTGGCGCTGGAGAGCGTTGGAGCTCCCGCGCGGGGGAGACGAGTGCAAGAGCGGGAAGGGGGACTCTGCGGCCGTGGTGTACGTCTCGTGGAAGCGCGGGCTCCGCTACTACACGGTCAAGTACGTGTGGAGCGCGGTCGGCCAGCGTGGGGCGGTGTGCGACAAGAAGCGGAACCCCTTCTTGGCCCAAGATACAGTGATCATGGAAACGGGCGCGCCACTTTCCGAGTGGCGGAGCGTGGACCTGGATCTGCGCGCCGAGTTCCGAAAGCACTTCGAAGGCGGGGACAGCTCCGCCGAAGTGCCGGATTTGTTCGGCATCGGGCTCATGAGCGACGGGGACCAGACCAAGAGCGTCAGCAGCGCGGATTTCGCCGACTTCACGCTGCAATAGGCGGCGTATCGTCGAGCTGGCACCACTAAAGTGTCACTGCGGCTACCGGGGTCTCTCTTGAGCGCCGTTGGAAGCGTTGCTCTGCGACCACGCCCCTCGGCGCTGAGTTCGCTCTTCGGCAGCGCGCGCCCATGGAGCGCCGCGGCGGCGCGCTAGTGCGAGGCGTCATGCGCGTGTGGGCGCGTGGCGGCGCTCGTCGCACGGGGGACGGAGTAACCAAGTGGCGTGGCGCTCATTTCGATTGAGGGTCGAGCGCAATCAGGTTACGCAAGTAAGGCTACCGAGATCGTGACTCGGACGAGGTT
>JAQSWN010000110.1 GCA_029266615.1 Polyangiaceae bacterium
ATCCGCGCGCCCTTTCTCGACTTGGCTCACGACGTCCGAAATTGTCTCGAACTACCGAGCGTCTAACAATCGTAGCGGGGAACGCTCAACGCCGCGACCGAGGACATCGTCGTCATTGTCCTGCACGCGAAGTGCTGCGACGACCAAGCGAGCTGGCAGCGACGCGTGAACGCTTCCACCGCGCTCAAGAGCTATCTCGACAGCACCTTCCGACGCAGCGCGTTTGGGTCATCGGCGATTTCAACGACGACGTGGACACGTCGATTTACTCAGGTCACGCATCGCCTTACGCGAACTTCGTGAGCGACACGGCGCGCTACCGGTTCCCGAGCAAGGCGCTCTCGGATGCGGGAGTCGCGTCGACCGTCGACTATCCCGACATGATCGATCACCACCTGTTTACGAACGAGGTGAGCGCGCGCGAACGAGCCGGGCAGCAACACGGCCGGCGAGTTCGTGGAGCTCGTCAACATCGGCAGAGCCGCTGCCAACCTCGCGGGGTGGACGCTCAGCGACGGATCGAGCACGCGTCATACCTTCGCGTCGGGTGCATCGCTCGCCGCCGGCAAGAGCATCGTGGTGTTCGGCGGCTCCTCCGGCATCCCGAGCGGCCTCACCAACGCCGTGGCCGCGTCGACCGGCGGCCTCAACCTTGGCAACAGCGGGGACACGGTGACGCTCAAGAACTCGAGCGGCACCTCGATTGACGGCTTCGCATACTCCTCGTCGCTCGCTGGCTCGGACGGCGTGTCGATCAACTCGAGCCCGGACGCGCGCGCGACCGGCTCCTTCGTGAAGCACACCGCCGTATCCCCGTTATCCAGCTCTCCCGGCAAACGCGCGACCGGCGCCGCCTGGTAGACACTGCCCATGATAGACGCCAGTGCGGTGGGCTACTGCGTCGCGCCAGCTCCGAGGTCTAGGAGGCCGTCCCGGTCGGGTGGTAGAGGGGGAGGGTCATGGGCAAATCGCTTGGCGCGGTCGTGGCGCTCCTGCTGGGCTCCGGTTTTTCGGCCCTCGTGTACCAGACTGCTTGGCAGCGACTGTTCCGGCTGACGTTCGGCGCCTCAACGGCGGCTTCGGCCGCCGTGCTCGCCATCTTCTTGGGAGGTTTGGGGCTGGGGGGCGCGCTGCTCGGCCGCCGTGTGGAACGCTCGACGCGACCGCTACTGTTTTATGGCAACCTGGAGCTGGGGGTGAGCGCGCTGGCGGCCGTGAGCCCGCTGCTCTGCGAGGCGACACACTCTTTGTACCTCTGGCTTGGCGGCTCGCAGGCGCTTGGCACATTCGGCGCGACGGCTCTCCGGCTGTTGCTGGCCGCGCTCGTCATTGGACCCGCCGCCGTACTGATGGGCGGCACGTTGCCCGCCGCGGCCCGTGCGGTCGTGACGGAGGCGGACGTTTCGCGCCGCAGCCTGGCCCTGCTCTACTCGTTGAACACGGTCGGCGCCGTGCTCGGTGCGCTGGTCGGTCCGCTCGCGCTGTTCGGTGTGCTCGGAACCAAGGCCACGCTGTGGGCGGCGGTTTGCGTGAATGCGCTCGTCGGTATCACGGCGCGCGCATGGGGCCGTCAGGGCCCACCGCTCGAGGCGCGAGGCGAAAGCAAAGTGGAAGGAGCGGAGAGCCGTCCCGCTCCGACGCAGGCGGAGACGCGCCTGGCCTACGTCGCGGCGGGGCTCGTCGGGTTCGTCTTCTTGGGCCTGGAGCTCGTCTGGTTTCGTGTGCTCACTCCGCTGCTCGGAGGCACGTCGCTCACTTTCGGCTTGATCTTGGCCTGCGCGCTGGCCGGCATCGGTGTCGGAGGCTACCTGTTTTCACGCCGCGCGCCTGGAGCGCCCGTCAGCTTGCGATTGGTCGCGCTGACGCTGTCGCTCGAGGCGCTCGGTGCGCTCGTGCCCTTCGCGTGGGGCGACGGCTTGGCCTTCGTCGCCGTTTACCTGCGCTCCATGGCAAGCCTCGGATTCGGCGAGCTCTTCGGGGGTTGGGTGTTCGTGGCGGGAGTAGTCGTCCTGCCTGCATCCATCGTGAGCGGCTATCAGTTTCCTGCGCTCCTCGCGCTGCTCGGTCGCGGCCGGGCGGGCGTTGGCGTTCAGGTGGGCAGGGCTTATGCGTTCAACACGGTGGGGACGCTGTTCGGCTCCCTGCTCGTCGGCTTCTGGCTCTTGCCGGCGATTGGCGCGATCACTCTTTGGCGCGCGCTGGCGCTCGCCCTCGCGCTCTTGGGTCTCGCGTGCGCAGCGTACGCTTGCGTGAAGGGACGTGCGCTGTGGTCCGCTCTGCCGGCAGTCGCTTGCTCGCTCCTGGCTCTGTTGCTCGGCACGAGCCAGGGACCGACGAACTTCTTTCGTCACTCGCCGATCGGCGCTGGGCGCCAGCTGGCCCGGCCGACTGGGCCCAACGAGCCGAAGAAGTGGCGACACGAACGAGCCCACAACCTGCTGTGGGCGCGTGACGGCGTGGAGACGTCCGTCGCCATCAGCGGGAGCGCCGGGCTCTCCTTCCTCGTGAATGGCAAGACCGACGGCGCGGTCGTTCAAGATCGCGGCACCCAGGCTTTTCTCGGCCTCCTGCCGGCCGCGCTTCATGGTAACGCCAAGCACGCGTTCGTCGTCGGTTTGGGCACCGGGATGACGTCAGGGCTTTTGGCGCGTGTTCCTGGCATCGTCCGCGTGGACGTGGCCGAGCTGGAGCCCTCCGTGCTGGAGATGGCGCGGCGGGCGCGCCTGGCCAACGGGGCCGTGCTCGAAAACCCCAAGGTGTCGGTGTTGTTGGGGGACGGGCGCGAGCTCTTGCTCACGGGGCGCCAGAGCTACGACGTCATCATCAGCGAGCCCAGCAATCCCTACCGCGCGGGGGTCGCCGCCCTCTTCACCCACGAGTATTACGCAGCGGCAGCGTCGCGGCTCAACCGAGGCGGCCTGTTTGCCCAGTGGTTTCAAGGGTACGAAGTGGACGCGCGCGCGGTCGCGCAGACTCTGTCCACGCTGCGCTCGGTCTTTCCGCACGTCACCATCTGGGGACCGGAGGGCAACGACATGATCTTGATGGCGTCGTTCGAGCCGCAGGTAATCGACGTGTCGCGCCTGCGCACGGAGCTCGAGCACGAAGCTTACGCTCGATGGATGCTGCGTGCTTGGAGCATGGAAGGGCCCGAGGGGCTCGTTGCCCATTCTCTTGCGAACGCCTCCACCGTCGAGAAGCTCATCGCGGGCTTGCCCATGGACATCAACACCGACGACGTGAACTCGCTCGAGCTCGCGGTCAGCGGCACGTTGGGAGACAGGCGCTACTCGGTCACCGCGGATCTGCACGCAACTTTAGGCCCGCTGGACTATCGCCCCGTCGTCCGCGGGGAGCTGGATTGGGCTCGCGTGGAAGAGCTTCGCCACCGCTCGATTTGGGAGGGGTACCGGGGGGAAGCCCCGCCATCGGCCCGCGCCCGGGCGGTGACGCAAGGCTGCGGCGGCAGCATGAAGCGAGCCAAGGAGGCGTGGCCGGCGGACGCCGCCCCGCTCGACGCGGTCGAGGTTTGGGTTCGGGCCTATGTGGGCGCCCTGGACGGCGCTGACGACGTCCCGCCGCTCGCCGCTCGCCTCGAGGCCGAGGGATTCCTGGCCGAGTCCCTGCTTGTCCGGGAGCGTTGGCTCCACGCTCGTGGAGATACGGCCGGGGCCGTCGCGCTGCTCGTTCAAGCGGTGGACGATCTCCGAAAGACGGCGTTGCCGCTGTGTGATGCCGGCGCGCGAGCGCTCAAGCGCGCCAGCGCCTTGGCGACTCGGCATCCCGAGCATGCTGCCGTCCTCTTGCGCGCGCTCGCCCGAGGGCCGCTTGCCGTCCACCTCGAGGACGAGCAGCGGCTGAAGACGATGCTGCATATCGGCGGCACGAAGCCCCCGCTCTGTCTCGAGGCGATCGGAGGCCAAAGCGTGAGCCCCTTCTGGGAATCGGGCCCCCTCGCGCTCTATGCGTCGTGCTTGAGCGCAGCACGTTCTCCCGCCGCTCCTCAGGCTCAGGAGGCCTTCGCCGAATACCTAGCGAGCGAACCGGTGACGTTCACGACCCGCACCGGCTCCGAGCCCGCGGAAGCCACCGCCGATTGATGCGCTATCGCGCAGATCTCCCGGTCATTTGCGCGAGGACTTCGCGCCGCGCGAGCGGCGAGCTATCACGACGACATGACGCTGGTGAAGCGAGGCGTGCGGTCGGTCTGGGGCATCTCGGTGGGCGGGCTGCTCACCATTCATGGTTGCTCGGGCTCCAGCGAGCCGGGCGCGCCTGCCGGAGCTGTCGGTGGAGAGCCATCGCAGGCGGGGGAGCCGGCAACGTCGCGGCCCGAGGGGGGGCTCGGCGGCGAGCCGACCAGCGGCGGCGGTCGACCGGGCGCCGGCGCGACGGCTGGCGGCGCGGGGCTAGAGCCCGCGGGGGGCATCGGCGGCGTCGACGACACGGCGGCGGGGGCGGGCGGCGCTCTCTCGACCTCGGCCGGGCAGGGTGGCGGCGGACAGGGTGGCGACGGAGAGGGTGGTGTCTCGAGTGACGCCGCGTGTGCGAGCTCACCAGTCGAGTACGCCAGCTACCTCTCACCGCAGCACCCTGACGTTGCCAGCGGCGTGGCCGGCCTCAGCCCCGAGCAACGGAGAGCCCTCCTCAGTGGTGGTCAGCGCGTCACGCCTGATTGGTGGACCATCGACTTCGACGCAAGTGGCTCGCCCGCGCTCGGTCTGGATGACATGCCACTGCGGAATGGCTCGCGGGGGGTTGCACAGCTGAACGGCGGAGAAGCGACGACTTGGGCCGTAGCAGCTGCTCGGGGTGCGTCCTTCGACGTCGACCTAGAGTATCGGGTCGGCGCCGCACAAGGCCGCGAGATGAGGGCCTTCAAGTACGACGTCGCGCTTGCTCCGATGCTCGACGTGGTGCGCCACCCCGGATGGGGCCGCGCGCAAGAGTCGTACGGGGAGGACCCCGTCGTCGCCGGCAACCTCGGCGCCGCCTTCATTCGCGGTCTTCAGGAAGAGAAGGTCATGGCTTGCCCAGGGCACATTGGCGTCTACGAAGCGGAGAACAACCGTGGCGATGGCGACGCCGAGGCCAACGGTAACCGTGTCGTGGACGCGCAAACGCTGCACGAAAACTACACGCGCAGTTTCGAAATCGCGGTCGAGAAGGCCGACCCCGCGTGCATGATGACCGCTTACAACCGCGTCAACGGCGCGCGGGCCGCTCAGAGCCACGACCTTCTCACCCAAATCGCGCGAAACGAGTGGCGAAAGGAGGGCGGGGGCTGGACAGGCTTCATGGTCTCGAGTCGGTGGGCAACCGTTGCCAATCAAGGCGCCGCGTCGCTGCTCGCGGGGCTGGACCTGGAGATGCCTGACAACAACGCTTTCCGCTCTCTCGCGACGGACGTCAACGTGAGCGCTCGCGTCACGGAGGCAGCGACGCGCATCGTCAACGCGCGCTACAAGTTTGGCCACCACACCGCCGAGCACAAGAACTCGCCTCTCGCCCCAGAAATCGTCGACGATCCTGACCACCGCTCGCTGGCGCGCGAGACCGCGCTGAAGGGGGCTGTGCTGCTGAAAAATACGGGGATTCTGCCGCTGCCCCCCTCCGCGAGCGTCGTGTTCCTCGGGCCCGACGCGGCGCTGCCCGCGTCGAGCTTTGCCGGCGATCGACCCTCCGGTCTGGGTGACGGCGGCAGCAGCCGCACCGTCCCGCCCTACGCGATTTCGTACTTGTCGGGCCTCAAGTCGCACCCCAGCGCGTCTGCCATGACCATCACCTCGAGCCCGAACGCCGCCGCAGCAGCCTCGGCCGACGTCGCAATCATTCCGGTCGTGATGGGGTGGGAAGACGAAGGCGAAGGCTACGACGTCGGCAGAGATCGCGTCGATCTCACGCTCAGCGGAGCCCATCCGGTTCATTGGACGACGAAGCCGGGGGCGTTCATCGCGCAGGCCGCCGCCGCGAATCCCAACGTGATCGTCCTCTTGACCGTCGGCAGCGCAATCGTGATGGAGGACTGGGCGGCCTCGGCGAACGCCATCGTGCAAACGTTTTACCCCGGTCAAGAGGGCGGTAACGCGCTCGCCCAGTTGTTGCTCGGCGAAGTCAATTTTTCCGGGAAGCTGCCGTTCACGATCGCGCGCAGCAGCGCTGACTACCCGACATTCTCCAACACGACCGCCGGCGACGTGACCATCGACTACTACCACGGCTATCGAAAGCTCGACCACGAGGGCAAGACTCCACGGTTCTGGTTCGGCTTCGGGCTCAGCTACACGAGCTACGCCTACGGGGAGCTCGAGGTGCCGTGTGCGGAGGGCGTCTCGGAGTCGGGGGCGCTTCGCGTGGTCGTGCCCGTGACCAACACCGGCACCATGGCGGGCGAAGAGGTGGTGCAGCTCTATGTCGGCTATCCGAGCAGCGGCGACGTGCGGCGGCCGATCAAGGAGCTGAAAGCGTTCGCCCGTGTTCACCTCGAGCCTGGACAGACCAAGCGCGTGAACCTATCGGTGCCGGCGCGTGACCTGCGGTACTGGAGCGAGACGGGCTGGAAGATCCAGCTCGGCGAGCACCGCGTCTACGTCGGGCCGAGCGCGGACCCGGCAAACCTGAAGTCTGCTCCGTTCGACGTCTATGAACCGAGGTGATGCGGCGAGTTGGGGCCCCAGCCCAAAGCGCTGCTGAAGCCGGCTCTCCGTTTTCTTTCCACTGCTTGCGCAGCGCACTTCAAAGCGAAAGCGCGCAGTTCGTCTAGCGCAGCAAGAGCGTGGGCCTCGAACGGCTCGGGCTCGTTGTTCGTTTCGAGTCAGGTGTCCGCTGATGGTGGGTAGTAGTGAACGCCTGGGACAACACCCACGCGACCTCGATACCGGGTTGCTGTCTTTCCTACTCGGTCGGGGCAGCGCCCGGCTGCATGCGGTTAGCCGTTGCCTGGCCGTGTTTGGGGACGCGAGCGGCCCCCAACAGACCGCAAGCCAGTACAATGGGTCGGCGCAGCCATGTGGTACGACGAGACCATCAGCCATGAATGGACTGAAGCGAGCTGCTATTTCGGGGTTAGTGCTTGGGCTTTGGTCGTACGGCTGCGGAACCACGATCGACGACTCCGGCCCCGCCGCCATCGCCGGGCAAAGTGGCGAAAGCATCGCCAATGCGGGGGCCTTCGCCGGAGCAGGGGCAGCCGGCGGCGGCGCTAGCGGCGACGGGGGAAGCGGCGCTGTCGACAACGGGCGCAGTGCAGGCGACGGAGGGGGAGGCGTTGGAGGCGTCGAAGTCCCTGAAGGCGTTGGTGGCGACGGCGTTGGAGGCGACGGCGGCGATTGCGATAGCGGCCGGGTGCTGAACGTGGGCGGCGGAGGTGACGGCGGTGTCAACGACGGCGCGTTGCGGCTTGCCAGCATCGACTACGTCTCGCCTTACGTGGCCTACCTGGGGGAGCAGCAGAGCGTGATCATCCGAGGCGCGCATTTTCCGAAAGCGGCTACGGTGTGCTTCGGCAAACAGCGCGCGGTGAGCGTCGAAGTCAGGAGCTCCACCGAAATCCGAGCGACGCCTCCGCCGATCCACGCCGCTGGGCGCGTGCTCGTGACGCTGGGTGCAGGGGTCGACATGGCTCGCGCCAGTGCCGAGCTCGTGGTTCGGCCCCACCCGAGCTACGTGTACACGTCGCTGGTCACCGATGTGGGCTTTCAAGATCGACACGTGCTGTACGACGCCGAACGCGACGCGGTCTTCAGTTATTGCTCCTGGTTTGGCGATTATAGCGCGAAGACGCCCTCCACCATCAACCGCTACGGCTACGACGACGTGACGGGCGCCTGGACGATGACGTCTTCCTACGTCCCGGAGCTGTGGGACATTGGCATGAGCCCCGACGGGCAATACCTGCTCGCGCTGGGTACCGATCGACTTTGGCTGTTGGATCCGCTGACGTTGAGCTCGCTCGGGCACGTCGACTTCGCTCGGGTTCAGTTTGGCACGGCCGGACAACTCGGCGTCGCCAACGACGGCCAAGTGCTGCTTCGTGACCTGGGCAAAGCCTATTCACTCGTGCACCAGGCCTTCACGCCAGCTGCGTTCCCCGGCGGCATTGGCATCATTTTCTCGGCCGATGGCAGCCGTGGCGTCGTGGGCGACGCCAACACTAGCGCCACCATACCGTTGTCCATCTACGACGCGAGCACCGGTCACATCACGCCGTCGCAGACCCTGGAGTACTTTCAGCTACCCAGCCTCGACCGCACAGGGTCTCGCTATTTCTCTGGGGGTAATCTCCGCGACGCCAGTCTGTCTCTGATCGGCGGCGTCCCGACGTACATGGGCTACATGCGCCCCGACGGCAGGCGCGCCTACGAGGTAGACGGAACCGATCGCACGCGCATCCACACTTATGACTTAACGGGCGACGGCCCGAGCTTTCCGAAGCTCGCCGATCTCGTGGCCGCCGACGCCATCGACGGATACTGGTTGCACGCCAGCCTGGACAGCAGGTTCATGTTCGCGCCTGGGCCGAGGACGTTCGTCGTGCTGCCTCTGCCGTAGCGCCCCCGCCGCAAACGGTTGCTGAAGCCGGTTCGCTCAAAGCAAACGGCCCCGGTCGTTGTCGACCAGGGCCGCTTCTTTTTTCCACTCAGTCGGGGCGGGCAGATTCGAACTGCCGACCTCGTCGGTTATCGGGAGCTTCGCTCCCGCCCCGCTGAAGTAAATTCAGCGGGGCCCCACCCTTGAGTTTGGGGCCCCATCCCCAAACGTTGCTGAAGCCGGTTCGCTCAAAGCAAACGGCCCCGGTCGTTGTCGACCAGGGCCGTCTTTTTTTCCACTCAGTCGGGGCGGGCAGATTCGAACTGCCGACCTCACGGACCCGAACCGTGCGCGCTACCAAACTGCGCTACGCCCCGAGTGGGGTCTCGGAATGGCCGGCCTTTTTGCGAGGCGGGCCGGTTCAGAGGGGCGGGAGAATGATTGCCGAGACCCGAACTGTCAAGGACGCACTGGGGCTACCCGTGACGTTTTTTCAGTTCTGCCGTGAGAGCCGGTACGGCTTGGAACAGGTCAGCCACCAGGCCGTAGTCGGCGATCTGGAAGATGGGGGCGTCCGCATCCTTGTTGATGGCTACGATCACCTTGGAGCTCTTCATGCCCGCGATGTGCTGAATGGCGCCGGAGATGCCGACCGCGATGTAGAGCTGCGGGGCGACGATCTTGCCGGTTTGACCGACCTGGAAGTCGCCAGGCGCGTAACCGGCGTCCACCGCGGCGCGGCTGGCACCGATGGCGGCGCCGACGGCATCCGCCAGCGGCTCCATGACCTCGAGGAACTTTTCCTTGAGGGCCCGACCCCCGGAGACGACCACCTTCGCGTCGCCGAGCTCCGGCCGCGCGCTCTTGACGGCCTCCAAGCCGACGAACTCCACGCGCGACGCGGCGGTGCCTACCGCCGCCTTGGCGAGCTTTTCCACCGGTGAGCTGCCGCCACTCGGCTCGGCGGGCGAGAACTCGCTCTGGCGGGCGGTGGCGACCTGTACGGGGGTTTCCAGCGTGCAGTAGCCGCTGACGTTGCCGGCGAACATCGGCCGCTTGTAGAGCAGCTTGCCGCCCTCGGCCGAGACCGCCGAGCAGTCACCCGCATAGGCAGCGCCGAGCCGAGCCGCGACGCGCGGCAGCAAGTCTTTGCCGAAGCTGGAGGCGGTCGCCACGATGAGGGAGCTGCCCTGCGCGGCGGCGGCGACGCTGGGCGCGTAGTGCTCCGCAGTGTAATGGGCGAGGGAAGCGTCCTCGATCGCGATGATCTTGGCCGCGCCGTAGCCGCCGAGCTCCTCCGCGGCTTGCGCGGTGCTCGCGCCGAGCACGACGATGTGAAGCGCGCCGCCCACGGTGGGTAGCGCTTGCCGCGCGAAAGTGATCGCGCTCAGGGTGGTTTTCTTGAGCTTTCCGTCTTCCGAAAGCTCTGCGACGACGAGCACGTTTGCCATTCAAATCACCTTCGCCACGTTGGCGAGCTTTTCCACCAGCTCGGTAACATCCTTGACCTTGATACCGGCGGCGCGCTGCCCCGGCCGGTCGAACTTGACGTACTTGGTCGTGAGCGTCGCACCCCCCGTGAGGTCCGCGAGCGCTTTCACGTCCAACGGCTTCTTCTTGGCCGCCATGATCGCGGGCAGCGGGGCGAAGCGCACGCCGTCGTTGTACTTGAAGGCCGCCTCCGTCACCTTGGAGAACACGCTGTGGGGCGCGACGATGCGCAGGTCTACCGTGACCACCGCGGGGAGCTTCACGCGCAGGGTGAGCACGCCGCCGTCTACCTCGCGGCCGACCAGGAGGGCGCCTTCCTCTTCTTTGATGGTTGCGGCGAACGTCGCCATCGGCCAGTCCAGCTGCTCCGCGAGGATTTGACCCACCTGGTTGCTGTCGCCGTCGACCGCTTGCTTGCCCATGAGCACCAAGTCCGGCTTCTCGGCTTCGATCAGGGCTTTGAGCGCGCTTGCGACCAAGCCGCCATCGAGCTGTTCGTCGGTTGCGTCCACGCGGATGGCGCGGTCGGCGCCGGTTGCGAGCGCAGCGCGCAGAGTTTGCTCCGTTTCCTTCGGCCCGATCGTGACCACCACGACCTCACCGAGCCGAGCCTTCGGTGCTTTGCCGTTCTCGGTGAGCCGCAGCGCGGCTTCGAGCGCGTACTCGTCGAAGGGGTTGGGTTTCCATTCCAGGCCGGTGGTGTCTACGGCGCCGCCGCCGGCGGCAATTTTCACCTTATTTGCGTTGTCGGGATCGGCAACCCGCTTGAGCGCGACTAGGACTTTCACGGTTTCTTCCTCGGCTCGAAGCCTACCCCATGGCGAGCGTCGAGGCGCCCCGTGAGCGCCACAAAGATTCGCTCATTTCTCGGCCAAAAGGCCGGCGTGCGCGCCGCGTGCGGGAGGGGCGCTTCTTCCGGGCGCGGGGCCTGCTATGAAGCGCAGGTCCTAACGCAGCCCGTCTCGTCTCCCCATGCAAATCACCACGGACTTTCTGATTCTCGGTAGCGGCATCGCCGGTCTCTCGTTCGCGCTGCGCGCGCAAGCTCATGGTCACGTCGTCGTGGTCACCAAGCGTGAGGCGTCGGAGGCGGCGACCAGCTGGGCGCAAGGTGGCGTCGCAGCCGTGCTCTCCCCAGAAGACACCTTCGAGAAGCACGTCGAGGACACGATGGTGGCGGGGGCCGGGCTCTGCCACCAGGTCGTCGTCGACATTTGCGCGCGTGAAGCGCCCGAAGCCATCCAGTGGTTGGCCGAGACCGGCGCTCGTTTTTCGCGCGACGGCGACGGGCAGTACGAGCTCGGTCGAGAAGGGGGACACAGCGAACGGCGCATCGTGCACGCGGGGGACATTTCCGGTCGTGAGATCGAGCGCGCGCTCCTCGACGCGGTGCGGGCCAGCCCCAATATCACGCTGCTGGAGTGGCACATGGGCGTGGACCTCATCACGCTCAGCAAATTCGGCGGTCCGGACCAGTGCGTGGGCGCGTACGTTTTGGACGAGCGCGAAGGTCAAGTGAAGACGATTCTGGCGCGCGCCACCGTGCTGGCGACGGGCGGCGCGGGCAAGGTGTACCTCTACACGTCGAACCCCGACGTCGCGACGGGCGACGGCGTGGCGATGGCGTTCCGCGCGGGCGCGGAGGTCGCCAACATGGAATTTTATCAGTTTCACCCGACCGTGCTCTACGAGCCCCGCGCCAAGAGCTTCTTGGTGAGCGAGGCGCTGCGCGGGGAAGGCGCGGTGCTGCGTACCCTGACCGGGGAAGCGTTCATGGCCCGGCACCACCCGCTCTCGGATCTCGCGCCGCGCGACGTGGTCGCGCGCGCCATCGACTACGAGATGAAGCGCTCCGGCAGTGAGCACGTGCTGTTGGACATTTCCGGGCGCCCGGCGGACTTCATCCGCTCACGTTTCCCCAACATTCACGCGGAGTGCATGCGCTTCGGCATCGACATGACGCGCGAGCCGATTCCGGTCGTGCCCGCGGCGCACTACATGTGCGGCGGTGTTACGTCCGACTTGCATGGGCGGACGACGCTGCCGGGGCTCTGGGCCATCGGCGAAACGGCTTGCACGGGGCTGCACGGCGCGAACCGCTTGGCGTCCAACTCGCTACTCGAAGGCCTGGTGTTCGCGCGCCGCGCGGTCGAACGTTTGCTGGGGCAGCTGGAGGAGCTCCGGGCGGCTCCGCACCCGAGCGTGCCGGAGTGGCAGACGGGCTCCGCCGCCCCGAGCGACGAAGCGGTCGTGGTGAGCCACAACTGGGACGAGCTGCGTCGGCTGATGTGGAACTACGTCGGCATCGTGCGCAGCGACGCGCGGCTCCGTCGCGCGGGTCGTCGCGTGGCGCTGCTGGAAGAGGAGATCCGCGAGTATTACTGGCGGCACCTCGTGACCCGCGATCTGTTGGAGCTGCGCAACATCGCTACCGTCGCGCAGCTCATCATCGCCTCGGCCGCCGGGCGCCAGGAGAGCCGCGGGTTGCACTACACCATCGACCACGAAGCCACGCTCGAGAGCTGGGCCCAAGACACCGTGATAAAGCGGGGTGTCTCGGCCCATCTGCGCGGCCGATGATCGGTCAGCAAAGACTCAGCCCGGGCATCGCGCTCGGTTGGGCGCTGCTCCTCACGCTCGCCCTCTACAGCGCGAACGTCGCCATCGGTCTGTTGCTGGGGCCGAGCAACCTCGCGGTCGCCATCGGTGGCCCGGTGGAGCTTTTGCTCATCTGGCCCGCGGCCAAGCTGCTGGGCAAGGTCTACGGTCACGACGACCCCCGCCGCGACATGGCGCTAGGCTCGGCGCCTCCGCTCGAGCTGCTGATCGGCGCGTCGCTGGGCGTGCTGTTGCACCTACCGGTCGGTTACCTCAGCGCGCTCGTCGAGCGCCGTTTTCCGACCCCTCCGAAGGCGCTGGAGCTAGAGCTCGTCATGTTGACGCCGAGCTCGCCGGCGATGGCGGTCGCCATGTTCCTGTCGATCGCGCTCGCGGTCGCGTTCATCGAGGAAGTCTACTTTCGCGGTGCCCTCTACACGGCGCTGCAGCGCAGTAACCAGGCCTTCGTCGCGCTGTGGACGACGTCGATCGCGTTCGCGCTGATGCACCCTAAACCGCGCGACTGGGCGCCGCTCTTCGTCGTCGCGCTGGTACTGGGAGAGCTGCGGCGTCGCGGGGCCTCCGTGTGGCCAGCGGTCGCCTTGCACGGCGCGTTCAACGCGACGACGCTGCTGTTCGTATTCATCACCCGGCCGACCGAGGTCAAACCGGAGGAGGGCTCGTTGCCCTTGGCGCTCATGGGCTGCGTGCTGACGGTGAGCGGGGTGGTGCTGTTCGGGCGGGTCGCGAGTAGAAGACTCGGAGAGGTGAGCTGAGCCATGAAGATTGCCCTTTGCTTGTTGGGCGGCGGCGCGATGGGGGCCATGTTCCAGATCGGCGCGCTCGCGGCGCTGGAGGACACGGTCGAGAATTTTCAGGTCAACGATTTCGACCTTTTCTTGGGGAGCTCGGCCGGGGCGAGCGTGGCCGCCGGCTTGGCGGGTAGCCAGCCCGTGCAGCGCATCTATCGTGCCTTCTTGGATCCGGCTGACGTGTACTTCGGTCTGGAGCGCAGCCACCTTCTGCGCGTGGACTTGGCGGAGTGGCGACGCACCGTCGTGTCGGCCACGCTCGCGCTGCGTCACGGCGCAAGCTCTCTCCTATCGGGGAGAACGCGCGAGATCCCTGCGCGCCTGTCCGAAGAGCTGGACCGCCTGTACGACTCACTGCCCGCGGGGCTGTTCACCCTCGACGGCTACGAGCGCTTCCTCGAAGAGTTTTTCATCCGTCGCGGCGTGCCGAATGCATTTTCGGCCATGCCGCGCGCTTTACGCATCCTCGCCCACGACCTCGACTCGGGGGACCCGGTGGCGTTCGGCGCGCCGGGCTTCGAGCGATGCACGGTGGCGCGTGCCTGCATTGCATCCATGGCCATTCCGCCGCTCTTCTCCCCCGTGCGCCTCGGGGATCGGCACTACATCAGCTCCGGCTCGGCCGAGGTAGAGCAGCTCGATCTGGCCGTCGCGGAAGGCGCAGACGTGCTCGTCGTGGTGCGGCCCATGGTCGCTATCACGGCACAGAGCGCGGTCCCCACCGGTCACGGTGAGCGCGACGGAATTCTCGCGATGCACAACCCTGCCAGCTACGACGCGCGCCGCGGCATGCTCGAGCACGCCTATCGTCACACCCGGCAGGCCCTCGCGCGCGCTTTCGCGGAACGGCACCCGGCCCTGGAGCGCGCCGGCTTCGTCCCGCGGCCGTCGCCGTCACTGATTCCGCCATCCTTCGTCGTCACCCCGCCATGAACCAGCGCGCGCTCTGGCTAGTAGCGGTGGCGATGCTCGTTTCGGCGTGCAAAAAGCCGTATCGGGTCGGCGAGCACGTGCTCGTGGAATGGGAGAAGGACCAGCCGCCGTACCCCGCATACATCACCGAGCGGGTCAGCGCGACTCGTTACCGCGTGCACTTCGACGGCTACGACTCGCGCTGGGACGAAGACGTTAGTTTGGAGCGCCTGCTCGGGCGCGTGGAGGGGCCGGTCGCGGTCCCGCCACCTCCGACCAAGGTCGCGCTCGCTGCGGGGGTCGCGTCACCGAAAACCGCGGGCAGCGCGGGCGAGGTCGCGGTCAGTCCGTACCGAGAGGGTGATCGCATCCGCGTGAGCTGGCGCGGTAGTGTTTACTCCGCGACGGTCACCAAGGTAATTGCCAAGGATCGCTTCGAAGTCCATTACGAGGGCCACGAAGCGGCGTGGGACGAGGTCGTCGGAATCGACCGCATCGCGGGCCGGCGTTAGACCTTCTTCTGGAGGAGGTCGCGGATCTCCGTCAGCAGTTGCTCCTGCTTCGTCGGCTCCGGCGGTGCGGCGGGCTTGGCTTCCTCTTCGCGCTTGAGCCGATTGATGAGCTTGACGGCGAGGAAAATGGCCATTGCGACCAGGACGAAGTCGAACACGGTCTGGAAGAAGGCGCCGTATTTCAGCAGCACCGCGGGCTGCTTGTCGCCTCCGGCGGCTCGCAACGTGAGGGCCAAATCCTTGAAGTCGACGCCGCTCGTGAGCAGGCCGAGCGGGGGCATGATGACGTCGCTCACGAAGGAGCTGACGATTTTTCCGAACGCGGCCCCGATGATGACACCAACCGCGAGGTCGATGACGTTGCCCTTGACTGCGAACTCTTTGAACTCTTTGACGATGCTCATGGCTTCTCTTTTCTAAGAAAGCGAGAGGCCCCGCGCCCACCACCGAACGTCGGCGGCGCGCGCAGGGCCCGGGGTCGCTACGGCTTACTTGCTGATGTTCCTGAACTCGGTGCGGCGATTCTGGGCGCGCCCTACCTCGTTCTTGTTCTCCGCGATGGGCTCGTCCGGCCCGGCGCCGCGAGTCGTGAGCCTGGATTCTTCAACGCCTTGCGAGACGAGGTAGGCCTTCACGGCGTCCGCGCGACGCTTGGAAAGGTCCAGGTTGTGGTCCCGCGCGCCTTGCGTGTCCGTGTGACCCGAAATCTCGAGCTTCAGCTCCGGGTACTCCTTCATGACCTTGGCGGCTTCGTCCAAGAGCGGCTTGGTGCCAGGGGTGATGTCGGCCTTGTCGCGCGCGAACACGATGCCCTTGATGACGCCGCTGAACTTCTTGATCGCAGCCGGTACGTCGTCGGGGCAGCCGTCCTGATCTTGGAAGCCGTTGGCGGTCTCCGGCTTGTCGGGGCACTTGTCTGCGCCTTCCAGGATGCCGTCCCGGTCCGGATCGCGGTCGATGCAGCCGTCTGCGGTCGGCGCGGGCTCGTCCGGGCACTTGTCGGAGGCGTCGGTGCGGCCGTCGCCGTCCCGATCCTTGATGGGACAATCCACGATCGGGCAACCGTCGGGAGTTGTCGCCGGCTTGCGCGGGCACTCGTCCACCTGATCGAGCTTGCCGTCCCCGTCCGTATCCGGGCAGCCGCTGGGCGCGAGGCCTTTGCTGCCTTTGCACTGGTCGGCGTCGTCCGCCACTCCGTCCCCGTCTTCGTCCGCAATCGGGGGCGGGCAGCCCTGCTCGGTGCCGACTACGACCGGGCAGTCGTCGCGGAAATCCGCGAAGCCGTCGCCGTCGCGATCGGGGTGCCGACGCTCCAGGGTGAAGCTGAAGCCTAGTAACACCTCAGGGTGATGCGTCTGGGAGCCCTGGTCCGCGGCGTACTTTTGGGTGAGCGTGTCGCGCACGTCCAAACGCACGGAAATGGACTCGTCCATCGCGTACTTCGCGCCGAGGCCGAAATGGATGGCCGGGTCGCGATCCGTACCCATCGCGTTGCTAGCGCCGCCGAGGATGCCGCCGCCGCCCAACGCGAAGGGGGTGAAGCGACCCATCGGCACCTGGAGGATGCCGTGGCCGCGAAATGCGAAAAGGCCGCCGGAGCTGCCGTCCTCGAGCTTGCTCGGCATCCCGGCGCCTTCTACCTCCAGGCCCAAGAACGCGAGTGGGAAGTAGGCGACGCGCGCGCCGAGCTCTCCCGCGGTCTTGAACGGCTGCTGCTCGCGAGTGGGGCGAAGCAGCGCATGCGAATCCGACGGGAACATCAACCCGCCAAACAAGCCGAGCTCCCACAAATTCGGCTCCGGCCCGAGCTCTCCTGGGTCCATGTTCGGAGCCGGGGCAGCCGTAGCCTCGGCGCTGCTGGTCGCGTTGGCGCCGCTGGTGGATAGCGTTACGGCGGCCTCGCCTTCGGCAGCGGCGGCGCTCGCGGTGAGCGAGCCGAGCACCGCGAATGAGCTCAGCTTCAGCAAGGTCGACAAAGAACGATTGAAAATCTTGGTCTGCATGGTCTGGTTCCTCGCCCGGTTCAGAGCAGCGTGTAGACGAGGTTGAGGGCGGTCAGCGTGTCCAACTTGCGGACGCCGACGAGGGGGTTGTTGTCGTAGCGAAGGCTGAAGGTGGTCGCGAACGAGAACTTGTTCGAGATCGCGGAGGTGATGCCGGTGTCCCAGTTGAGACGCCAGTTGCGCGACTCCTGCACGGACTGAATGTATTCAACGCCGGTGTGGAAGCGCAGCACCTCGTTGATGTTGTTCTCGTAGCCGAGGAAACCGCGCGCGGAGTGGCGCGTCTCCGTCTTGGGCGCGGGCGCCACGCGGAGGGCGTCGTTTTCGCGGATGTCGTATTGGAGGTCGTAGCCAGCTTCTACCCAGAGCCGATGCTTGTCTTCGTCGAAGAAGTAGAAGGCGAGACCCGGGTCGAAGTTGAGACGCAGCTCCAAGCCCTGAAAGCGATCCTTGCGGGCCGACTGCGCGACGAACAGCGACCAATGTTCGGACAGGAAGCGGTCGTAGCGGATGCGTCCTTGAATGTTGGACACCGACGTCTGCATGTCGTCCGCCTGCGTGGGCGCGGCGCGGCCGTAGTTGGCGGCGATGTTCGCCGAGTACTCGTTGAGCTGACGACGGAGGCGGAGCATGCCGGAGCCGGTAGCGGCCATCGAGCGCGAGTTGCCGGTAGCGAGGAGGCCGCCCGCAGAGAGCTTGAGCTCGGTCGCCTCTTTTTGGTCGGCGGGCTTAGTGACCTTTTCGAACCCGCCCTTGGCGACGTCGGTAGTCCCGCTCGTCGCGGTCTTCTGTTCCATCAAGCCCTTGGGCGTCTGCGCGGCGGCGTGGCCCGCCAGCGCGAGCCCGAAGGCCATGCCTGCGAGCGAGGTGATGCGTTTCATTCCTGTTAACCTCGGGGTTTTCTTACGTGAACGTGAGCAAGGCTCCGCGGCGGTTGCCGAGAGCGACGGTGCGTCCTTGGGGGACGCTCGTATCAATGCCGACTTGCGCAGAGGGCTAGTCGCGATGTCTGCGCCCGTAAACTCATTTGTCGGCAAAAGCGGGTTGGTACGGTTCGGGTGCCGCTGGCTTTTGTCGCCTGGAGACGACACGGCCGCGTCACGCCGATCAGGGAATCGCGTGAGCGCCGTGTGACCGTTGGGGACGCTTTCGGTTACTCTTCGCCTCGTGGAACGATCGAAGCCGGTGAACGTCGCTGCCATTCTGCAGGCCGTGTACCGACGCCCCGAACCGCTGACCAACGCGCTCGCGAACCGCGTGCGGGCGCGCCTTTCGCTGCTGGAGACCATCTCGGAGTGTCTGCGGCTGTTGGTCGAATCCCCCGCATCCGCCATCAACGCAACGGTGAATCCTCATGCTCCCCCTGCAGAATCTGACGCTGATCGCTCCTGAGCTCGGCTCACTGCGCCTCGGCGCCGAATGGCCGGCGCGGGTCCATCAGCTCGCGCTCGAACGCGGCCCCACGCTGCTCACTTTTGCCCTCACCGTGCTCGGCGGCTGGCTCGTCGCCAAGCTCGTTCGGGCCCTGCTGCGTCGCTTGCTAGGCGCGCTGCGCCTGGACCGGGCGCTGGAAGGCACGCGCATCGCGACCCTCATCGGTGCCCTGGGGGAGGGGTTTGGCCCCGCGCAGCTGGTCGGGCAGCTAGCTTACTATACGGTAATCCTCGTCACGCTCGACACCGCGGCCGGGCAGCTTGGGCTCGCGGGAGTGCAGCGCGCGCTCAGCGGAGCCGTCGCCTACCTGCCGAAGGTGTTTTCCGCCTTGGCTCTGCTCTCGGTGGGCGCTTACGTCGCTTCCGTAGCGAAGCGGAGCATCGGCGCGGTGCTGCGCGAGCTCCGCAATCCGATGGCGGGTTTGGCCGAGACCGCTACCGAGCTCGGCACGTTGCTCATCGTCGTGCTCCTTTCGCTCGACGTGCTGGGCGTCAACCTGACGTTCATCACCGGTAACCTCACCTTACTGCTGGGAGCCGTGCTGGTGGTCATCGTGTTCTTGAGCTGCTGGGCGATGCGGCACCCCGCCGAGGAGTTGATCGCCAACTACTACTTGCGGCGGATGTTGAGCGTGGGTGACCACGTGCAGACCAAGACGCACCAGGGCACCGTCTTGGAGTTCGTACCGCTCGGCCTCATGCTGAGAGACGCAACAGGAGACGAGCACTTCGTACCCGCTCGCGAGCTCGTCAACGGCCTGCGTCGCCGGCAGGGGATGAAGCCGGATTGACGACCGCGAGCGACGCCGAGCTGGTCGAGGCGTACCTCGGTCGGCGCCAGGACACCGCCTTCGTGGAGCTGGTCCGTCGCTACCAGATCCCCGTTTTTCGGCAGCTCGAGCTCGCGCTCGCGGATCCGGACGACGCGGAGGCGGTGTGCGAAAGCGTGTTCGTCGTGGCCAGCCAGCGCCTGGAGGAGTGGCCGCGGCAGATGTCGTTTCGGGACTGGCTCCTCGCCCTCGCCGCTCGGCTGGGTGAGGGCTACGGTGCGGGGAACGTGGACACGGAGGCGCCGCGCTTCGTGGATCCGGCCGTCTTCTTCAAACACTCCGTCCACCGCGCGCTGCATACTTTGCCCGAGACCGAGCGGAAGCTGCTCGTCGCCGTGGATTTGGAGGGGCGCTCGGTGGAGGAAGCGGCCGCCAACGTGGACGTGCCGCTCGAGCGCGTGACCCAAGCGCTGGAGGACGCGCGAGCACGCTTCACGGCCGCCATCAACGAGCGCCCCCCCGCGGCCGAGGGAATGGCTCGCGCAGAGCGGCTCCTGCCCGGGGAGATCGTCGACAAGCGCTACCGAGTCGAAGACTTGCTGGGGGAAGGCGGGATGGCGAGCGTGTTCCGCGCCGAGCACGTCAACATCAAGCGCAAGGTGGCGTTGAAGACGCTCCATCCCACGCGCCAGACCGAAGCGATGATGCGCGAGCGCTTCCTCCGTGAAGCGGAGGTCCTGGGCCGGCTTTCGCACCCGAACTTCGTAGACGTCTCCGACTTCGGCGTGAGCCGTGGCTTCTCGTACTTGGTAATGGAGTTGCTCAGCGGTCGCGCGCTCTCCGCCGAGGTCGAGCGGGGGCCGCTCGAGCCACGGCGCGCGCTGAGTATTCTGCGCGAGGTGTGCACGGGGCTAGAGCACGCGCATGGCCTCGGCATCGTTCACCGCGACATCAAGCCGGCCAACATCGTGGTTCAAGGTGAGGCGTCGGAGCCAGGCTTCGCGAAGATCTTGTACCTCGGCATCGCCGCGACAGAAGGCGAGGCGGAGCTGGAGGGCAACGTGCTGTACGGCACGCCCCAGTACATGGCGCCGGAGCAAATCTTGGCTCAACGCATCGACGGGCGAGTGGATCTTTACGCGCTCGGCATCACCTTGTTCGAGCTGCTCACGGGGCGCGTGCCATTCACGGGCAGCAGCATTCAATTCGTGCTCGCCCAGCAGCTTACGGTAGACGTTCCGCCGCTCGCCGAAGAACGACCTGACTTGCCGGAGCTAGGGGCGTTCCAGGCATTGCTCGACGCTTGCCTCGCCAAAGATCCTGAAAAGCGCATAAGAAATGCGCGTGCGCTGCGCGACGCCGCGGACGCCTTGTTGGCGCGACTGGGGAGCGGGCCTACGGGCAGCGTTGCCGCGAGCGCGGAGGTGCATTTGTCGGTCGCGGAGGCTGCGTCGCCCGGTCGCGGAGCGATGGTTTGGTGGCTCCTGGGAGTTTTGGCCATCGCCGCGGCCTTGATCGTGTGGCGCGCCGTTACTTGAGAGCGTGCTTCTCCAGCAGCTTGATCAAATAGGAGCGATCCATGCTCGCACGCCGCGCGGCACCGGAGACGTTGCCGTGCGTGCCGGCCAAGAGGTGCGAGAGGTAGCGCTGCTCGAACGCGTTCAGCACCTCGGCGCGAGCCGCGGCGTAAGACTTCTCCAGCAGCTCTCCCGGAAGCGCGAGGCCGAGCGAGCTGGGACTCACGGTGGTCTGCTGAGGCAGCTCCCCCATCACCACCATCGCCTCGACGAAATTGCGCAGCTCGCGCACGTTACCGGGCCAGCCGTGCCGCGCCATCTGCTCCAGTACCGCGGGCTTGAATACGGTGTCGAACGGCTGCGAACCGCCCGCTTCGCGGAAGAAATGCTCGGCCAAAAGCGGCAAGTCTGCCATGCGGTCCCGAAGCGCCGGTACGCCCAACGTGACGACCGCGAGCCGGTGATACAAATCTTCACGGAAGGCGCCGCGGTTCACCTCGCCGCGGAGGTCGCGGCTCGTGGCGGCGATGACGCGGACGTCGGCTTCTTGCTCTTGAGAGCCGCCGAGCGCGACGAAGCGCTTGCGCTCCAGGACGCCCAGTAGCTGCGGCTGCAGCTCGAGCGACAGCTCGCCCACGTCGTCGAGCAGCAAGGTGCCGCCATGCGCGCGCTCGAAAGCGCCCGCGCGGCGCTGCTCGGCGCCCGTAAAAGCGCCGCGCTCATGGCCGAAGAGCGCGCTCGCCATCACGCTCGGCGTCAGCGCGCCGCAATCCACGACGACGAAGGGCCGCGCGGCGCGGTCGCTCTGCGCGTGCAGCGCGCGTGCCAAAAGCTCCTTACCAGTGCCGGATTCACCGGTGATGAGGCAAGGCAAACTGGTGCTTGCCACGCGCCGGATCGTGCCCATGAGGCGGCGCATGCTGCGGTCGTCGCCGAGCAGGTCCACCAGCACGGGCGCGTCGTGGCCGTCCACCTTGCGCTCCGCACCGTCGTAGACCCGCAGCCGAGACCGCCCGACGAGCAGCTCCGTACCCACGGGAATGCGCGCGCATTCGATGAGGACCTCCGCGGCCAAGGTGCCATTGCGGGACCCGAGATCGCGTACCCAAATGCCGGCCTTCTCGTTGGACAGCTCCAGGTGGAAGCGCGAAACGGTCGGGTCGCTCAGTACGAGGTGGTTGGCGCGGGCGGTGCCGACCGTGAGGCGATCTTCAGGGGCCTCCACGCGTAGGCCGGCATCCGGGCCGGCCGTTACCTCTACCATCAGGGTCTTGACGCTGAAGCTACCTGAGCGCTCCAGCGGCGTGGTTCCGGGGGCGGCGGGCGACTGAGCCATGAGGTGGCGGCGACGCTAACTCGCCCGCCTCCCGCCTGCTACAGTGGGTGGCGCGAATTCGGAAGGCCGCTCGATCACTCGTAAGCGGCGGCGGGCAAGACTCCGTAAAAGAAGTACCGGTCGCCCAGCACGCTCGGATCGAACGAGATGCCGGTAAATGCCCGCGCGTCGTCCGACATCCCAAGCGCGTGCAGCTTTCGGCCGCTGCCCACCTCCAGACCGTGTTGAGTAAAGAGAGTGGCTAAGTCCACGAAGCCCCCGAGCTTCGTCCACACGAGGCTGGCCCCTAGTTGGCTGTCGCCCACCGGCCCGTCCAGCAACGCGACTTCTCCCGTGCTGCTCAAGTCCACGGGGACGCAGCGGCCAGGACAGGTCACCGAGCGGGGCTGAGCCGGCAATTGCCACAGCAAGAACGAATCCGCATGCAGGTCGGCGCTTTGAATCCACGCGTTGCCGGAGGACGCGAACGCGATCGACGACGCGCCGTTGACCGGAGCCATGCCGATCGGTTCCTCGACGCCAGTGGCTCGGTCGTACTTGAACAGGGCCTCGAAGTCCGACCCAATGAGCGCGCCGTCGGGAGACACATGATAGAGCTCGGTTCCGAACAAGTTAGGCAGGTAGACGTCGCCCGTCTCGGCCGTCCACACCCGCGGACCGGGCCGCTCCGAGTTGTAGGCGCCCTCCAACACGATGTCGCCCTGAGGGTCCATGGCGAGCGGGCCTGGCGTTGGGCTCGACATGATGCGAGGCGCGCGGTCGCCTTCCACCCGGTGCAAAGTGCTGCCAAAGATATCGTAGGCGAGCGCGACCGAGCCATCGCAGCTGAGTAGCCGCACGTTCCCTTCATTGCTCAAAGCGCCCTCCAGGGGGGGCACGATCGTCGCGCCGCCCTCCAACGTGAAGATGGCTGACACGGGCCGCGGATTGGGCGACTCGGGGTCACGGGTCCATCCGCCAACGACTCGGCCATTCGCGCTGAAGGCCGTCGGCGAGAAGAATTCGAGCCTCACTTCGGCCGGGGTCCCGCTCCCGCCCCCAGAAGGTGGCTCGACAAAGTACAATCCCTCCTCCGGCCAAGCCGGGGCGGGGCAGCCGATGATGGGCTCCGTGCCCGGGCTCCCGGAGCCGCTGCTCCCGCCGCTGCCCGCGGTGCCGGTGCCGCCCGTCGCCGTCCCGCCGCTACCAGCCGCACCGCCGCCCCCCGCCTCTGTGCCAGCACTCCCCGCGGTGGTGCCGCCGCTTCCTCCGCCGCTGCCGCCTTCACCCGCCTCACCGCCGGAGCCGCCACCCCCGTGATGAGGTGCGCAGCTCGACAAGGACAGAGTGGCCAGAGCCGTGAACCAGCGCGCGTGCGCGCCCACCGTTCGCATTGCGAATGACATCGTCCGCCTTTGGCAAAGCGCGTTGTTCGCGCAGTTTGAGGTGGACTTATACAGCTATTCAACGAGCCTCGAGAGCCGCAAATTGTGACTCTGGCGGCGAGGCGTTTTGGAGGACTCGAGTTGGCGTCAGCGCGTCAGTTGCGCCGTCAGCTACGGACGCGCGTTGGTCACGTCTTCAGTCACCCGAGGCGTGGCCCATGGCGCGGCGCGCGGACAGCAGCCGATTCACTTCGGGAAGCGACGCGTGCTCCGGCGATGCGTCCGCCAGCCGCTTGCAGACGGTCAGCCAGCGCTCGGCGTTGGCGGCGTCGCCGAGCGCGAGGTGAGACAGCCCCCGATAGAGCGAATACTCGAACAGCTCACGAGGGGATAGGCCTGGCACGCCAGCGCCCAGTCGGGCGTACTGCTCGACTGCGTCCGGATAGCGCGCCTCCTCGAAGCTGGTGCGCGCTTCCGTAAGCGGCGACGTGCAGCCGAAGAGCAGCCATGAAAACGCGACGGCACGAGCGACCATGGCCTTCTTTCGGTCACGCGCGGCGCCGGTTGCGTGTTAATCCATCGACAATGTCTGACGACGAGAGAACAAGGCTCGCCGTGAACTTGAAGGACCAGCGGGAGGCGCGGGGGCTCACGCAGCAGGAACTGTCGGACCGCTCAGGGGTGCCGCGTCCCACCTTGGCCCATCTGGAGTCCGGTCAGGGCAACCCGACCCTCTCCGTGCTCATCAAAGTGGCGGCGGCGCTCGGCGTCGGGATCGAGTCACTCGTCTCGGCCACCAAGCCCAAGGTGCGCGTGGTCGCGCGGGGAGAGGTACCGAGCGAAGCGCGGGGCGGGGTAGAGCTGCGTTCATTGGGGATGGATTTGGGCATCGGCTTCGAGCGCTGGGAGCTGGCGCGCGGCGCGCGGCTGGAGCGCGGCGCCGGCCGAAATGGCGAGCGTCGAGTCGTGGTCTGCGAGTCCGGCGAGCTTTCCATCGTGGTCGGACAGGCCGAGCATCGGCTCAAAGCCGGGGAGGTGGCCGTTATCGACGCCGCGGCCCGTCCCGCCTTCGAGAGCCGAGGGCGCGGGGTTTCCGTCGTTTATTCCGCCTGCGGGTGACAATCACGCGGTTGGCTTGCGAGCCGAGCCTTCTCGGGCTATCAGCGCGCGCTCCCAATGTCCGAAGCTCGCCGAGAAAACATCCGTAACGTCGCCATCATCGCTCACGTCGACCATGGCAAAACCACTTTGGTCGACGCCATGCTGAGGCAAACCGGCGTTTTCCGCGACAACGAAGCCGTCGCTGACCGCGTGATGGACTCGAACGATCTCGAGCGCGAGCGCGGCATCACGATTTTGGCCAAGCATTGCTCGGTCAAATACAAGGGCACGCTCATCAACATCATCGACACGCCCGGCCACGCCGACTTCGGTGGCGAGGTGGAGCGCACGCTGAAGATGGCGGACGGCGTCATCCTGCTGGTGGACGCGGCCGAAGGCCCGCTGCCGCAGACGCGCTTCGCGGAACAGGCGGTCGCGCAGGTGGCGCGACGTCACCCACTTGCCGACCTTGCCCGCGAGCGGGGAAGAATTGACCATGAACCGCACCTAGACCGTCGCGCTCATCGGCGAGAACGGCACGCCCGTGAACACGCGCCTTTCGGCCGTGTACATGTTCGAGGGTAACAAGCGCGTGAAGGTGGACTCCGCGGAGTGCTGCGACATCGTCGCCGTCGCGGGTCTGGAAGACGTGCAGATCGGCGACACCCTGACCGCGCCGGAACGGCCGGAGGCGCTCCCGCGCATCTCGGTCGAAGAGCCCACCATCAAGGTGCGGTTCATGGTCAATTCTTCCCCGCTCGCGGGCAAGGTCGGCAAGTGGGTGACGTCGCGCCACCTGCGCGACCGCCTGTTCCGCGAAGCGCGTCTTGGCCGAGACCATGCGCCGTGAAGGCTACGAGTTCGCCCTCGGCATGCCGGAAGTCGTCGTCAAGGACGTGGACGGCGTGAAGAGCGAGCCGGTGGAGCTCGTGATCGTGGACGTGCCGGACGCGTACGTCGGCGCCGTCACCACCCGCCTCGGCGAGCGCCGCGGCCAAATGATGAAGATGCAGAACCTCGGCTTCGGGCGTACGCGCATGGAGTTCAAGGTTCCGTCGCGCGGCCTCATCGGCTTCCGCTCTGCGTTCCTCACGGAGACGCGCGGTCTCGGTCTCCTCAACTCGCTGTTCGAAGGTTGGATGCCCTACGCGGGCCCCATGCTGCGTCGCCCCAACGGCGCCATGGTCTCCGACCGCTCCGGCACGACGACGCCGTACGCGCTCTTCCACCTCCTCCCGCGCGGCGTCCTCCACATCGAGCCGGGCACCGCCGTTTACGAAGGCATGGTCATCGGCGAGCACAACCGCCCGAACGACCTGGACGTGAACTGCACGCGCGAGAAGAAGCTCACCAACATCCGCGCCGCTGGCCGCGACGAGAACGTGACCCTGCCCCCCGCGCACATCCTCACGATCGACACCGGCATGGAGTGGATCGACAAGGACGAGCTGCTCGAGGTCACGCCCGACACGGTGCGCGTCCGCAAGCAAATCCTCGATCAAAACCGTCGCCCGCGCCGCGACGAGGGCTGAACGGCGTCGTTTCGTGAGGGGGCTGCTCCGTTGCAGCCCTCTCGCGTCACGGCTCCGAGAGTGAATCGGGTCTTGGCTCGGCGTGGATGGAGCTCCACGCTTGCGCGTCATCTCGATCAGGCCGGGGACCGAGCGCGCGTCCACTTGGGGCGCTTCGAGGGCAGCTCATCCACGGCAATGAGCGAAGAAGCCGTCGCGGCCGGCGAACGTACTGGTCACGCGATCGCGCGGAGAGCGCTAAAGTAGATTTGTTGGCCTCAGTAGCCGACGGACGTGCCGTACGCGATGAGCTTGGCGCCGTAGTCGCCACCCCAGCGGTACCCGTTGCGGCGCTCTGCATCCAGCAGCGCAAGGTCGCGGAAAACGGTGCCCTCGCGGTTCACGAACATCGGCTTGTTGTCAGCTAGCTCGTAGAAGCGGTACCAGAGCTTGCTGCCGGCGGAGGGTACGATGGGGTTCGTCGTGTTCGAGGTGTCGTACTTGTGGTCGGCCAGGTACGTCGTCGGGGCGCGGTACCACGTGAGGGCGGCTTTGACGGCTTTTTCGACGGCCGCGGTTTGGGGCTGGGTCATGAGGAAGCCGATGATGCCGACGGACTCGCTGCCGCTGAGCGACGGGAGCTCGTAGGCGCGGGCCAGCTTGGGCTGGTAGTCGTCTTTGCCGCTCTGAGCGCACCACACCGCGAGCTTGCCCTGCTGCGTGTATTGAGCTTTGACGATGTAGTCGACGCCTTTGGCGATGGCCGTCTTCATCTTGGCGCGCGCCGCGTCATCGAACAGATCGCCGTCGAAGGGCGGAAGCTTCGCCCCCGCGTGATAGAGCACGAGCAGCACTCGCACCATCGCGTCGTCATTGAAGGTGACGTGATCGTAGTAGCCGCCCCTGAGCGGGTAGTATTGCGGCCAGCCACCGGTACTGTACTGCGCGCTCAGAATGAACGTCATCGCTTGGCGCACGGCGTCGCGGTACTTCGTGCCGCCGCTCGTCTTGTAGACGTCGGCAAGGAAGCTCATCTCCGTCGTCGTGGCGCTGTTGTCGAAAGTGCCGGGGTCGTTACCGCCATTGCCGGCCGCGTCGTACTCTTGATTCTTGGGCCAGCCGCCATTTTGGTACTGGTGAGAGAGGATGATGTCGGCCTTATCTTTGGGCCAAGCGCTCTTGTACTTGTTGAACAGCCCGTAAACGGGGTTGCCGTCCTGCGGCAGCAGGCGCGGCTCGTTGCTGCTGGAGCCGCCAGCACCCGCCGAGCCCGCGGCGCTGCCGCCACTTCCCGCTGTGCCGGCGCTGCCGCCGGTGATAGTGCCGCCTTCGCTGCCGCCAGCGCCGCCGGTGGCCCCAGAGCCGCCCGTTGTGGAGCCACCCGCTCCGGAGCTCGAGCCCGCGTTCGCGCCGGCCGCTCCTGCGACTTGCGAAGAGCCGGCTGTGCTGGCGGTCCCGCCAGAGTTCGTGGCGCCGGCTCCAGCGCCGCCAGCGTTGAGGGCGTCGACGCCCGCTTCCGAGCCGCCACAAGCCAGCGTCAAGCTGAGCGAGCCAAAGGCGAAGAAGCGAGCTGCGGTGCGAGCGGAGACGAGCATCTTGTCTGCGTGGTAGCGGCCCGAGCTTCGGGCACGTCACAATCCTTTTCGAAGGAACTTTGCGTCATGGGCGGCCAAGCCACCGGCGGCGCCGATAGGGGCTCCAAAAATCGTCGCGGAGCTGCCGAGCCCCGTACGCGCTCGTGGTGGCGCGCTGCGGAACTTGATTCGGCGGAGATGCGCGGGCGGCGCGAGGCGGGAACCGGGGGCGTAAAGCGTTCGTGCCGCTTCGCGCCCGCGGTCGTTGGCCCCAGGGCGACTAGGCTTCGTACAGGAGGCGCTCGGCTTCGTCCGTCGCGGCGCGGGTGGCGCGCTGGTGGTCGATGAGAGCGAGCCAGGACTCGATGCGCGTGAGGAGCGCTTTGGTCGTGGATTTTTCGAGGGCGGAGATGCCGACGCCGTCGGGTTGGTTTTCGAGGGCGGCGCGTTCCTCGGCCTCGAGCTTGTCGATTTTGTTGAAGACGCGGAGGCGCGGGGTGTCGTCCAGACCGAGGTCGCGCAGGATTTCCAGCGTGGTGGTGATGTGCTCGCCGTGCTCCGGGTCGGAGACGTCTACCACTTCCAAGATGAGGTCGGCGTCGGCGGCTTCTTCGAAGGTCGCGCGGAAGGCGGCGAAGAGGTCCTTGGGCATCTGGCGGATGAAGCCCACGGTGTCGGTGAGGATGACGTCGCGGCCGCCGGGGAGGAAGAGCTTGCGGGCGCGTGTGTCGAGCGTGGCGAAGAGCTTGTCTTCGGCGAGGACGCCGGCGTCCGTGAGGGTGTTGAGGAGGGTGCTCTTGCCAGCGTTGGTGTAGCCGACGATGGCCACGACGGGCAGGTCGCTGCCGGCGCGTTTGCGGCGGCGCTCGGTGCGTTGGCGCTCGAGCCCTTGCAGTTCTTTTTCGAGGCGGTGCACGCGCTCGCGCGCGCGGCGACGGCCGATTTCTAGCTTGGTTTCGCCGGGGCCGCGGCCACCAATGCCGCCAGTGAGGCGGCTGAGGGAATCGTCTTTCTGACCGAGGCGGGGCAGGGTGTACTTGAGCTGGGCGAGCTCCACCTGGAGCTTGCCGTCTCGGCTCTCGGCGCGTTGGGCGAAAATGTCCAGGATGACTTGGGTGCGGTCGAGCACCTTCAAGTCGGTCTGCTTGGCGATGGCGTGCGCTTGGGCGGCGCTGAGGTCGCAGTCGTAGATGAGCGTTTCGGCGCCGAGGTCGATGGCTTGGGTCACGACGTCTTCCAGCTTGCCAGCGCCGATGACGAAGCGCGGATCGGGCTGGTCCCGGAGCTGGATGACGCGCTCGACGATGTCTACACCGGCGGTGCGGGCGAGGCTTTCCAGCTCCGCGAGGCGCGAGCGAGCGTGGGCAGCGGCGCCGGGCTTTTTCTTGTCCCCGACGTGAATCAGTATGGCCCGGCCGTCTTTGGCCGTGACCTCGCGGGTGCGGGCGTGTTGCGCGAACTCTGCTTCGAGCGCGGCGATGAGCTCGCCGAAGTGCGGCTGGGGCTGGCCGTACGGGAACGGACCGGCGACGGCGTAAGGCTGGCCTTTGCCTTCGAAGGTGGGCGTGTTGTAGGCCCAGCTCATGCGCTGAGGCTCACCCATGGGGTTGAGCATGATCGCCGCGACCAAGTCGAGGCGAAGGCGCGTGAGGTCGGTCAAGTCGTCGCGCGTGAGTGGCTCGTTGAAGAGGTGCGTGTGCACGAGGCGGAGGGCGCGGAAGCGGCCCTCGGCCGCGCGCAGGCGCCCGATGTCCGGCAGCATGAGCGCCGAGGCATTGCCGACGATGACGTAGTCGACCTCTCCCGAACGGTGGACGAGCGCGCCGACTTGGCGCTTCGTCTCCTTGGAGGCGTCCGCCAGCGAGCGCACCAGCTCCGGCGTTGCAATCTTGTCGCTGGGGACTCGGCGGCGGTAGATGCGCTCCAGCGCACGAATGGCGCTCGCGCTGAGTCCCGTGGTGTTCCCGTAAAGTTCCGGCATTCGTTATTCTAGGAGGCGAGAAACGTAGCTTCTGGGATGCGCACCGACAACCGACGACACCGTTTTGCCGCAAATGACCGCTTTACGGCGCGGTCGAACGCGGGGCAGGATCACAGACTCAGGAGGTGCGCCCATGCGCAGAATCGTGCTGGCTGCGATGATGCTGAGTCCGGTGCTGGGTTGTGAGTACGACGACGGCGACTGGGACCTGGACCAAAGCAGCGGCGCCGCGACGGCGCGCGGGGGGCGGCCGTCGATGCCGAATGGGGGCAGCAGCGTCGGCGAAGCGGCTCGGACGGGATCGGGCGGCACTGGCAATCGCAGCAATGGCGGGAGCGGCGGAACCGCAGCGCCTTACCCGGCGCCGAAGATCACGTCCATGGATCCGAGGACGGGGGCATACGGCACGCTCGTGACCATTCGAGGTGAGGGGCTGGGGAATCCGAACCTAGATGGCTTCGCGCTCGCGATCGGCAATCAGGGCGAGGTGGCGCTCACCCCGACAGACGATGACACCGTCGTGAGCTGGACCGACGACGAGATCACGTTTCGGTTTCCCTTCCCGGCCGAAGGCGCGGTGGCGCTCGAAGCACCGAAGGGTGCGGAGTTGGCGGGCGAGTTTCAGCCGACCTGGCACATCGCGCAGGAAGTCGACAAAGCGCCGGCTGCGACGGTGCTGGCGAGTATTAGCCCCGCGCTGGATCACATCGCGCTGTTGTTCGACACGATGCCCAAGAGCTTGCTCGATATTGGTCCCGACGGCGTGACCGAGCACGCGGTGATGGCGGAGGACGTGGACCCGAGCAGCCTCCGGCTGTACCTGAACGCCCAGAAGAAGATCGAAGCCGTTGGCGTTTCCACGGACGCGGCGCCGAAGATCGTGCATCTGCGAAACGTGGACGATGACCTGGTCGCGAAGGCGACGACCCTCGAGCTCGGGGCCACCGAGTACGCCGTCGCGGGCGGCTCCGAGGGCGCAGCGGTGTGGATGCATCGGGACGCGGGTTGGTTTCGGGCGCGGCCGAGCGGCGCCACGTGGGCGCAAGACAAGGGACCCGTCGCGGACGCGCATGCGAGTGACCCGGACCGCGCTATCGGGGCGACGAGTGACGGCTCCCTGTTCGTGGCCTGGTCCGTGGATACGGGCAATCTTTTGGACGACATGGAGGCGGCGCGCATGGCCAAAGTCGGGCCGGCGGGGACCAAGCTCGAAGGCTCGCGGGTGGCGGGACCGAGCGTGGACGACTACGTCACCCAGCTCACGTTGAGGAGCAGCGGCGACGGCCTGGTCGTCAAAACGTGCGGCAGCGACGTGGATCCGTTCGGGCTTTCCGGCACGAGCTATTACTGCTTCGCATCCCTCCACGCCGCGGGGGGCGCGTCGCTGTTACGGGTACCGCTGAACGAGAAATCGGCGGCGTACGCCTTCACCAACGAGCGGGCGGTCGCGGCCTACTGCAGCTCCGACCAAACGTGGATGATTCAAACGGACGCCGACGTGGCGCCCACGCCCGAGACGCCAGTGGGGGAGGCGGTGCTGTTCCCGTGCCCAGAGGCGGTCGCGCTCGAGGTCAACGGGGAAGGTGACTACCTGCCGGTCGTGCGCTGGGCCGGGAAGACGTACTTGCTTGAGCGCAATCCGAAGGCGGTGGTCGATCCAGGATGAGGTTTTGAGGCATAGTCCGCGCCGTGGCGCTCCTGACCTCTCTCCCTCTCTCCGACGCACAGCGGCTGGGCCGCGAATTTGGCCTAGAAGTGAGGCAGATCGAAGCCCTCTCGGTCGGCTCCGTGAACTCCAATTTCGCGCTCACGACCGCGGACGGGACGCGTTACTTCGCCCGCCTGTACGAAGAGCAAGATCGGGAGGGAGCGCTGTCCGAGGTGGCGCTGGTGCGGTCGTTGGCGAGCGCCGGCGTGCCCGTCGTTCAGTGTCTGGCGCGCGAGGACGACGCAGTCGTGGGCGACTTTCACGGTAAGTCGTTCGCGGTGTTCCCGTGGCTGGAGGGTGAGATCCTCTGCCAAGGTCGCGTGACGGAAGACGCCTGCCGCAAGCTCGGCGCCGCGCTGGCGCGGGTGCACCTGACCACGCCGCTCGTGCCGAAGCCGAGCGAGGGCCGCTTCCGCATCGCGGACCTGCGCGAACGCTTGCAACGCGTGGAAGACGGCCACCACCGCCAGTACTTCGAGGACATCGCCCGGATTCGCGAGCGGCTCGACTTTTACGAGGCGGAGCGGCTGAAGCTGAGCGCGCCCCGCGGCGTGATTCACCAGGATTTGTTCCGCGACAACGTGCTTTGGACGCCCCAGGGAGAGCTGCTGGCGCTCTTGGATTTCGAGAGCGTGTGCGAAGGCGCCTTCGCCTATGACGTCATGGTGACGATCTGCGCGTGGTGTTACGGGTCTCGCTTCGAGCTGCCGTTGGTGGAGGCCCTGCTCGGCGGGTACCACGCCGCCCGGCCCCTGGTGGGGGCGGAGGTGTCGGCGCTCAAAGTAGAGGGCGCCATTGGCTGCATGCGCTTCGCCACCACGAGAATTACGGACTTTTCGCTGCGCGCGGCGCCGGGGCAGCCGCCATTGCGGGACTACCGGCGGTTTCTGGCGCGGCTTTCCGCGATCGAGGCGGGCGAGCTGGATTCGACGATCGCGCGCGCCCTGGTATAAGGCGCGCCATGACCGTCGCGCGAGGTGGCAGACTCCCGGAGCAGATCGACGCCGCTATGGAGCGGCTCAATACGAGCGTGGATGTGGACTCCGAAATGTGGCGGGAGGACATTCAGGGCTCGACCGCGCACGCTCGCGGCCTCGGTCGCGCCGGAGTGCTGACCGAGGCGGAGGTGCAGACGCTCGTCAGCGGGCTTTCGCAGATCCAGGGCGAAATCGAGCGCGGCGAGTTCGTGTGGAAGCGCGAGCGCGAAGACGTTCACATGAACATCGAGGCGCGCCTGACCGAGATCTGCGGCCCCGTCGGAGGCAAGCTCCACACCGGCCGCTCGCGCAACGACCAGGTCGCGACGGATCTGCGGCTCTGGTCGCGTCGCAAGACGGACGAAGCCTGCGCGGCGCTGGACGGGCTCGCGGACGCGATCTTGGGCGCCGCCGAGCGCGAAATCGACACCTTGATGCCGGCGTACACCCACCTGCAGCGCGCGCAACCGAGCCGGCTGTCGCACCACTTGCTCGCTTGGCAGGAGATGCTGCTCCGCGACCGCGGCCGCCTCCGCGACGCACGCGTACGCCTCAACGAGTCGCCCCTCGGCGCGGGGGCGGTGGCGGGTACCGGCTTTCCGCTCGACCGCGTGGGGGTCGCGCAGGAGCTGGGCTTCGACGCCGCGACGCAAAACTCCATCGATGCCACGGGCAGCCGCGACTTCTTGATGGAGCTCTCGAGCGCCCTCGGCATTCTCGGCGTGCACCTTTCGCGCATCGGAGAGGAGATCGTGCTCTGGTCGAGCCAGGAGTTTGGCTTCATCTCGCTGTCGGCGGCGTTTTCGACCAGCTCTTCGATGATGCCGCAGAAGAAGAACCCGGACGTAGCCGAGCTCGTGCGTGGTAAGGCGGCGCGCCTCATGGGCTCCGTCACGACGCTGATGGCGCTCGAAAAAAGCCTGTTCTTCGGCTACGGGCGTGACTTGCAGGAAGACAAACGCCCCATCTTCGACGCGTTCGAGTGCGCGCTGGTTTCGGTTTACGCGCTCACCGGCGCGATCGCGACCGCCGAGTGGCGTCGCGATCGGCTGCGGGCGGCGCTGGACCAGGGGCACCTGTGCGCGACGGACTTGGCGGACTTTTTGGTGATGCAAGGCCTGCCGTTCCGCGAAGCGCACCACGTGGTGGGCGCGCTGGTGCGCGAGGCGGAGCAGCGCCAGGTCCAGCTCGGCGAGCTTCCTGCCGACGTGCTACTCGCGGCGCACCCTTCGCTCAAGGGCGAGGGGTTGCGCTCCGCGTTGGATCCAGCGGCGGCGGTGGAGCGACGTTCGCTGCTAGGCGGTCCCGCAAAGCCTACGGTAGAGACCGCGATCGCGACTGCGCGCGCACGCTGGGCCAAGTAAGCCTTAGAAGCGCAGGCCTTGCGGATTGAGGCCGCCGTACTCCCAACTGGCGGCGTTCGGCGGGCTCCGATCCAACGCGCCCGATTGCCACAGCGCGAGCGTGCCGGCGGCGGCGACAGCGGCGCCAGCGAGCGCGAAGCCGAGCCACGCCGGCATGCCGCGTCGCTCGGCGGGCAGGGGCGTGAACGGCGCCGGCGAACGACGCTGCCAGTGCACGAAAGTGCCGCACTTCTCCCGCTCGCACCACGCGACACCGATGCCCCCCGGCTCTTCGCGCACCTGGGCCCAGCGTGGGCAAACGACGTCCGCGGGGGCGCCCCACAAGTCTTCCGCGCTGCACGGCTCGAGCGACGGAGCGGCCAGCGCGAGCGCCCGCTGCTCCGCCACGACCTCCGTGAACGCCGCGAACACGACGCGCTCGCGCCGCAGCACGCGCACATGATGTAGCCCCGCGCCGAGCTCCACGCGCCGAGCGGCCCCGAGACTCACGCCGTCCACCTCGAGCACGTCGCGCTCCGCGAGCCCTTCGACCGGCAACGTCAAGCGCGCTTCCGAAGCCGTAGCCGTGGACGTCTCGCCGAAAGCGGAAGCTCGCGGCCCCTCGAGCTCCGCCCGCCGCGATTCCAGCGCCCTCGCTAGCTCCGGGCTCCGCTCACGCGCCGCGCGGGCCTGGAGCGCGAGGCACTCGGCCATCAGGAAAGAAGCCTGGGGTAGGTAAGAGTGGGAAACGAGCTGACCTTCGACCCGGCTCAGCCGAGAAAGCGCCGCGCCCTCCTCCAGGGCCGACAGCGCCGTGCGCGCCTGCTCGAGCTCGCCCTCGATCGCGTCCACGATCGCCGCATCATTTGCCGGCAAGCCTCGCGGCCGGGCGCTCGCGGCCGGTGGCACGAAGTCGACCCCTCGAACCGCGCCGTAGTCCCGCAGGGTCATTTCCTCCAAAGCCGTCGGCGCAGCGAGCTGAGCGAGCGGAGCCGGGGAGACAGTCGGCGCAGCGAGCTGAGCGAGCGGAGCCGGGGAGACAGTCCGCGCAGCGAGCGGAGCGAGCGAAGCGGGCGAGACAACGGCTGAAATCCAAAGGAAAACGACCGTATTGGTCACGAAGGCCCATGTTAGTATGAAAGCCTTGTCCTTTCGCAGCCTTCACGTGGGGCTGCCTCGAGGTGACCGTGCAGCTTGATTTCGTGAACCGCGAGCTGACCATCAAGCTCGTCTATTACGGCCCCGCTCTCAGCGGAAAGACTACCAACCTGCAGGCGCTCCACAAGGCGGCCGAGCCGGGGGCGAGCGGCCGGTTGATGACCCTCGAGACGCGGGACGACCGCACTCTATTCTTCGACCTCTTGCCGCTGACCTTCCGCAATCAGGGCAGCCTGGCGGTGCGGCTGAAGGTGTTCACGGTGCCGGGGCAGGTGATTCACTCATCCACTCGGCGCTTGGTCGTGCAAGGCGCGGACGGGATCGCGTTCATCGCTGACTCGCGGAACGCCGAGACCCAGCACAACGCCGAGTCGTTCATCGACCTGAAAGAGAATCTGAAGCAGCACGGCCTGACGCTCAAGCAGATGCCGGTGGTGATTCAGTTCAACAAGCGCGACCTGCCGGAGGTGCGCAGCGACGCAGAGATCGCCGAGCTGGCCTCCCACGGTCGCGAGCCGGTCTACCTCGCGGTGGCGATGCGTGGGCAGGGCGTGGTGGAGAGCTTCGTCGGGCTCTTGCACCTGACGTGGAGCGCGCTGGACGCCGAGCACGACCTGAACAAGAAATTCGGCTTCGACTCCAACGCGTTCTTGCAAACCGTCGCCAAGAAGCTCGGTGATCCACGCCCCTTGCGCGAAATTTTAGGCGCTTGCGTGGGCGGCGCTTTGGACGTTCTCAAGCCGGAGGCAGGTTGATGACCGCTCCCGCCGCGCCGCACCGGAGCCTGGACGAGCTCACGCTCGGCAGCTCGATGAGCCTGGAGGATTTGGTCTCGCGCGACGGCTTGAACGAGATGGTCAAGAGCGCGCACGAGCTATTTGGCGTGCCCATTCGCGTCTTTGCCGAAGAGGGCAAGCTGCTGGCGGACGCCGCCGAGTCGATCGATCTGTACGCCTACTTGAACACTTCTCGGGCTGGCCGCGCCGCGCTGTCCGAGGTGGTGGCGGCCGTGAAGGCGCTCGCGCCGGGACCGGCTGGCGAGTCGCAGTATCGCTGCGTCACGGGCGCGCTCTACCGCGTCGTCGCCATCGAATACGACTCGCGCCAGATCGGTCGCATGATTCTCGGCCCCTTCGCGGAGCCGTCCAGCCTGCCGCCGTCTACCTTGCTGCAGCTGGACACGCAGCTCGACGCGGACCAGCTGCGCACGCTGCACGCAAAGCTACCGCACGCCGACGAGCAAACGGTCGGGAGCGTCGCCCACCACCTGGCCAAAGTCTTGGATTTGCTGCTGTTCAGCGGGCACCGCGCCTTGCTCACGAGCAACATGCACCTGGCCAGCGTGCGCGAGAGCTTTCGCGAGCTGGAGGACAAGAACCAAAAGTTACAGGTCGCCTACGACCGCCTCAAAGAGCTGGACCGGCTGAAGAGCAACTTCCTCGCGACCGTCTCGCACGAGCTGCGCACGCCGCTCACCTCCATCATCGGCTACAGCGAAATGCTCGTCGAAGGCTTGGCCGGCGACCTGACCAACGAGCAGCGCGACTTCGTGCAGACCATCCGCGACAAGGGCGACCAGCTCTTGGCGTTGATCAAAGGCCTCCTCGACCTCTCCAAGCTCGAGAGCGGCACGATGAGCCTGCGTAAGAACCACGTGGACGTGGCGGCGCTGGTCAAAGACGTGGTTTCGACCATGGCGCCCACCGCGCGAAAAAAGGAGGTGGAGCTCGCCTTCGAAGTCGAGAAGGGGCTCCCTTCCATTTGGGCGGACGCGGAGCGCCTGCGTCAGGTTCTCCTCAACCTGACCGAGAACGCCATCAAGTTCACACCCGTCTCGGGAGCGGTGCGGCTTGCGGCGCGCATCACGGGGATGGAAGCGCAAAACGCGGGGGACACAGGCGGCATGGTGCTGCTCGGCGCTCGCCGAACGGCGGTGGAAATGCGCGTGGCCGACACCGGCATCGGCATCCCGGAGACGGAGCGAATGCGCGTGTTCGACGCCTTCTACCAGGTGGACTCCAGCAGCACGCGAGAGGCGGGCGGCACCGGGCTCGGCCTTTCGATCGTCAAGCGGCTGGTGGACGGCCACGACGGTACGGTCCGCATCGAGGCGAATCAGCCGCGCGGTACCGTGTTCGTGGTGACGATTCCGGTGAAACGCGCCACCATCGGCTGAATGCCAAAAGCCACTTCGCGCCGCCCTGCTGGCGGCGAGCTTTCGCTCATTGCCGGGCTCACGCAGGAGCTGTCGAAGGTTTCGTCGCGCGCCGTCGAGCTCGGCATTGGGGACGACGCAGCGGTGCTGCGCGTCGGCAAGGAGCGGCTGGTCGTGACGGTGGACGACCAAGTCGAGGGGGTGCATTTCGATCTGCGCTGGCTCACCACGGCCGACGTCGGCTATCGCGCGCTGCAGGCGGCGGCGAGCGACTTGGCCGCGATGGGCGCCGAGCCGCTTGCAGCAGTCGCCAGCTTACGGGCCCCTCGCGGTTTTCCCGAGGCGCGCTTGCGTGAGCTTTCGCGCGGTCAGGCCGCCGCGGCGCGGGAGCTGGGGTGCCCGGTCGTGGGCGGCAATGTGGCGCGGGACTCGCACCTGTCGGTCACGACGACCGTGCTGGGGCGGGTAAAGAAACCGCTACTGCGGCGCGGCGCGCAGCCGGGGGACGAGCTCTGGGTTCTGGGGGAGCTGGGGCTAGCGCGGGCCGGCTTGCTCTTGCACCAGCTCCGCCCCAAACTTCCGAGGCGTCTAGCCGCCGTCGCTGCGCGGGCTCGCGGCGCCTGGGCTCGCCCCCGCGCGCTGGTTCGCGAGGGACGCGCTTTGCAGGGCCGCGCGCGTGCGGCTCTGGACGTGTCGGACGGCCTCGCAGGGGACGTCCAACACCTCGCGAGGGCGAGCGGCGTCAAGGCCGTGATCGAAGCCGCGCGACTGGCTACGATGGTAACGGAAGACCTCGCGGAGCTAGGCGATTTGCTGGGTGAGCCGGGTGTTGCGTTGGCGCTGCGCGGTGGAGAGGACTACGCTCTACTCGCATCCGGGCCTCGTGCCCGTCGCCCCCCTGGGGCCAAAGTCGTAGGTAGAATCGAACGTGGTCGCGGGTCAGCGCTCGAGCTCGAAACCGGCCAGCGCTTTGCGCTGGGAGCGGGCTTCGACCATTTTCGCAGTTGAGCTCGCGGCGTTGCTGCTCGTGGGCTGTTCGTCGGGCGGTGAGTTGCCGCCCGAACGGCCAGACCAGGCGCCGGCGGCGGAGCTTCCCGCAGGGACGGTTCGCTTACCGTTCTTGGTGGACGACTACTTCGTGCCGAATGGCTGTTTTGGCGACGGTGATTGTCAGGGCGGCGTGCTGCAGCTGGAGAACGCAGGCTGCGCCGAACCGGACGCCCGCGTGCAGGGCTCGTGCCGCGTCTTCGTCTACTCCCCGCTCGCCGCGGGCACTCCGGGTTACCGCGGCTACCTGGGTATCCTTTTCCAAGACGCCGCGAACGGGGATCAAAGCATCGGTCGAGTGGCGCCACTCCGGGTGCAGACCGGGGCTCGGCGGGTCGTGTTCTGGGCCAAGGTCGACACTGGCTCGGTCGAAGTTGCGTTCCGCGCGGGCGGCGCGAACAACTGGGAGGGCGAGACCGACCCGAGCCTGCCCTACAAGGACGAGTTTGGCGTGCCCATGGATGTGACGGTCACGACCGAGCTCACGCAGATCGAGATAGATCTCACGGAAATAGAGTACGAACGCGTCGTGTCCCCGTTCGGTTGGGCGATCGTGACGCGCGGTCGGACCGCGCCCATCCGCCTTTCCATCGCGGACGTGAGGTGGGAATGAAGCGCGTCCTCAAGCTCTGGGCGCTCGCCGGTTTCGCGGCCTGTCGGAGCGAAGACGCTTACCTCGGCGGTGGCCATGAGGCGTACGTCTGCGGCGAACGCTGCGCCATCGAGCAAGGCGCCCCCCCTGACGCCGGCGATTGGTTCTGGACTAGGGAGTCCGAGCTCGGCGCGGCGCCGGAGGTGTTCTACCCGTTGAGCGGCTCGGCGCACCCGGTGGATCTGCGGCAGCTCACGGTGCAATTTACGCGCGGCCGCAGCGATTTCCGCGTCTTTCGCGTCCGCGTCGAGGCGCCGAGCCAGGGCCTCGCGTTCGACTTCTTCACGCCGTGTATCGCAGTCGGGGACGACGGCTGCCGCTACCTGCTCGAAAGCAACGTTTGGGACGCGGCGAGGGCAGAGCTGGTCGGTAAAGACTTGCGTCTGTCCGTCGCGGGCTCCACTGGCATCGAAGGCGTGCAGCGCTCGTCCGAGCGCGTGCCGCTGACGGTCGTCGACACCAACCTCCGCAATAAGGGTTTTTACTACTGGGCGTCGGTGCCGCAGTCGGGCAACACCGCGCCTCGCACCGGTATCTTCCGGCTCCCTTTCGGCGCCGATCAAGCGGAGCCGTTCTTGATGCCGGGGACGCCGACGAACGAGCGCGAGTGTGGCGCGTGCCACAGCGTGAGCAGCGACGGCAGCACCATCGCGTTCACGACGCGCGACTATGACAACAGCCCAGACCAGCGCTCCGGGAGCTTGGTCGTCAAGGTCACGGCCCAGCCGAACCGGCGCCTGTTCGAGCCGGCCGCGAGCTACGACAGCTCGATGATGGCACTCACTTCCAACGGCAAGCGCGTGCTGGTCGCCTACGACAAGCAGCTCGTGCTGCGCAGCGCCGAAAACGACGCCGTCTCGGGATTTGCGGCGGGGGACGTCATCACGCGGCTCACGGCCGAAGATTTGGGCGGCAAAGCCGGCTACTTCCCCGAATTTTCGCCGGACGACGATGCCGTGGTCGTCACGCTCTCGGACGACGAAGACTCGGCCATTGCCGTGCGCGCCGGCGACATCGCCGTGCTCGGCTTCGACCCCGCTTCAGGCCGCTTCGGGGAGGCGGACGTGATCGTGCGTGGTGACGAAGCCACTTTCAATTTTTATCCCACGTGGTCGCCGGACGGGAACTTCGTCGCGTTCGCCACCGCGCCACGGGAGCTGGACGAAGACGGCAATCCCCGCAAGAGCTACGACCAGCAGAAGGCGCGCCTCCGCTTGGTCGCCCGGGAAGGTGGCGCGGTCTACGAGTTGAAGAACGCCACCCACCAGCTGGAGAGGGGGTCGACGTTCCCAAAGTTCGCACCGTTCTCGGTCGGGCAAACTGGCTCGCAGTTCTTCCTCACCTTCAACAGCAAGATGAACTACGGGCTCCTCCTCGACAACGATGCGACGCCGAGCTTCAAGGCGCGCGTCGCGCAGCTGTGGATGAGCGAGGTGGATGTGAAGAAGCTGCCGGAGGATCCGTCGAGCGCGCCGATTTGGCTGCCTTTTCAGGACTCGACGGCTCCGGGTCACCTCGGCATCTGGACCAAAGAGGTCAAGTGTCGGGCGGACCAGGGCACCGCGGCGTGCGCCCCCGGGCAGATGTGCGTAGACAACGTCTGCGTCGTGATCGTGAAGTAGCTCAGCGTGCGCCGGTCAGGCTGCGAAGGCGCGCGGCGTAGGGGCTGCTCGGGTGCTTCGCGAGGAAGCTCTCTGCGAGCGACTTTGCGCGGGCCGTGTCGCCGTTCTGGCTCAGCGCCTCGATGCGCAAGACGGCGGCCTCCGTACCCAGCGCGGGCCGGGGGAAGCGCTGCGAGTAGGTGGCGAGCTCGGCCAATGCCTGCTTCGGGTTGCCTCCCTTGAGCGCGAGCTTCGCCTTCTGAAGCTGAGCCACCTCGTCCGCCAAGCTCGCTTGCGGCTGCTTGCCGCCGCTGCCGGAGGGAGGCGTCGCGGGAGCTTCCGGTAGCGCCGGCAGCTGGTCCAGCGACACGGGCGCGGGACGATTGTCGATTACGGGAACCGGTTCCAGCACCGGCGGTTGGACGACGGTCGCCGGAGCTTCCAGCGAGGCGGGCGGCGCTTTCGGCGCCGCGTTCTCCCCACTCGAGCTCAGCAGGAGGGCGGCGGGAATCGCCACGGCAAAGGCCGCGAGGGCACCCCACTTGGCGACGGTCATGCCCTTGCTGGCGGTGCCGGTAGCGTGAGCGGTTTGCGTCGCCAGGGAGGCGGCGCTGCCAGCCGCGATCGCGGCGAGGCTCTTACGACGACCATCCGCGGATGGCCCCTCTTCGCGCGCGAGGCGTAGTAGCGACCCCTCGAGCTCGTCTCCCCCTGCTTCTTCAATCAATCGCGTAGGGTCGTTCATCCCACCGCTCCTTGTCTAAATCCCATGCGCGCACGGTGCCTGATAACGGCTTGCTGAAACGCCTGGCGCGCGCGCCGCAGACGAGACCCCACGGTGCCAATCGGAATGTCCAGCGCGGTGGCAATGTCCTGAATCGAGATCTCTTCGATCTCGAACAGAACGAACACCTCCCGGAGATCTTCCGGCATATCGGCCATGACTTGATCCAATAGTGCCCGAGCGCGGAGCTGATCGCTCAGCTCGTCTTGAGAGACGCGCGGTTCTTCCGGCGCCTGGGAGAGATTATCGTACGCGCTCTGCCGGCGGCGAATGGACCTTCGTGCGTTCGCGGCAATACGCGCCGCAGTCGCGAAAAGAAAAGCGCGCTCCCGTTCTACGGGCACGTCCGCGAGCTTGTCCGCTGCCACCAAAAAGACTTGCTGCGCGGCGTCGTCGGCGTCAGCCGCAGGGACGCCGAACCGCCGCAGGCAGCGCCAAACGAAATCTAGGTGCTCTTGGGCGACACGGGTGAGGCGCGCCGAGTCAATCGCCATCTGTGGATCCACCAAGCGTGCACGCCCCCCGGTAAGCACGGCCATCCCCGCTCCAGATTTAGCTACTTTAGGCTGAATTCCCGAGCGGGGCACGGGCTCCAAGGGGAGCTCGTGGGCAGAGGAGGTGGACGCCCAACGCATTTACATTCAGGGTTTCCACCGCAAACCCGGCTGATCACAAAAAGACGCCTAGGCTCGTCTCCTGCTTCAATCCTACCGGTGGCACTTCGTAAAGAAGGCTGACTTTGCCAAGGGAGTCCGACACCAGGTACCGCTGTCGGTAAAGTGGCACAACGAGGCTGCCTCCGACCTGCAAAAAGAAGCCTTCCGTTTCCAGCCGAAGGCCCACGCCCGCACTCGCTGCCTGCCAGGGGCGCTCCGCCTCGACGGTAGTGGGCAATCCGCTCCCGGAAGCCTCGATCATGCCCAATTCGTAACCGAGACTCGCAAACGGGCGCACCACGCCGAGCACGGCGAGGTTGTAGGACACGCTCCCGTCCACGAGCCAGGCGCCGAAGCTCACGTCGTCCACCTCTCGGGTGAGGAAACGAGTGAACCCGAGGGCGACGCGCAGATGATCACCCGGCGCGATCACACCCAGGACTTTGCCGCCTGGACTCATTCGAGGGGCCCAAGTGCCTTCGAGCGTGAGTCCAACGCCCACCCCGAAATGGACGCGAGTGGGGGCCGGCGGAGCTACCGGACGAGGAGCAAGAGGTGCCGCCGGCTTGGGCTTCGGGGGAGGGGGCTTGGGCGCGGCCGGTGGGGGCTCGGGCGCGGCGGCGGCCTCGGGCGGCTTGGCAGGCGTGGCCTCGCTCGGTCCGAGCAGCGCTTCAGGGTCGATGGTCAGCGCAACCGCGATCGCCAGCGCGCTTGCCACCTCGCGGCACGTTTTGCCGCGGAGCTCGCGCGAAGACTGATTCTTGCCGTCACCGCTCACCAGCCGGCCCGTCACGTCTCGGCCTCCGCTCGACAACTCGATGCGCACGCGCCGCGCTCGGCGCTCTTTGGTGAAATGCGCTTTCGACGTCAGCTTCGCCACCTCGGCCTCGAACTCGGCTTCGGTCGGGCAATCCGGCGGCGGGCTGTCCTCGTAGAGGAGCGAGACCGCCTCCGCGTCGGAGACGGCAGGCGCGCCGGTGCCTGAGTCTGCGGCACTCGCTCCAGCTGTGAGAACGAGCGCCGCGGTCACTAGCGCCGCGCCTAGCGCGGCGCCTTGCGTCACTGGCAGCCTGCGGGCATCTGGGCGCCACCCAGAGCCGCGCGCACCGCCGACATCACTTGCGGAGAGGCGGCACCCATCGCCACCGCCGCGTTACAGGCCTGCGATGCCTGCAGCAGGTACGTGTTGTTCGGCGGCGGCGCGCTGTTCGCGTTCTGCGCCAGCGCGGCGCAGCACTTCTTCAGGCTATTCGCCGGGCCGCCAGTGCCAGTCCCCGCCTTGGGGGCCTCCGAGGCAGAGGGCAGGGGCTCAGGCGCGAGCTCCAACGTGGGGGCGACCGTCGCCGGGGTCGACGCGGCGGGAGGAGCCGCGGGAAGCGGAGGCGGCGGCTCGTCCTTCTTGCAGCCGGTGGCGGACAGCAGCGCCGGCACCAAGAACCCACACGCAGTGATCGCAATAACCGAACGAAGCGGCTTCATGGCCATGTTTCTAGCTTAGACGTCCCAAAAGCGAAATAGCCCTACCATCAGGAGTTTTCGCGCTTTTGTGCCTCGCTCCCGGCCCCGCACCCTCAAAAGAGGAAGGCGAGGCAGGAAGCGGGACGGTAAACGCCTAGCTGCAGCCCATGGAGTTGCCGCAGTTGAGGCACTTGTAGCAGGCGCCGTTGCGCACCGTGATGTGCCCGCAGCCGTCGCACACTGGTGCGTCGCCCATCATCTCTTCGAGCTGTGCATCGAGCGCGCCGTGGCCCTCCGCGGCAAACGCGGCCGGCTCGGGCTTGACCGCCAAGGCTTGCGGCGGGATCGAAGAAGGACGGGGCGGCGCGATGGACGTTGCTGAGCCGGAGTCTTCCGCGACCAGCTTGGGCACGGTCGGATCTTCGATGCTGCCGGAGTCCTCCGAAGGCTTTACCTGCGCGAAGTCGTACCGGCGCAGGTACTCCACGCCCAGGACCCGGAAGATGTAGTCCACGATGGAAGTCGAGAACTTGATGTTCGGGTGGCCGGAGACGACGCCGTGCGGCTCGAAGCGGGTGAACGTGAACTGCTCCACGAACGTGGAGAGCGGAACGCCGTACTGCAAACCGACGGACACGGCCATCGCGAAGCAGTTCATCAGCGACCGGAAGGCGGCGCCCTCCTTGTGCATGTCGATGAAGATCTCCCCCAGGGTGCCGTCTTCGTATTCGCCGGTGCGCAAGAACACCTTGTGACCACCGACGTGCGCTTCCTGCGTGAATCCACGGCGCTTCTGCGGGAGCCGCACCCTCTGACCTTCCGGACGCGCCACGGTTGGCACCGAGGCGAGCGCAGCCGCCACCACCGGCGCAGCCACGGCCGCGGCCGCCGCCTCTTCCGCTTGCTCTTTGCTCTCGCTCTTCTCCCCACTGGAGGTGGAGAGGGGCTGCGATGCTTTGCAACCGTCGCGGTAGAGCGCGACCGCTTTGAGGCCCAGCTTCCAGCCGTCCTCGTAAATTTGCTTCACGTCTTCCACGGTCGCGTCGTTGGGCAGATTCACGGTCTTGCTGATCGCGCCGGACAAGAACGGCTGCGCCGCGGCCATCATCTTCACGTGCGACATCGGCGCGAGGTAGCGTTGACCGGTGCGACCACAGCGATTGGCGCAGTCGAAAACGGCGTAGTGCTCCGACCGCAGGTGGGGCGCGCCCTCGATGGTCATGCGGCCGATGATCACGTCGCCCGCTTGCTCGATCTGCGCGGCCGTGAAGCCCAGGAACTTGAGCAGGCTGAAGCCCGGCTGCGAGAGCTTCTCCGCCGAGACTCCGAGGCGCTCGTAGGTTTCGCGACCGAGCACCCACGGCGCGAACGCCAGACCGAGGTCGAACACGCCGGGCAGAGCGCTCTCGATCTTGGCGAGGTCTTCGTCCGAAAAGCCCTTTTGCTTGAGCGCGGCGCGGCTCACGTGCGGCGCGCCGGTCAGGGTGTTGGTGCCGGAGATGAACGCGACAATCTCGCTGATTTGCGCTTGCGAGTAGCGCAGCCGCTTCAGCGCCTCCGGCACGGACTGGTTGACGATCTTGAAGTAGCCGCCGCCGGCCAGCTTCTTGAACTTCACGAGCGCGAAGTCGGGCTCGATGCCGGTCGTGTCGCAGTCCATGAGCAGGCCAATGGTGCCGGTCGGCGCGAGCACGGTCGCTTGGGCGTTACGGTAGCCGTGCTGCTCACCCAGCTCGACGGCGTGGTCCCAGTCCTGCACGGCGGCTTGCCATAGGTAATCCGGGCACTGCTCGCGATCGATCGCGTAAGCGGCCTCGCGGTGTTGGCGCATGACGCGCAGCATCGGCTCGCGGTTCTTGTCGAAGCCAGGGAACGCGCCCTTGCTGCTCGCGATCTCCGCGCTCACCGCGTACGCGCGGCCGCAGAGAATGGCCGTGAGTGCCCCCGCGATCGCGCGGCCCTCGTTCGAGTCGTAGGGAATGCCTTGCAGCATCAGCAGCGTGCCGAGGTTGGCGTAGCCGAGGCCGAGGGGGCGATAATCGTGCGAATTTCGCGCGATTCCCCGGGTCGGGTAGCTCGACAGATCCACCAGGATTTCCTGGGCCGTGAAGAACACGTCCACCGCGTGACGGTACCCTTCGACGTCGAACCGGCCGGCTTCGTCCAAGAACTTGGTGAGGTTCAGCGACGACAGGTTGCAAGCCGTGTCGTCCAAAAACATGTACTCACTGCAGGGATTACTGGCGTTGATTTTCCCGGTGTTGGGGCAAGTGTGCCAGTGGTTGATCGTGCTGTCGTATTGCACGCCCGGGTCCGCGCAGGCCCAGGCGGACTCCGCGACCATGTCCCAAAGCTCACCCGCGTTGAGCGTGTCCACCACTTTGCCGGTGGTGCGGGCGATGGTTTGCCACTTACCGCCCGCCGCCGCCGCGCGCATGAACTCGTCCGTCACGCGCACGGAGTTGTTCGAGTTTTGACCGCTTACCGTGTGGTACGCCTCACCGTTGAAGTCGCTCTCGTAGCCGGCGGCGATGAGCGCCTTGGCCTTCTTTTCTTCGCGCGTCTTCCACTGAATGAAGTCGCGAATCTCGGGATGGTCCATGTCCAGACAGACCATCTTTGCGGCGCGGCGCGTGGTGCCGCCGCTCTTGGTCGCGCCGGCCGCGCGGTCCAACACTTCTAGGAAGCTCATCAGCCCGCTCGAGGTCCCGCCGCCGGATAGCTTCTCTTGCTTGCCCCGGATCGCGCTGAAATTCGAGCCCGTGCCGGAGCCGTACTTGAACAGCCGGGCCTCGGACTTCACCAACTCGTAGATGCCCATGAGGTCGTCCGGCACGGCCTGGATGAAGCACGCAGAGCACTGCGGGCGCTCGTACGCATTCGCGGTCTCGCTCACGTCCGCGAGCGCGTCGCTCCACGCCCAGTTGCCGCCCGAGCCGGTGATGCCGTACTCGCTCCACAATCCACAGTTGAACCAAACCGGCGAGTTGAACGCGCCGTACTGGTTGGTCATCAGCCAGGTGAGCTCCGCTTCGAACGTCTCCGCGTCCGTCGGCGTCGCGAAGTAACCGCCGAAGTCTTCACCCGCTTTTCGGATGGTGTGCGCGATGCGATGCACGACCTGGCGCACGCTCGTTTCGCCCTGCTCCTTGTCGCCATGAATGCCCGCTTTGCGGAAGTACTTGGAGACGACGATGTCCGTCGCGAGCTGGGACCAACCCGCCGGGATTTCCGCGCCCTCCATCTTGAACACGATGGAGCCGTCCGGGTTCGTGATCACGCTTTGGCGACGCTCCCAGACCACGTCCGCCAGCGGATCTGCACCGGGCTGGGTGTAACGAGGGTTGAAGGTCGCGCCCGCGCGTGCGCTGAGCGAGCCGCGCTTCGACGCTTCCGCAGAAGCCGTGGTTTTCACGCGCTCATTTTCCTGACCTACAACCGTCGACTGCGCCATGGCTGGTCTTCTCCTCATCGGGACGGACTCCGATTGTCACGCAGCCCGTCAGTGCTGTAAACCTGTCCAGTGCTGATGCGTTCAGTGTCACTGGATGCAGCGCTGCCCGGCCCCCGGATGGGAGTCAGTGCCTCACGCGCGCCCAGCGACGACCTCGCGCCCCAAGAACGAGGAGCCTTGTACCCCAAGGGGTTGGGGTCGGCCAAGCAAAAATCCGCGAGCAATTGGGCCCTCAAGCTATCAACATGGGGCCGAACTACTGAAGGTCAACGCGCAAATCCCCGGCTTCATTGTGCCTTCCGTGTCGCTCCGGTGTCGCGTCGGTTCTGAACAAAAGATGCCCTGAACAGCTTGTCCTGGGGATGCCCCGATCCAATACCGACGTTCCCAATAGCTCGTCCCCAGCTTAGTCCACAGGTTGTCCATGCCCCCCGTCACGAAAGCTCAGCTCGATCACGCCGTCGCCATCCTTCAACGAGCTCGAGGCGGGGCGCGCGCCAGCAGTGAGCTTAGCCGAGCCATCTCGAGTGAGCAGCTCGGCCCCGGACAATCCGAACAGTTGTCCAGCTTGGTCTACGCCGCGCTCCGTCGTGAGCGGCGCGTCGTCGCGGTGCTGCGCGAGCTCGGCGCGGACGTGAGTGGGCCTCACGCGGCGCGCCTCATGGTGATCGGCGCGGGCCTACTCGAAGCGTCGCCGTTGTTCGAGCCGGAGGAAGCGCGCGCGGCGTGGAGCGAAGTTTCGTGGCAGCGGTTCCTGCAAACGGACGCGACGCTGCTCGCGCGAACCCGCGGCGTGGAGAAGGTCGCGCTGCTCGGCTCGTTACCAGATTTTTTGGCTCAGCTGCTGCACAGTGAATAC